>JALGWI010000001.1 GCA_025774245.1 bacterium
CGGAGGGCAGGCTCGACCCGTTCGCGCTCCCCGACTACGGGGAGAAGGGCGAGAGGCTCCTCCGGTACGACACCGCGCGGAGGATCGAGATCCCCCGCTTCCCGTCCGAGGAGCGCGTCGAGATCGATCTCGACGAGATCGAGTCGCTCTTCGACGACGCGGGGCCGATCGCCGCGGAGCTCTCGGGCTACGAGGAGCGGCGCGAGCAGCTCCAGATGATGCGCGCCGTCGGCGACGCCCTCGTCTCCGGGATTCACCTCGTCATCGAGGCCGGCACGGGCGTCGGGAAGTCGCTCGCCTACCTCGTTCCCTCGATCCACTTCGCCGTCGCGAACGGCGAGCGGGTCATCGTCTCGACGAACACGAAGAACCTCCAGGAACAGCTCTTCACGAAGGACGTGCCGTTCCTGGAACGCGTCCTCGACGTCGACTTCAGCGTCGCGCTTCTCAAGGGGCGCGGGAACTACGTCTGCATCGAGCGGTGGCACCAGATCCTCGCGAAGGGACTCTCGCCGTCGGAACGGGCCGAGCTCCTTCCGATCGCCGTCTGGGAGGAGGAGACCGCGTCCGGCGACATCAGCGAGAACGCCGCCTTCCGCCGTCGTGGGTACCTCTGGAACCGGATCTCGGCGGACGGCGGCCCGTGCCTCGGCCAGCGCTGCCCGGCGAGCGACCGCTGCTATCTCATGAACGCCAGGCGGGCGTCGCAGGCGGCCCACGTCGTCGTCGTCAACCACTCGCTCCTCTTCAGCGACACCGAGGCGGGCGGGCGGATCCTCGGAGACTACTCGTACCTCGTCTGCGACGAGGCGCACAATCTGGAGTCCGTCGCGACCGAGCACCTGGGCAGACGCGCCAGCATCTGGCGGACCCGGGCGCTCCTCGACGGCCTCTACCGCAAGGACGGCGTCGAGAGCGGCGACCTCGCCGATCTCCTCGACGAGCTCAAGGGCCAGGACGACGCCGGGATCCTCTCTGCGGTCGGCGCGGCCGCCAGGAGGCTTGCCGAGGACACCGTGCTGGCGCAGGCGGCCGCGGCGGCGTTCTTCGGCGCGCTCTCGCGCCGGCACGAGGAGCTGAACGACGGCCGGGCCGTCGAGTTCGGCAAGCTCCGCTACGGCGAGGAGGACTCGGTGTTCTCGCTCCTGGCCGGCGAGATCGAGGGGGCCACGCAGGCGCTCGCGGCTGTTGCTGCGGGCGCGGACACGCTCGCGAACCTCGTTGCCGACACCGACCTCAAGCGGGTCGACTCGATCAACCAGGGCCTCACGTACCACGCGGAGCGGGCGCGCGAGCTCGCGGCCGACATCGAGTACGTCTCGGCGGCCTCGGACCGCGAGAGCGTCTTCTGGCTCGAGGTGCGCACGTTCCGGGAGGGGCTCGAGTGCGAGCTTCGGAGCGCGCCGGTCTCGGTCGCAGCGAAGATGAACGACTTCCTGTACTCGCGCGTCGAGTCGATCGTGCTGACCTCCGCAACCCTGACGGTCGACGACTCGTTCGGGTTCTTCATGGAACGGCTTGGGCTCGACCTCCTGCCCGACTGGAAGGTCCTCGCGCTCGATGTCGGAAGTCCGTACGACTACGGCAGACAGGCGATCGCCCTCGTGGCGGGTTTCCTCCCGCCGCCTTCGTCGGCGGGCTTCAACCAGGTCGTCGGCGAGCTCGTGGTCAGGCTGGCGACACCGGCGCAGGGGGGGACGCTCGTCCTCTTCACGTCGCGGTCGTCGCTCGACTCCGTGTTCAAGGTCGTCCGCGATCCGCTGACCGCAAGGGGGAAGCTCGTGATGGCGCAGGGGCACGGTGGCGGAGCGTCGGCGCTCCTGGATCAGTTCGCCCGCGAGGTCGACTCGGTCCTCCTGGCGACGAGCAGCTTCTGGGAGGGCGTCGACGTCCCGGGCCGGTCGCTCGAGCAGCTCGTCATCGTGAAGCTCCCGTTCCCCGTCCCGAACGATCCGGTCGTCTCGGCGCACTGCGAACGCTACGAGGCGGACGGAGAGCGCTCGTTCGACAGGTACATGGTGCCGCGGACCGCGATCCGGCTCAGGCAGGGATTCGGCAGGCTCATCCGTTCGACGACCGACACCGGAGCGGTGGTCTTCCTCGATAGCAGGCTCAAGACGAAGCGGTACGGCGCGAGGCTCCTCGAGCAGCTCCCGACGAACGCCCTGATCGTCGACAGTGACGCGGACCTTCTCTCCGCGCTCGAGACGACGCACGAGGAATCGAAAGTGCCGTGACGTGGCGCGTCGGCGTTCCCGCGGGGACGCCGTGACGTCCGGAGGTGATGCGACATGGAGAGAGAGACGAGTAAGGAGAGGACCGTGAGGGCGCCCCGCGGGAACGACATCTCGTGCAAGGGGTGGCTCCAGGAGGCGGCCCTCCGGATGATCATGAACAACCTCGATCCCGAGGTGGCCGAGATCCCGGGGGAGCTCGTCGTCTACGGCGGGAGCGGCAAGGCCGCAAGGAGCTGGGAGGCGTTCGACGCGATCGTGCGCTCGCTCCGGGAGCTCGAGGCCGACGAGACGCTCCTCGTCCAGTCGGGGAAGCCCGTGGGGGTCTTCCGCACCCACCGCGACGCCCCCCGCGTCCTCATCGCGAATTCCAACCTCGTCGGCGACTGGGCGACGTGGGAGGTCTTCCGCGAGCTCGAGCGGAAGGGCCTCATCATGTACGGGCAGATGACGGCCGGAAGCTGGATCTACATCGGGACGCAGGGGATCCTGCAGGGGACGTACGAGACGCTCGCCGAGCTCGCCAGGCAGCACTTCGGCGGCACGCTGGCGGGGCGGCTCGTGCTGACGGGCGGCATGGGCGGCATGGGCGGCGCGCAGCCCATGGCGGTGACGATGAACGAGGGCGTCTGCCTCTGCGTGGAGGTCGACCGGGACAGGATCCGGAAGCGGCTCGACGCCGGGTACTGCGACCGCATGGTCGACGACCTCGACGCCGCGCTCGACATGGTCGACGGCGCGGTCCGCGGCAGGAGCGCTCTCTCGATCGGCCTCGTCGGGAACTGCGCAGAAGTCCTCCCCGAGCTCGTGCGGCGAAAAGTGACGCCGGACGTCGTGACCGACCAGACCTCGGCGCACGACGCCCTGAGTGGATACGTGCCCGGCGGGATCACCTTCGAGGAGGCGATCGCCCTCCGCGAGAGCGACCCCGACCGCTACATCGAGCTGTCGATGGCCTCGATGGCCGACCACGTGCGCGCCATCCTCGAGATGAAGCGACGCGGGTCGATCGCGTTCGACTACGGGAACAACCTCCGGGGGCAGGCGAAGGACGCGGGCGTCGAGGACGCTTTCGACTACCCGGGTTTCGTGCCCGCGTACATCCGCCCGCTCTTCTGCGAGGGGAAGGGCCCCTTCAGGTGGGTGGCGCTCTCGGGCGATCCGGAGGACATCTACAAGACCGACGAGATCGTCCTGAGGGAGTTCCCCGACGACGAGCCCCTGAGGCGGTGGATCACGATGGCGCGCGAGAAGGTGCACTTCCAGGGCCTCCCCGCCAGGATCTGCTGGCTCGGCTACGGCGAACGCGCGCGGTTCGGGCTCGCCATCAACGCGATGGTCGCAAGTGGAGAGATCTCGGCTCCGATCGTCATCGGGCGCGATCACCTCGACAGCGGGTCGGTCGCGTCTCCCTACCGCGAGACCGAGGGCATGATCGACGGGAGCGACGCGATCGCGGACTGGCCGATCCTGAACGCGCTTCTGAACGCCGTCGGGGGAGCGACCTGGATCTCGTTCCACCACGGAGGCGGCGTGGGGATCGGGAAGTCGCTCCACGCTGGAATGGTGATCGTCGCCGACGGCACGAAGGAGGCGGCCGAGCGGCTCGAGCGCGTCCTTACGACCGACCCGGGCACCGGCGTGGCGCGCCACGCCGACGCCGGGTACGACCTCGCGAGGGAGTTCGCGACGAGGAACGGAATCAAGCTCCCGATGCTCGACTGATTCGTCGGGTGGGGGGCGCGTCCCCGCGGCTGCGTGCGGCCGTGCGTGAGGCCCCCCGCGACTCCGCCCGAGGGGAGGAAGCTCCAGGTGGCAGCGGTCGATCTCATCGTCCGGAACATCGGACAGCTGGTCACGCTCGAGGGCCCGTCGGGGCCGCGAGCGGGCCCCGCTCAGAAGGAGCTCGCCATCGTGCGGCGCGGCGCCGTGGCGGCGGTCGACGGGCGCATCGTCGCGGTGGGCACTGAGGGCGAGGTCACAGAGGCGATCGAGTCGACTCCGGACACGCTCGTCCTCGACGCCGGCGGCGCGGTGGTGACGCCGGGGTTCGTCGACCCGCACACACACGCGGTCTTCGCGCGCACCCGCGAGGACGAGTTCGCGATGCGCGTCGAGGGGAAGAGCTACGAGGAGATCGCCGAGGCCGGGGGAGGCATCCGCTCGAGCGTCAGGAGCCTGCGCGCCGCAAGCGCGGACGACCTCCTCACGCGCGGAAGAGCGACCCTCGACCGGATGCTCACGCACGGAACGACGACGGCAGAGGTCAAGAGCGGGTACGGGCTCTCCCTCGAGGCCGAGCTCAAGACGCTTCGCGTGATCGACACGCTCGCCCGCACGCACGACGTCGATGTCGTGCCGACCTTCCTCGGGGCGCACGAGTTCCCCGACGAGTGGCGGGACGACCGCGACGGCTACGTCGTTCACGTGGCCGACGAGATGATCCCGGCCGTCGCGGGGGAGGGGCTCGCGAAGTTCTGCGACGTCTTCTGCGAGGAGGGCGTCTTCACGTTCGAGCAGTCGCGGAGGATCCTCCTGGCGGGCGTCGACGCCGGCCTCGCCCCGAAGATCCACGCCGACGAGCTCCACGCGTCGGGCGGCGCCGAGCTGGCGGCCATGGTCGGAGCCGTCTCGGCCGACCACCTCGTCTGCGTCTCGGACGACGGGATCGTCAAGCTCGCGGAGGCGGGCGTCGTTGCCGTCCTCCTTCCGGGCACGACGCTCTCGCTCGGGAAGACCGAGTTCGCGAGGGCTCGGGCCATGATCGAGGCCGGAGTCCCCGTGGCGCTCGCCACCGACTGCAACCCGGGGAGTTCGATGACCGAGTCGATGCAGATCATCGTGTCGCTCGCGTCGATGATGCTCAGGATGACCCCGGCGGAGGCGATCACGGCGGCGACCGTGAACGCCGCCGCGGCCGTCGGTCTCGACGGAGAGATCGGGACGCTCGCCCCGGGCAAGCTCTGCGATCTCGTCATCTGGGAGGTTGACGATCATCGGGCGATTCCGTATCACTATGGAGTGAACCTCGCGACGTCGGTCGTGAAGCGGGGGAGGGTCGTCCGGGGGCATCCGGACGGCCGCAAGACTCCCGGGCCGGCACCCGCGCACTGAGATTCCCCGTCGCGTCGCGACCGGGAAGGGGGGGCGATGAAACTCGTTGAGTGCGTACCGAATTTCAGCGAAGGGAGAGACGCCAAGACCCTCGATGACATCGTCGGCGCCATGACGGCGGTCGACGGCGTGAGGCTCCTTGACAAGGAGATGGACGCCGACCACAACAGGGCCGTCGTGACCATCATCGGAGGGCCGGAGGCGGTCCTCGAGGGGGCGTTCCGCGGCATCGAGCGGGCGAGCCAGCTCCTCGATCTCTCGAAGCACGAGGGCGAGCACCCGCGCATGGGCGCCACCGACGTCTGCCCGTTCGTCCCCGTCAAGGACGTCACGATGGACGACTGCGTCGAGCTGGCGCAGAAGCTGGGCGAGCGAGTCGGCAGGGAGCTCGAGATCCCCGTCTTCCTCTACGAGGCCGCCGCGACCAGACCCGCGCGCGAGAACCTCGCGAAGGTCAGGAAAGGCCAGTTCGAGGGGCTTCGGGACGAGATCGGCACGAATCCGGCGAAGGACCCCGACTACGGTCCGAAGAAGATCCACCCGACGGCCGGCGCGATCGCCATCGGGGCGCGGCCGTTCCTCGTCGCCTACAACATCAACCTCGACTCGAGCGACGTCTCGATCGCGAAGAGGATCGCGAACTCGATCAGGCACGCCCGCGGCGGCTTCCGCTACGTCAAGGCGATGGGGTTCGTGATCAAGGATCGCGGGATCGTCCAGGTGTCGATCAACATGGTGAACTACAAGGGGTCGCCGCTCTTCCGCGTCTTCGAGACCGTGAAGCGCGAGGCCGCGAGGTACGGCGTGAACGTCGTCGGGAGCGAGATCGTCGGCCTCGTGCCGGCGGAGGCCCTCATCGCCTGCGCCGATTTCTATCTCCAGCTCGAGGACTTCAAGAGCGAACAGGTTCTGGAGAACCTGCTCGCCGAAGGCGAGGAGGCCTGATGGCGGATCTGAACGGGTTTCTGGAGGCGCTGGCGTCCAACTCGCCGACGCCGGGCGGCGGCAGCGTAGCCGCGCTCGCGGGAGCGCTGGGGGCTGCCCTGGCCTCGATGGTCGCGAACCTCACCATTGGGAAGAAGAAGTACGTGGACGTCGAGGACGACATGAAGGCCGCCCTCCAGAAGACGGAAGCTCTGAGGCTCGAGCTGGCACAGCTCATCGAGGAGGACGCCGCCGCCTTCGGCAAGGTGATGAAGGCGATGAAGCTCCCGAAGGAGACCGACGAGGAGAAGGCCGCGCGGAAGGCCGCGATGCAGGCCTCGCTCATCGACGCGGCGACGGTGCCGCTCGCGGTCATGGAGAAGTGCGTCGACGTCATCCGCCTGTCGAAGGGCGTCGCAGAGAAGGGGAACAAGAACGCCGTCTCCGACGCCGGCGTCGCAGCGCTCATGGGGCGGGCCGGCGCCCACGCGGCCCGTCTGAACGTCCTGATCAACCTGGGCTGGATCGATGCTTCCGAGCACCGCGGATTCGTGGAGAAGGCGGGCGCCGCGCTCGGCGTCATGGCCACCGAGGCCGACCGCGGCGCCGACGAGGTCTTCCAGATCGTCCTGGCCAAGGTGACCTGATCCGTAGGGAACCCGGAGCGCCGCCGCTCTTCCGAAGCGGCCGCCGCACCAAGTGGAGAGAAGGATGAGAACCACGAGAACCCTTGTCGCGCTTGCCGCGATCGCCCTCTTCCTCGGCTGCGCGGCGGAGACGCCTCCTCCCGGGGAAGAGACGGTCGAGGGCGCGACGCCTGCTCCGATCGACGAGAGTCGTCTCGATTCGATCGCGCTCATCGACGCGGCCATGGCCGCCGGCGACGTCGACTACTCGACTGCCATGCTCTACAAGGTCTACGTGATGTTCGACCCGATGAGCGTGCCTCCCGAGTACGAGAGCAACGTCCTGGCGAAGTGCGGGACGCCGCTCATCATGGAGGTCCAACGCAACTGGAACCGACTGACGCCGGAGGACCGGGCCGAGATCTCGCAGTATATCGAGCCCCTCGAGGAGCCCGGGTCCGCCAACACGCAGCTCGACGACGTGACCCCGGACCGCGTGAGCAATGACCGCGACAGCCTCGACTAGAGGCGGGGGCGCCGACGGCGGGCGAGACCGGGACCGCGGCGGAGATCCCGCGACCGGACCCGCAATCTTCCGATCGAGGATCGCCCTCACGGCGGTCCTCGTTGCCCTGTCGGTCGCTCTCGGCCTGCTCCTCGTGGGGGTCCCGAACGTCGAGCTCCTGACCTTCACGATCTTCGTGTCGGGGGCGGTGCTCGGGCGGTGGCGCGGAGCCGCCGTCGGGGCTCTGGCGATGGGCATCTTCTCGGGCGTCAACCCGTACGGCTCCGGGCTCGGGTTCCCGCCCCTCTTCGTTGCGCAGGTGATCGCAGCCGGGCTCACGGGACTGGTCGGGGGCGCGACGGCGCGCCTCTGGGACGCGAACGGCCCGGGGAAGGGTCGGTTCCCGCTCGGTGTGGCCAGGACGGCCACCGCGGGCGCGATCGGGTTCGCGCTCGCGGCGATCTATCAGAGCGTCGTGATCCTGGGCCTCGCGATCGCGAGCCCCGAGTTTCGTACGGGCGTCATCGCGGCGATCGTCTCGAACGCGTTCTTCTCCTTCGTACACGTGGTCTCGAACACGGTCATCTTCGCGGTCCTGGCGCCCGTCGTGATCCCGAGGGCGAAGCGCCTGGTCGCGCAGGGAGGTGCTCGGTGACGGGTCTTCCCGGGACGGTCGGCGGCTCTGCCGGGCTCTTCCGCGGCCTTGCGGCAGTGACGCTCGCGGTGGCGCTCCTGGTCGCCTCGGGCGCCGCCGTCGCGCAGGACGGGACGCGGACGAAGGGCGGGGAACGGCCGGATCCCGCCGATGCCGCTTCCCCGGCGGCCGCACCGCCGGAGAGCCTCGCGCAGGTTGCCGGGCCCACACCCGTGCGGACGGCCCCGTCCATGCCGCGGCCTCCGACGGCTCCCGAGGCGTTGCCGTTCGCCGGTGACGTCCGGCAGATCCGCTCCGAGGATCTCGGATTCCTCGTCTCGACCGGCCCCGGTGTCCGATTCGTCGGATCCGGCTGGACCGGCCACCACGTCTCCGCGGCCCGCGGGGCGCTTCCCGCGACGCTGACCGGCATCCTCCTCGAGCGCTCGCGATTCGACGACTGGATCGACGGAGGGACGGACCTCCTCGCGGCGTCGGTCGTGGCGAGCGGCGCGCCGTCCGCGCCGAGCGGACGCGACCTCTCGCTCTGGCCGTCGTACGTCGCCGAGGCGGTGACGATCTCCCCCGCCGAGGGCGTGCGGAGCGCGCCCTCGGGCGCCGGCCTCGAGGTCGGCGTCTGGCCGCACCGCCTGCCGGGGGACGTTCCGTTCTCCCGCGTGACGCTCGGGATCGGATCGTTCGACTGGAGCGTGCTCGGGGTCGAGTTCGGGATGCGCGCGGGGGACGGCCGGATCGGTCTCCAGGGGGCGTACGACCAGAGCGACGGCGTGGCGCCCTCGCCGGGCGGGCACTACGACATACAGACGCTGGGGGGGCGCTTCTCGATCGGCGTCGGAGGAGGCTGGAGCGCCGACTTCGTGGGGATCCGCGCGACGCTCGAGCGCGGCGTCCCGTTCGAGGGCTCGACGGTGCCCCGAACGGAGCGCGACTACGTCCGGAGCGAGATCTCGATCGGCGCGACCGACGGGCGAAGCCTCGTTCAGGTGTTCTCCGCCGACTCGTGGCTCGCCGACGGCCGGACCGGCGTGGACGGCGGCGATCTCAGGTGCCAGCGCCTCGGCGTCCGCGGCATCGTCTTGCTCGGCCTCGGCTGGCTCGAGGGCGTGCGCTGGCGGGTGGAGCGCAGGGATGCGAACGGGAGCCTCCTCGAACTCGGCTCCGAGACGGTCGGCATCGACGGCGGGTTCACGTCCGGCTTCGATCTCGCGAGCGGGCGGCTCGCTCTCGCCGCCGGCCTCGATTACCTCGGCGGCAGGACCTTCCCGACGGCGAACGTCTCGTTCAGGGCGGAGGGCGACGTGTCGGCCTGGTGGCTCGGCGCCGACCTCGGCGGCAGACATCCCACCATCCTCGAACGCCGGATGACCTCCGTCGCCATGCCGACGGCCGACGGTGTCGATCGCCTCGTTCGCGGCAGGGACGGCCTCGATCCCGAGATCGCGACGGTCGTCCACGCCGGATACCGGCGGGACGCCGGATGGGGACGCTGGGGCGCCGTCGCCGAGGCCGTTCGGGTCGGGTCGCCGATCGCGCTCTCGGAGATCGACGGGGACGTCATCGCGCCGGGGAACGCGCCGGCCGAGACGGGCGGGGGACTCTCGGCGTGGACGGCTCTCGGTGAGTCCGCCGGAAGGGGCGGGTACTGCGTCGTCGATCTCACGGGGCTCGACCCCGACGGCGCGCTCAACGCGCTCGAGCCCGTGCCGGTCGCCACCGTCAGGGCGGCCGGTTGGGTGCCCTGGTGGGTCTTCAACGACTACCTGCGCACGAGGTGGGAGCTCTCCGCGCGCTACGAGACGGGGCTCGCGCGCGGTCCGTGGGACGGAACGATCGACGACTCCTCTGTGGCCCTGGACGCCGCCGTCGTCGCCACCGCCGGCCCGGCTCGGATGTTCGTCTCCGTCCGCGACATCTTCGGGTCCGCGTCGGCCCGCGTGCCCTGGCGGAAGCTCGGCGACACGACGATCTCGGCCGGATTCTCCTGGGACTTCTGGAACTAGCCGCAGGGCCGGCCGCGGGAACGTCCCCGGCGCCGGGCCCCAGGCCGGCTCCTGAGGCGGCCGCCGGCAGCCGTCCCGGGACCGTCCTCTCCACGTCCCCTGCCCGCTCTCTCCACGCCCCCGGCCCGCCCTCTCCGCGCCCCCGGAACCGCCATTCCCAGGCCCCGACAGAAATCCCCACGGTGTAAGGATTCATTTGCATTGCGTTTTGCAATACACTAGATTCGTACGAGCTGGGACGGGAGGGGCGGATGGGGGGATTCTTCACGAGGGACGAGCGGATCGTCGTCATGTTTGTCGCGGCATCGGTTGTGCTCGGTTCCCTCGTTCTGGTGGCCAGGAGGATCGACCCGACGCTCGCCCCGGAGCTCTCGCCGCCGGTCGACGCCGGGAACGTGGTCGCGGCCGCGCCGTCGCCGAAGCTCCCGGTCGACGTCAACCGGGCGAGCGCCGTGGAGCTCGAGGCGCTTCCGGGGATCGGGCCCGCGAGGGCCCGGGCGATCGTGAAGCTCAGGGCGGAGCGCGGAGGTTTCGGCTCGGTCGACGAACTCGTCGACGTCAGCGGGATCGGTCCGAAGACGCTCGAGCGGCTCAGACCACTCGCGAGCGTCTCCGACACGACCCGCGATGATCGGCCGCCCGCGCCCGGCGCGCCCACCGATGTCTCGCGAGGGGGAGAGGATGCCCGATAGCAGAGCGAAGAGATTCCCCGGCACGGCTTCGATCATCGTGGCGAGGCTCCTCGTGGCCGTCGTCATGGTCGTGGTGGCGCTCTTCGGCGCCGCCGGCGTCGAAGAGCGCCTCCCCGTGATCTGGCTCGGCGTCGTCGTCGCCGCCCTCACCGGCATCTACCTTGCGTGGGCGAGGTTGAGGAAGCTCTCCGACCTTCTCCTTTGTGTCCAGTTCGCCGTCGACGTTGTCCTCATCACCGTGCTCGCGCACTACTCCGGCGGCCTCGGCAGCCACTTCAAGGTTCTCTACTTCCTTCCGGTCCTTCTCGCGTCCGCGAGGCTCGGCGCCGCGTCCGGCATGGCGATCGCGGCGGCCTCGGCCGTCGGGCACCTCGTGCTCACGTTCGTCGGTCCGACGACGTGGATGAGCTCCGAGGCCTCGGCCACGGTCGCGGAGACGTCGATCCTCCTGGTCTCCCTCGGCCTCGCATCGGTCGTCGTGGCCTTCATCGCCCGGCGAGCCGGGGAGGGGGAGAGGGCGCTCGCCGAGACCAGTACCCGCCTGGAGACGGCGGAGCTTCGCCTCGACAACATCATCGACAGCATCGACAGCGGTCTCGTGCTCGTCGACAGAGACGGGCAGCTCGTCTACATGAACAGCGCGGGGCGCGGCATCCTCGGGATTCCGGAGCCGGACCCCGACGCGCGGGACTACCGCGTGGTGTTCGCCGAGGTTCCAGCCTTCTGCGAGAGGATCGCGCACGCGCTCGACGCCGGTCAGCCGGAACGCCGGGCGGAGTTCTTCGTCCGGCGGCCGCACGGGGGCAACGTCCCCGTAGGTCTCTCGACCTCGATCCTCATGTCCGACGGCGAAGAGGAGAGAGGCGTGGTCGCCATCTTCCAGGACCTCACGGAGGCGCGGCGGCTCGAAGAGCGACTTCGACACGAGGACCGGCTCGCGGCGCTCGGCGAGTTCGCCGCGGGGCTCGCCCACGAGATCAGAAACCCGCTGAACGCCATCAAGGGATCGATAGATCTTCTGAGCGAGACCGTCGGCGGCAAGGGCGACGAGGGGAAGCTCGTGACCCTCGTCTCGCGCGAGGCTGACCGGCTGAACGCCCTCCTCGACGACGTTCTCCAGTTCGGCAGGATGGAGTCCGGGGAACGCCGGAGCGTGAGGCTCGACTCGCTGGTCGACGAGGTCGCGATGATCGCGAAGAACCACCCGAGCTACGAGAAGAGGATAGTGGTCGAGGTCGACTCGTCCGGTCCCGTCGTCGGCACGGTGAACGAGGAGCAGCTCAAGCGGGCGCTCCTGAACCTCACGATCAACGCGCTCGAGGCGATCGACGCCGACGGTCGGGTACGGCTCTCGGTGGTCGAGAGGAACGACTTCATCTCGAAGGGACTCGAGGGAGGCCCGGACTACGAGATCGCGATCCTGATCGAGGACACGGGGTGCGGCATATCCATGGACATGCGCGAGGAGTTCTTCCAGCCCTTCAAGACGACCAAGAAAGAGGGGACGGGGCTCGGGCTGGCCATCGTCGACAAGATCGTCAAGTCCCACGATGGGAGGATCGCCGTAGCGAGCGAGCCCGGGCGGGGGAGCAGATTCGTCGTGTACCTCCGGTCGTAGACCGGCGGCCACCTCTGGAGGAGACCGGGAAGGAAGAGCGAATGCCACACGGAAGGGTTCTGATCGTCGACGACGAGGACAGCACTCGGGAATACCTCTCGATGATGCTCGAGCGCGAGGGCTACGAGGTCAGCGCGGTGGCGGACGGAAAGAAGGCGCTCAAGCTGGACTCGCAGGAGAGCTTCGACGCCGTCATCACGGACATCCAGATGCCCGGCATGGGCGGCATGGAGATTCTGAGCGCCCTCAGGGAGTGCGACCCGCTGCTGCCGGTCATCATCATCACCGGCCACGCCTCGCAGGAGTCCGCGATCGAGGCTCTGAATCTCGGGGCCTTCTACTACCTCCTGAAGCCCGTCTCGAACGAGGAGCTCAAACAGGTCGTGAGGAACGCCCTCGAGGTTCGTCGCCTGCGCGACGAGAACGTCGATCTCGAACGGGCGCTCTCCGCCGGGCCGGGCGAGCGCGAGATGATCGGCGAGAGCGAGGGGATCCGCTTGGTCTTCGCTCTGATCGACCGCGTAGCGAAGACCTCGAGCACGGTCCTCCTCTACGGCGAGAGCGGGACGGGGAAGGAGCTCGTCGCGCGGGCGATCCACGCGCGGAGCGCTCGCGCGGACAAGAGGTTCGTCTCGATCAACTGCGGCGCCCTTCCGGAAACGCTTCTGGAGAGCGAGCTTTTCGGACACGTCAAGGGCTCCTTCACCGGAGCCATCAGGGACAAGCGCGGGCTCATGGTCGTCGCCGAGGGCGGGACCTTCCTCCTGGACGAGGTGAGCGAGACCTCGACGGCGATCCAGGTGAAGCTCCTGAGGGTTCTTCAGGAGCGCGAGGTCGTTCCCGTCGGCGGAACGAAGCCGACGAAGGTGAACGTGAGGGTCATCGCCGCGACGAACGCCGATCTCGAGAAGGCGATCAGGGAAGGCAGGTTCAGGGCCGACCTCTTCTATCGCCTGAACGTCATCCCGATCACGATCCCCCCACTCCGCGAACGTCGCGACGACATCCCCCGCCTGGTGAACCACTTCCTCGGGCGATTCACCTCGGGCGCGAGGACGGTGTCCGACGAGGCGATGGATATCCTGACGGACTACGACTGGCCCGGGAACGTGAGGGAGCTCGAGAACATCATCGAGCGCGCGGTGATCCTCGCCGACGACACCGAGATCACGGCGGACAGCCTCAACATCTCGATCTTCCCCGAGCGCATGAGGAATCAGGCGAGGACCGGGGGAAGCGGCGTCGGTGTGGCTGGCTTGACGCTCGAGGAGCTCGAGCGGCGTTATCTCCTTCAGACGCTCGAGGAGACCGGGTGGAAGAAGAAGCGCGCCGCGGAGATCCTCGGGATCAACCCCTCGACGCTCTACCGGAAGCTCCAGCGGTACGGCATGGACACGGGCGAGGAGGAGTAGCTCCTCGCGGGCGGAGCGTCGATGAGGATCATCGCCGGACGGCTGAGGGGGCGGCGGGTCGACGCGCCGGATTCCTGCGCGGTCCGACCGACGTACGACCGGGTGAGGGAGTCGGTCTTCGGCATCCTCGACCCGATCCTCGCGGGGGCCAGGGTCCTCGATCTCTTCGCGGGCTCGGGCGCGCTCGGGCTCGAGAGCCTCTCGAGGGACGCCGAGGCAGCTACCTTCGTCGAGGTCGAGCCGCGCGTGCTCCGGGTCGTCGAGGCGAACGTGGAGCGGCTCGGCGTCCGTGACCGGTCCCGGCTCGTTCGCGGCGATGCGACGCGGCTGCTCGAAGGCGCCGTTCCCGGAGGTCCGTTCGACGTCGTCTTCGTCGATCCGCCCTACGCGAGCGGGCTCGCCGGGAAGGCCCTGGAGCTCCTGGGCCGGTGGGACGGCCTCGCGCCCTCGGCCACCGTCGTCGTCGAACACGGCCGCGGCGAGGACGTACTGGACTCGTACGGCAGGCTCGACGTCGTGCGCCGGAAGCGATACGGCGACACCGAGGTCGCGTTCCTCAGGCTCGGGGACGGTGAGTCCCCCACAAGGGAGGAAGCGTGAGAACGGCGCTCTATCCCGGGACGTTCGATCCCATCACCAATGGGCACCTCGATCTGATCGAGCGGGCGCTCAGGCTCTTCGACCGGCTGATCGTCGTCGTCGGCACCGCGCGCGAGAAGGACCCGATGTTCAACGTCGGGGAGCGGATCGAGCTCATCGATGCGGCCGTGCGCGAGCTCGACGGCGTCGAGGTCACGTCTTTCGAGGGGCTCCTCGTCGACGCCGTTCGGCGCGCCGGAGCCGTGGCGATCATCCGGGGCCTGAGGGAGGTGTCGGACTTCGAGTACGAGTTCCAGATGGCGCTCATGAACAGGCGGCTCGCCCCAGAGATCGAGACCGTCTTCCTCATGCCGAACGAGCGGTACACGTATCTCGACTCGACGATCGTGAAGGAGGTCGCGCTGCTCGGGGGAAACGTCGAGGGGCTCGTTCCAGTGGCGGTCTTCGCCGCTCTCAAGCAGAGGAGCGGCCGCGCCTGATCCAGGGCAGCCACCGGAGCGTCACGCGGAATCAACCGACACGAAACCAAGAGAGGGGCGATGGACGCACTGACGAGAATCCGAGAGAAAGCGAGAGCGGGCGGCGCGAGGATCGTGCTGCCCGAGGGTTTCGACGAGCGGGTCGTGGAGGCGGCGCTCCGCGTGCGGCGGGAGGGATTCGCCTCGCCGATCGTCCTCGGAGACCGCGGGGAGATCGAGAAGCTCGCGAGTCGGCTCGGCGACGACGCGTCCGGTCTCGAGGTGGTGGAGCCCGAGACGTCGGGGCACCTGGACGACATGGCGAAGGAGTACCACGGGCTCCGCGCGCACAAGGGGATGACGGAGGAGGAGGCGATGGCGTCCGCGAGGAATCCGATCTTCTTCGCGGCGCTCATGCTCAGAAACGGCATGGCCGACGGCTGCGTCGCCGGGGCCGCGACGGCTACGAGGGACGTCCTGAGAGCGGCGCTCCACTGCATCGGTCTCGAGAAGGGGACGAGGACGCTCTCGAGCGCCTTCCTCATGGTCGTTCCGGACGACGTCGATGTGCCGGAGCGCACGCTCGTCTTCGCCGATTGCGCCGTCGTGCCGCAGCCGAGCGCCGAGGCGCTCGCCGACATCGCGATCGCCGCCGCCCGGACGCGCCGGGTGCTCGTCGGCGACGAGCCCGTGGTGGCGATGCTCTCGTTCTCCACGAAGGGGAGTGCGAGCCACGCCGACGTCGACAAGGTGATCGAGGCCACCCGGATCGCGCGGGAGAAGGCGCCCGATCTGGCGATCGACGGGGAGCTCCAGGCCGACGCGGCGCTCCTCCCGGCTATCGGCGCGAAGAAGGCGCCGGAGAGCCCCGTCGCCGGGCGCGCGAACGTGCTCGTCTTCCCCGATCTCGACGCAGCAAACATCGGCTACAAGCTCGTCCAACGGCTCGGCCGCGCGTGCGCCGTCGGCCCCATCCTCCAGGGGCTCGCCAGACCCGTGAACGATCTCTCGCGCGGAGCGAGCGTGCAGGACATCGTCGATCTCGTCGCGATCACCGCCGCCCAGGCAGCCGAGAGACTCGCATGACAGCACCGGAGAAGACCGGCGGGCTCGACCGGCGGCTCGTGAGACGGCTCTCGAAGGCGGTCGGGGGCTCGCTCTCGGCGGCGCTCGAGGAGCGCATCTGCTACTCGTTCGACGCCACCGACCTCCGGGGACTCCCGGACGTCGTCGTGTGGGCCCGGTCGACCGACGACGTCGTCGGCGTCGTCCGGATCGCGCACGAGGCCGGCGTTCCCGTCGTGCCGAGGGGCGCGGGCACGGGGTACACGGGCGGCAGCGTGCCGGTCGCCGGCGGCATCGCCCTCTCGGTCGAGAAGATGAACCGGATCCTCTCCGTCGACGTCCGGCGCAGGATCGCGGTCGTCGAGCCCGGCGTGGTGAACAACGACCTCCGGAAGGAGGTCGAGACGGTCGGGCTCTTCTACCCCCCGGACCCCGCGAGCCTGCTCGTCTCGTCGATCGGTGGGAACGTGGCCGAGGGGGCCGGAGGCCCAAGGACCGTTCTCTACGGCACGACCCGCGACTACGTGGCCGGCCTCGAGCTCGTGCTCGACGATGGCTCGGTCGTCCGGACCGGGGTCCTCGAGGGACCCTCCGTCGGCGGGTGGGACCCGGGCCCCCTCCTCGTCGGGTCCGAGGGGACGCTGGCCGTGATGACGGCGGTGGCGCTCAGGCTCTCCGATCTTCCCGAGATCACGGCGACGTACTGGGCCGAGTTCGCGACGCTCGAGGACGCGGCCCGGGCCGTCGCCTCCATCACGGCCTCGGGCATCCCGGTCTCGGTGCTCGAGATCCTCGACAGGGAGACGCTCGCCTGCGCCGTCGAGTACGTGACCGGGACGCGGCCGGACGCGGCTCCCGAGGGCGCGCTCCTCATCGAAACGGAGGGGGCGCGCGAGGCGGTCGAGGCGAGCGCCGGCAGGATCCAGGAGCTGGTCCGCTCGAACGGAGCGTCGACGTTTCGCGAGGCGACCGACGAGAAGGAGCGCGAGGAGATATGGGAGACGCGACGCTCTATCTCCCCGTCGCTGGCGCGGCTCGCCGGCGGCAAGATCAACGAGGACATCGCCGTGCCGAGGAGCGCGATCCCCTCGTTCGTGAAGGCGATGTACGAGATCGGCGGCGCGCTCGAGCTGCCCATCCACGCGTTCGGCCACGCCGGTGACGGCAATCTGCACGTCAACGTCATGGTCGACCGCGGGGACCCGTCGCAGATGATGCGGGCGCGGGAGGCGGTGGCCCGTCTCTTCGCGGCGGCGCTCTCCCGCGGCGGGACGCTCTCCGGCGAGCACGGGATCGGCATCACCAAGGCCGAGCACCTCTCGCTCGAGTTCGACGAAAGGGCCATGGCGGCGACGGCGCAGGTGAAGCGCGCGTTCGACCCCACCGGCTTCATGAACCCCGAGAAGATCCTGACCGAACGACCGAACCCCTGGTGGGAAGGCCTTCCCGACGCCGGCGGCGTGCCGGACGGGGGCCGCGACGCGGTGCCGGACGGGGGTCGCAACGGCGGCCCCGACGCGGGCGCCGACAGCCCGCGGGAGCCAACGACATGTTGATCGACAGCGCGACCATCGAGCTGGCGGCCGGCAACGGCGGCGACGGCTGTGTCAGCTTCCGGCGGGAGAAGTACGTGCCGCGCGGCGGCCCGAACGGAGGCGACGGCGGCCACGGCGGGAGCATCACCATTCTCGCGGCCGGGGGGCTTTACACGCTCCTCGATTTCCACTACCGGCGACACTACAAGGCGGAACGGGGCCAGCACGGCGGCGGCTCGGGGAAGCGCGGCAGGAACGGGGAGAGCATCGTGCTCAAGGTTCCGGTCGGCACGCTCATCCGCGACCACGACACGAGAGAGCTCGTGGCCGACCTCGACGAGCCGGGTGCTTCGATCGTGGTGGCGGCGGGCGGGCGCGGCGGGCGCGGGAATGCGCGGTTCGCGACGTCGGTCGACCAGGCGCCGCGCCGGGCGGAGGACGGCCGGCACGGGGAGAAGTGCGTCGTCGACCTCGAGCTCAAGCTCCTCGCAGACGTCGGGATCGTCGGTCTTCCGAACGCCGGCAAGTCGACGCTCATCTCCAAAATGTCGTCCGCGAAGCCCAAGATTGCCGACTTCCCGTTCACGACGCTTTCGCCGGTGCTCGGTCTCGTGCGGTACGCGATGGAGGGAAGCTACGTGATGGCCGACCTCCCCGGCCTCATCGAGGGCGCGCACGAAGGGAAGGGACTCGGGCACAGGTTCCTCAAGCACGTCGAGAGAACGAACGTGCTCGTTGTCGTCCTGGACGCGTCGGGAGGCGATCCCGCCGCCGACTACCGGACGCTCCTTGCCGAGCTCAGGCAGTACGGGGAAGGTGTTGCCGACAAGCCGCGGCTCGTCGCGCTCAACAAGATGGATCTCGTGCCCGACGCGGCCGACGTGCCGCGCGAGTACGGAGGGGAAGAGGTGTTCGAGATCTCCGCGCTCACCGGTGGTGGTCTCGAGAAACTGGGCCACGCCATCTGGCGCGCGCTGAAGGAGTTCGAGGACTAGCTGACCGGCGTCCCGCCGGGTGGACGGGTGTGTTGGGTGGGGAGGCCCCGCGAGGGGAGGGGGGACGAATGAGCGAACGTGAGGCGGCCGTCTGCGTTGCGACGGCGAACGGTGTCGGCCCGGTGACGGCCGGCAGGCTGCGCAGGCGGTTTGGAACCTACCGGCGGACGATCGCCGCGGCGTGCGGGACGGCTGCCGGCGGGGCCGACATCCCGCCGAAGGTCCGGAACGCCCTCAGAGAGAGCGCCCGGCCGGAGTCGCTCGCGCGGCAGCTCGCGTGGGCGCGGGCCGCGGGAGCGCGGTTCGTGATGGCGGGCGAGAGCGACTACCCCGACATCCTCGGCGAGATTCCGCGGGCCCCGGTGGGGCTCTTCGTGAAGGGGAGGACGCTCGCGGACCTCGTGCCGATGATCGCCGTCGTCGGCACCAGGGCTCCGACGCCGAGGGGGAAGACGGTCGCCCGCGAACTCGCCGGCGACCTCGCGCGGGCGGGGCTCGCGGTCGCGAGCGGTCTCGCCCGCGGGATCGACACGGCGGCACACCGCGGCGCCCTCGAGGCCGGCGGAACGACCGTCGCGGTCCTCGGCTCCGGGCTCGATCGCCTCTATCCGCCGGAGAACGCGGGGCTCGCGGACGAGATCGTCGCCAGGGGCGCGGTCGTCTCCGAGTTCGGCATGGGGCGGGACGCTGCACCTGGGCACTTCCCCCAGCGGAACCGCATCGTCGCCGGGCTCTCGATCGGCGTCGTCGTGGTCGAAGCGGCCGAGCGGAGCGGCGCCCTCATCACGGCGGCCCGCGCCCTCGAGGAGGGACGTGAGGTCTTCGCCGTCCCGGGACCGATCGACGAGCCGCAGTCGCGAGGTCCCAACGGCCTCATCAAGGCCGGGGCGAAGCTCGTCGAGGGGATCGGCGACGTGCTCGACGAGCTGACCGACGCGTGGGGGCCGTTCGGCTCCACGCGCGGGGGCGCTGCGGACGGCGCTCCGTCGGGCAGGCCCGGCGCCGCGATGCACGGCACGCGCGACCCGGCAGGAGGCAGCGTCGGCGAGGCGGTCACGCGCCACCTCACCCTGACGCCGCTCTCGCCGGACGAGCTCGCGGGGCGGACCGGGGAGCCGATCTCTCGGATCCTCGCGGTGCTCCTGGAGCTCGAGATCGCGGATCTCGCGCGCGGCTGTCCGGGAGGCCGCTACGTCGCGGGCAGCGCGCTCCGCCGGAGCGAGGCGAGGGGGACCCGGCCCGCGAAACCGGCGCGGAGGAGGAGATAGGAAGTGGACTCGACGAATCGCCCCAGGGTCGCGATCGCGCGGTGTGGGAGCTACGACCCGACCGAGGTCACTCGAGCCATCCGCGAGGTGCTCGAGCCGTTCGGAGGGATGGGGAGCTTCGTCCGGCCGGGCCAGAAGGTCCTTCTGAAGCCGAACCTCCTGTCGGCGAAGGACCCCGAGCGCGCGATCACGACGCACCCGGCGCTCCTCGAGGTCCTCGCGGACCACGTCCGGGCGGCCGGCGGGGAGCCCACGATCGGCGACAGCCCCGGCGGAGCCATCCGCGGGGTCGAGCGCGTCTGGCAGAACACCGGCATGCAGGATCTCCACGAGCGGACCGGCGTGCCGCTCGTCTCCTTCGAGGCGTCGGGAGCCGTCGAGATGCGGGGCGAGCTTCGGTCCTACATGATCGCACGCCCCGTCGTCGAGGCCGACGTCGTCGTCAACGTCGCGAAGCTCAAGACCCACGTCCTCACACTCATGACGGGCGCCATCAAGAACATGTACGGCTCCATCCCCGGGTTCGCGAAGGGCCGCCTCCACAGCGACGCCCCGCGTCCGAAGGCATTCAGCAGGCACGTCGTCGATGTCTTCTCGCTCGTCAGGCCCGCGATCAACGTGGTCGACGCCGTCCTCGCGATGGAGGGGAACGGGCCTTCCGGTGGGAAGCCGAGGCACGTGGGCGCGATCCTCGCCGGGACCGACCCGGTGGCGGTCGACTCCGTCCTCGAGGGCATGCTCGGGATCCGCGAGGGCCGCGCGCCCGTCACGAAGGTCGCGGCGGCGAAGGGCCTCGGGACGGCTCGGCGCGCCGACATCGAGATCGTCGGCGCCGACCCGGGATCGTTCGACCTCGATGGGTTCGAGCTTCCCGGGACGGTGCTCCTGAACCTCGTGCCGGCCCCGCTCGTCCGCGCCCTCAGGCCATGGATCTGGATCTACCCGGAGATGTCCGCCGAGTGGGGCTGCCGCGGCACGGACTGCGCGCTCTGTGTGCGAAGCTGTCCGGTGACCGCCATCGAGATGAAGGACGGCATCCCGCTCGTCGACCGGCGGGCCTGCGTGGAGTGCCTGTGCTGCCACGAGGTCTGCCCGGAGCACGCGGTGCGGGTGCGCCTCTCGTGGCTCGCCCGGAGGTTCGCCTGACGAACGCCGAGCGGGACCCGGCGGCTCACCGCCGACCGCGCCCCGATCGCAGGAAGGAAGACGGGTTGTCCGAAGAGAGGAAGATCACGTTCGCCCATCGCCTGGAGTACGCAGCGACCAGAGCCGCGCAGGGGGTGATCTGCGCGCTCCCGGCGGGCGCGGCCAGAGAGCTCGGCGCGAGCCTCGGAGACGCCGCCTTCTCGCTCGGCATCAGGCGGAAGGTCGTGCTCGGACACCTCGAGAGGATCTTCGGCGACGAGTACTCGGAGGCGGAGCTCGAGCGGATCGCCAGGGAGTCGTACAGGAACTTCGGCCGGCTGACCTTCGAGTTCGGGCGCTTCACGAGGCTCGACGAGCGGGCGATCGAGAGGACGATCACACTGACGGGCGCCGAGCATCTCCGGGATGCGCTCGACGGCGGTAAGGGCGCGATCCTCGTTGCCGGGCACTTGGGAAACTGGGAGGTCGCCGCGACGCTCGCCGCGCAGGGCTACCCGGTCACCTTCCTCGTCGGCGAGCAGCACAACATCCTGGTCGATCGGCTCATGAACCGGCTCCGCACGCGGTTCGGCGCCAGGATCGTGCCGGTGACCGGAAGCCTCATGGGCATTCTCCGGGCCCTCCGCGGGAACCGGATCGTCGCCATGCTCTCAGACCAGGACGCCGGGACGAACGGGATCTTCGTCGACTTCCTCGGCCTCCCGGCCTCGACGCCCTACGGACCCGGGCGCTTCGCGGCCCGGACGGGCGCGCCGCTCCTCCCCGGACTGGCCGTTCGCCACGGCCGCTCGAAGCACGAGCTCGTGATCTGCCCGCCTGTTGCCCCCCCGCCCGAGGGCACATCGCCCGAAGAGGCGGCTCAATCCTACACGCAGGGGTACACGGCGGCCTTCGAACGGTTCATTCGGGAGCGTCCGGAGCAGTACTTCTGGATGCACCGCCGGTGGAAGACGCGGCCCCTCACGGAAACGACCGACGCCGGGCGGTAGCCCGGCGCCGGTGCCTCGAATCTGCTCGTCCTCCTACAGGAACACGCTGAACCCGGCACGGAGTCCGATCTGGTGCCCGGTGATGTCCTCCGCGAAGAGCCCGTTCATCTGGTGGTAGTAGTAGGCCTCGAAGTTGAGACAGGCGCTGTCGGTGAAGAACACCCGGAGCCCACCGACGAGGGCCGGGAGAACCCACATCGTCTCGTACTCGGTGTCCTCGGAGTCGCTGGCGCTCGCGAGGCCGAGGCCGGCCCCGACGTACGGCACCGTCGTACCGCCCCCGTTGAAGTGGTAGAGCACGCCGAACTGCGCGCCGTAGATCGTCTGGCTCCAGTCGCCCCAGAAGTCGTCGCTCGCATAGATGATCGGCACGCCGAACGCGAGCTCCCAGTTGTCGGCGACGAAGTACCCGTAGCTCGGCATGAACTCGATCACGGTCTCGGCGGCCGTGTCGTCGTAGTCCTTGTGGGAGTACGAGGTCCGATCGAACGTGAACCTCCCGGACAGCTCGTGCGAGCCCTTGTCGAGCGGGCCCGACAGGGCGACCGACGAGGACAGGAGGACCACCAGGACGGCCACGAACACGACCAGGAACGGTGCTCTCATCGTCTCCCTCCATTCTGCTCCGGCGTCGAAACAGGGGACAGGCCCCCGGAGCTCCGAGGGGCCCCGCCGCTCCGCCACCGAATGCCTGACCTACTCATGGGACGCACCACGGCGTCCCACTCCGATTGAGTCTTAGCGGAATGAAGGCAAGGAAGTGAAGGGAGAATGCGATGAGCGGTCATTCAGGACGGTCGCGCGCACCGGGCAGGATCGGCACCAACGAGAAGGGAGCCGCCTCGCGACGGCTCCCTTTCGATGCTGCTCGTGCTGGAACGTGCCGTGGCCGGGCTAGCTCCCCCAGCCGACGTAGAGACCGAATCCCCACAGGGCGGAGCACGCCGTTCTGCATGGTGTACTCGAAGGCCGGGTTGATCCAGACGCCGTTCTCGGCGCTGTTCTCGACGGTCGTGCGGGCCGTGATCTCCTCGTCCGCGTCTCCCCCGAAGTAGCCGTCAGCATCGAACCGGAGCTGCATCACCTCGCTGAGGTAGTACGTGTACCCCAGCATGAAGTGGACTTCGCTTCCCGGAGTGTACTTCTCCGTCCCGCGGGCGACGTCCGTCTCATTCGCCATTCTGTACCGGTAGCCGAGCGAGCCGTAGAACATGCCGGGGCCCGCCGGGAAATCGGCCAGGAGCGCGACGTCGACGTCGTACTGGCCCGACCCGGTGGGAAGATCGCCCGCATCCGGCTCGTTGTCGCCCAACGGGATCTTCACGCCGAGCTGGGCGGTGACCGCCGGCTCAGGCATGAACATCCAGCGCGCGTAGGTCCAGAGATCGCCCAGGCTGGAGCCCGACACGTCATCGGCGCCGTCCTGCGAGTACGAGTCGCTGAGGTATCCGGGGATAGCGCCGAGCTCGAACTGGTCGTTGAAAGCGTAGTAGAGATCGATCGGCACCCAGATCCGGGTGCCGCTCCCGTTGTCCGCGAAGTCGTAGCTGCTGCCCTCGTGGTCGTACCCCTTGTCCGCCATGAAGTAGTAGAAGGTGGCGTCGAGGCCGAACGTGCCGGCCGCGTGAGTCGTCGCCGTGCGGCGCGTGTAGAGGACGTCGTACGCGCTGGCGGGAGCCGCCAGGGCGACGATCAGCGCTATGGCCACCACAAACAGAATTCCGCGTCTCATTCGTGTGCCTCCTGGTTGGTTCATGTCTGCCATTCGAACATCCAACGTGAACCCCCGGCGGGGTTCGGGTCGGTTCTCGTCAGTGTTCACCTCCTTCTGGCTGGTCGGGGCCTCGCGCCCCATCTTCCCCAGAAATCCTCGGTTGTCTGGTGCGAGCCGCCCGACCCCTCCGGTCGGCACGCCCTGTTCGAGTCTCCTTTCCGTGCTCTCCGGCCAGAGCCGGATCTCTACTGGAAACCTATCTGCTTCCCGGGCTGGTTCTCGCCTGCCGTGCTGATCTCTCCGTGCTTCTCCTCGTACCTCGCGATGTTCCCTTCGAGCGCCTTCAGGAGCGCCTTGGCGTTCTGCGGGGCCATGACGACCCTGGCGTGGACCCGGCTCTTCTTGGCGCCGGGCAGCACGCGGATGAAGTCGACGACGAACTCGGCGGGGGAGTGGGTGATGACGGCGAAGTTGGCGTAGATGCCTTCGGCCTCTTCGTCGCGAAGCTCGATGTTGATCTTCTTCTGCTCGGGCATACGCTCCTCCGCTGCACCGGTCCGTCTCGCGCCCCGCCACAAGCAAGTCGGCGCAAACATATGAGCGGCCGGGAGGGTTGTCAAGTGAATATTGGGGCGGCGGTTAGCAAGCTTCGTGCCACCCGTCGGAAGCGGTGCAGTCGCGCCGCCGTCCGTGACGCAGTGTGTTCGCTCCGTTCGGGCGCTCGGACCGCCGCATCGGGAGCGCACGCTCGGGGCAGCTTCCCTCCCTCTCATCTCTCCAGCTCGCGCCCCGCTGGTTGACGTCCCGCGCCGGTTGTGCACGTGTTGGACTCGCTCGGAGATCGCAGGGTGTCGGGACGCGTGACCGTCACCGACGGACCGGCGCCTCGAGTGTGGTCGGACGCAACGCAAGCTCGATCGGCCCGCACGACGGAGGCCCGGGGGCCACGCGCCGGGAAGCGACGAGCTATCAGCTTTGCTGCACTATTCGCTTGACAGGTTTCGGCGGAGATGATATTGTGGGCTTGAATGATTGACACATGGTAAGAACTGTGGGATAGGACAACGCGGAACTTCTGAGATTATGCGGCTTTGTCGGTTGTCCGAGCTGTAGGCTGGAGGGGCTATGGTTACGGAGCTGAAGAAGTTGGACACCTCCGGGACGACGACCGAGCTGGATCGGAGTGCTGTGATCCAGGTGTATGAAGACGTGTTCGCGAATCGCAGACGGAGGTTTCCGAACAACTTCTTCCGTGGCGAAGCCGGGCGCGTGCGCGCCGCGATCATCACGCGGTATCTCCTCGAGGACAAACTCGGGATCAGAGTCGAGGACATACCTCGGGCGATCCACAAGAAGCTCTTCTATGAGAATGGTCTGACCTGGATGTTGGGAAGTTGTTTCGACTGGTCACCGTACAAAGCGATCGACAACGCGTACCCGGGTCGATTCCACAAGTGGCAGTTCAATGTCAAGGGTATGTGGCAGGGCCCCGACCGCTTCAAGCTCGCCGCCGAGGCGACCCGGTGGATGATCGAGACTGTCGAGGGCGTGCCGGTCGATGAGATTCCGCAGCGGATCTCGGCGACGACGTTTGGCAAGTACAACCTCCGCGGAATGCTGTCGGTCTGTTTCCGCGGTTCGTTCTTCCGCGCCATCGAGAACGCGTACCCGGGGAGATTCCATCCTTGGGAGTTCCGCAACGTGCCGAAGAACTTCTGGCAGGGCGACCAGGGCCTCGTGAACGCGCGCCGCGCAACGCGCTGGCTCTGCGAGGAGACGCTGGGTGTTGAGAAGGAGCGCGTCTTCCAGGACGTGACGTACCACCTGTTCCGCGAGCACGGACTGGGGGGGATGCTGACCGGCTGTTTCTCCGGATCGTCGATCCAGGCGCTCCACAACGCCTACCCGGATCTCATCGTGCCCAAGCATCCCAAGCGCAAGCCGAGGAAGAGAAGGACGATCGAACCTGTCAAGTTGACGGAGGCGTAGACGGGGACGTCGCACTCTCGACCGAGCTTCCGACGATCATCCGCGGCCGGTTCGCAGCAGCGAGCCGGCCGCGTTTCGTGCTGTCCGGAGACCGCACGCCGGCGGTCGGCGGGAGCGCGCGCGGGCTTGACTCCCTCGGGGCCATCCTCTAGCATTCACGTGCCCGCGGCTACGACGCTGCAACGGAGGTGCGAACGTGGCGACGATCGAGCAGTCGAGACTCACGGAAATCGTCGGGAGGTTCCCCTCGCTCAGGGTAGCGATCCTGGGCGATCTGATGCTCGACCGGTACGTCTGGGGACAGGTCACCCGCATCTCGCCGGAGGCTCCGGTCCCGGTCGTTGAGGTCACGAGGGACAGCGTCCGGTTCGGCGGCGCGGCGAACGTTGCCGAGAATGTCGCTGCGCTCGGCGCGTCGGCGGCGCTCATCGGCGTGGTCGGCGAGGACGCCGCGGGGAACCAGCTCGTGTCGCTCCTGGGAGAGAGGGGCGTCGACGTCGGCGGCGTCGTCCGGGTGCCCGGACGGCCGACGACGACCAAGACGAGGATCATCGCCCACAATCAGCAGGTCGTGCGCGCCGACCGCGAGTCGACGGTCGACCTTCCGGAGGAGAACCGCGCGGCGGTCGTCGAGGCGCTCCGCGCGGCGCTCGAGACCGCCGATGCGCTCGTCGTCTCCGACTACGGAAAGGGCGTCATCACCGAGTCGACGCTCGCCGCTGCCGTCTCGGCGGCTCGGGACGGCGGGAAGATCGTCTGCGTCGACCCGAAGGAATCCCACTTCCTGAGTTACGTCGGCGTGACGGCGATCACGCCGAACCAGATCGAGGCGGGGAACGCGGCCGGCACGAGGATCACGGACGAGGCGTCGCTCGAGATGGTCGGTTGGGCGCTCCAGGAGCGGCTCGGTGCGGAGTGCGTTCTCATCACCCGGGGAGAGCACGGGATGGCCCTCTTCATGAAGGGGGGAGATCTCGTCTATCTCCCGACGGTGGCGCGAGAGGTCTACGACGTCACCGGGGCCGGCGACACGGTCGTGAGCACGCTCGCGGTCGCGCTCGCCGCCGGCGCGACCATGGTGGAGGCGGCGATCGTCTCCAACCACGCTGCGGGCGTCGTGATCCGCGAGATCGGCACGGCCTCCGTCGTGCCCGAGGAGATCGTGCGCTCGTTCGCGGAGGAGGGGGAGGACGCCGTTCATGGGTAGGATCGTGTCGCGGGAAGAGCTGGCGAACGACTGCGAGCGGGCCAGAACCATGGGTCTCACGGTCGTCTTCACGAACGGGTGTTTCGACATTCTCCATCGCGGCCACGTGCACTACCTCGCCAGGGCGAAGGAGCTGGGTGACGTCCTCGTCATCGGGGTGAACACGGACCGCTCGGTGCGGGAACTCAAGGGGCCCGGCCGGCCGATCGTTCCGGAGGAGGACCGGGCGGCCGTCCTGGCCGCGCTGGCGGCGGTCGACCTCGTCTGCCTCTTCGACGAGCCGACGCCCTACGAGCTCGTCCAGGCCTGCCAGCCGGACGTGATCGTCAAGGGCGCGGGGTACACGCGCGAGACGATCGTGGGGGCCGACATCGTCGAGGCCCGGGGCGGGAAGGTCGTCGCCGTCGAGGCCCTCGAAGGACGGTCGACGCGGTCGATCATCGAGAGGATCCGAGACGAAGGCCGCGGCCGGACGTGACCCGCGCTCGGTCGGGTCGACGCGGTCCGTGGTCCGCTCGCAGGCTTCGCCCACCCTGCGGTGCCTTTCCTGATCAACTCCTCACTCTTTCGCTGGACTCGTTTGGCGGGATGAGTTATCATAGCTTTCTTGGCTGACTCGGGGCGGTGGTCGGAAACCGCCCGCACTCTTTGATCCGGGGATCCCCCGCTGGGCAGCGCCCCCAGGCGCGTGATCACGGGGGCTCTCTTGCGCAGAGCCCGGACGAAACGGCGAGGTCCGTCCGGCTCGTCTGAATGCACCAGGTGGACTTCAAAGGAGGAGGGATGCAGAGGCGACGTGTCGTGATCATGGGAGCGGCCGGGAGGGACTTCCACAACTTCAATCTCGTCTACCGCGACCGCCAGTCGCACGAGGTCGTCGCCTTCACCGCGACGCAGATTCCGGACATCGCCGGAAGGGCGTACCCGGCTGAGCTCGCCGGCTCGCTCTACCCGCACGGCATCCCGATCCACCCCGAAGAAGATCTCCCCGCTCTCATCGCCGAGCACAAGATCGACGACGTCGTCTTCGCCTACAGCGACGTGCCGCACGAGTACGTGATGCACAAGGCTTCGCAGGTGAACGCTCTCGGGCCGCACTTCCTCCTGCTCGGCGCTGAGGAGACCATGGTGAAGTCGAAGCGGCCGGTCGTTTCGATCTGCGCCGTCCGGACCGGCTGCGGCAAGAGTCAGACGACGCGGAGCGTCGCGGAGATCCTCACCGGGCAGGGGAAGCGCGTGGTCGTCATCCGCCACCCGATGCCGTACGGCGACCTCAGGGATCAGATCTGGCAGCGCTTCGGCGAGTACGACGACATGATCCGCGAGAAGTGCACGATCGAGGAGATGGAGGAGTACGAGCCGCACATCGCGCGCGGAAACGTCGTGTACGCGGGCGTCGACTACGAGCGCATCCTCGAGGAGGCGGAGAAGGAGGCCGACGTCGTTCTCTGGGACGGCGGGAACAACGACGCCTCTTTCTACGTTCCCGACCTCCTCATCGTCGTGGTGGACCCGCACCGCGTCGGCCACGAGCTCACGTACTACCCGGGCGAGCAGAACCTCAGGAGCGCCGACGTCGTCCTCATCAATAAGGAGGACACGGCCAGACTCGAAGACATCGAGCAGCTTCAGAAGAACATCGCTTCGGTCAACCCGGACGCCGCGATCATCCATGCGCACTCGCCGGTCACCTTCGAGGAGAAGGTCGACCTCAAGGGCCTGAAGGTCCTCGTCGTCGAGGACGGCCCGACGCTGACCCACGGCGGCATGAAGATCGGCGCGGGCACCGTCGGGGCGCTCGCCGCCGGGGCCGTTCCGGTCGACGCGAGGGAGCACGCCACCGGGAAGATCGCGGAGATGTACGAGAAGTATCCGTCGATCGGTACGCTCCTCCCGGCCGCCGGCTACAGCCCGGAGCAGGTGGCCGACCTCGAGGCCACCATCAACGCCGTCGACTGCGACTACGTGATCATCGGCACGCCGATCGACCTCCGCAAGCTCATCGACATCAAGAAGCCGAGTGTGAGGGTAAGCTACGAGCTCGAGGTCGTCGGCGGCCCGAGTCTCGAGGACGTTCTTTCGGACGCGCTCTGATCGGGCACGCGCGGGCGGGAAGGCAGTGCCGCCGCCGGCGCAATCCCGACGCGCGCGACCATCGAGGGAGGCGCCATTGAAGATCCACGAGTATCAGGCGAAGGAGATCCTCATGCGCCACGGCGTCCCGATCCCGCGGTTCGAGATCGTGACGACGCCGGCGGACGCCAGGAAGGCGGCCGAGGACATCGGGAGGATGGTGGTCGTCAAGGCGCAGGTTCACGTCGGCGGGCGCGGGAAGGCCGGCGGCGTGAAGCTCGCCAAGACCGCGGATGAGGCCGAGGCTCACGCCTCGAACATCCTCGGAATGGACATCAAGGGCCTCACGGTCGAGAAGATCATGATCTCGGACGCCGTCGATATCGACCGGGAGTACTACATCGGGATGATCGTCGACCGCCAGACGAAGAAGCCCGTCTACATGGTGAGCGAGGCGGGCGGGATCGACATCGAGCAGGTCGCGAACGAGACCCCCGAGAAGATCCACAAGCTGGCCATCAACCCGGTGAAGGGCCTCTCCGCCGCCGACGCCTCGACCCTGGCCGCGAAGATCGAGTCGCGTCCCGAGGTGGCCGCGAAGGTCGCCGAGTTCATCACGAAGCTCTACGACGGCTTCATCGGGAGCGACGCGTCGCTGGCCGAGATCAACCCGCTCGTCGTCACGCCGGACGGGGAGGTGTGGGCCGTCGACGCCAAGATGAACATCGACGACAACGCGCTCTACCGCCACCCCGACATCGCCGAGATGCGCGATCCCGCGGGCGAGACCGACGAAGTGAGGAAGGCGAGGGAGATGGGGCTCTCCTACGTCAAGCTCGACGGCAACGTCGGGTGCCTCGTCAACGGCGCCGGGCTGGCGATGACCACGATGGACGTCATCCAGCACTACGGCGGCGCGCCGGCGAACTTCCTCGACATCGGCGGAAGCTCGAGTCCCGACAAGGTCGTCACCGCGCTCGAGATCATCACGTCCGACCCGAACGTCAGGTCGATCCTCATCAACATCTTCGGCGGGATCACGCGCTGCGACGACGTGGCCAGAGGCCTCGTGCAGGCGCTCGAGCAGACGTCGATCGAGATCCCGATCGTGGTGCGGCTGACCGGGACCAACGAGGACGAAGCCAGGAAGATCCTGGCCAAGCACCAGTTCGTCTCCGCCACCACGATGGACGAGGCGGTCGAGAAGGCTGTCGAGCTGGCGAAGCAGCCGGCGTAGCAAGGAGGCAGGCTTGAGCATCTTCGTCGACGAGAACACGCGCGTTTGCGTACAGGGGATGACCGGCCGCGACGGCGCGTTTCACACGAGGAGCATGGTCGAGTACGGGACGAAGGTCGTCGCGGGCGTGACGCCGGGCAAGGGCGGGCAGGAGATGGACGGGATCCCGGTCTTCAACACCCCGAAGGAGGCCGTCGACGCCACGGGGGCGAACGCCTCGATCCTCTTCGTTCCCGCGAAGTTCGCCGCCGGGGCCGTCATCGAGGCGGCCGAGGCGGGCGTCAAGGTCGTCGTCTGCGTGAGCGAGGGAATCCCGACGCTCGAGGTGTCGAAGATCTACCAGAGGCTCGGGGAACTCGGCACGCGGATGATCGGACCGAACTGCCCCGGGATCATCAGTCCCGGCAAGTGCAAGCTCGGGATCATGCCCGGCCGGATCCACGAGCAGGGCGGGATCGGCGTCGTGTCGCGGAGCGGAACGCTGACCTACGAGGTCGTCGACCAGCTCGGGCGTCACGGGTTCGGGCAGTCGACCGTCATCGGCATCGGCGGCGATCCGATCATCGGCACGAGCTTCATCGACGCGCTCGACGCGTACGAGAAGGACCCCGAGACCGAGGCGGTCATTCTGATCGGAGAGATCGGAGGGACCGACGAGGAGCAGGCGGCCGACTTCATCAAGGCGAACATGTCGAAGCCGGTTGTGAGCTTCATCGCGGGCCGCACGGCTCCTCCGGGCAAGCGCATGGGCCACGCCGGCGCCATCATCGCCGGCGGGAAGGGCACGGCGCAGGAGAAGATGGACGCGATGGCGGCGGCCGGCGTACCCGTGGCCGATCGTCCGAGCGAGCTTCCTGGTCTCATCAGAGCCGCGCTCGGGAGGTGAGGATGACGAAGCAGGGAACCGACGGGGCTACCGACAGGAAGTGGCGCTATCCCGACAGGAGCGAGCACCCCGACGTCGAGATCTTCGTGTACGACAAGTGGTGCAAGGCCTGCGGCATCTGCTACGCGCTCTGCCCGGTCGGCGTCTTCGAGGCCGACAAGGCCGGCTGCCCCGTGGTCGCGCATCCCGAGAAGTGTATCGCCTGCAACCTCTGTGAGATGCTCTGTCCGGACATGGCGATCACGGTCTACAAGGAGCGGAAGAAGGCCGCCGCGAAGGCGGAAGGCGCAGGCAAAGGATCGGCGGCGAAGGCCGCCGCCGACGCGGGCGCAGAAGGCAGCGACTCGAAGAAGGGCGGTGAGACGAGACCCTAGGACGGGGTCGACGCCATGGCCGGGAACAACAAGACCAGCAAGCAGGTCATTCAGGGGAACGAGGCCTGCGCTATCGGGGCTCTCGCGGCAGGAGTGACGTTCTTCGGCGGCTACCCGATCACGCCGTCCTCGGAGATCGCGGAGATCCTGTCGCAGACGCTCCCGCTCGTCGGGGGGCGTTTCATCCAGATGGAGGATGAGATCGCCTCGATCGCCTCGATCATCGGCGCCTCGCTCGCGGGAGCGAAGTCGATGACCGCCACGAGCGGTCCGGGCTTCTCACTCATGCAGGAGAACCTGGGCTTCGCCGCGATCGCCGAGATCCCCTGCGTGATCGTGAACGTGCAGCGGGCCGGACCGTCCACGGGGCTTCCGACGCAGCCTGCCCAGGGTGACGTGCAGCAGACCCGCTGGGGGACGCACGGCGATCATTCGATCATCGCTCTCGCGCCGTCCACCGTCCTCGAGTGTTTCACGATGACGATCGACTGCGTCAATCTGGCGGAGGCGTACAGGACGCCGACGGTCCTCCTCATGGACGAGGTCATCGGCCACATGCGCGAGACCGTCGTCCTGCCTCCACGGAGCTCCTACAAGGTTGTCGAGCGCCGCACGCCCGATCCGGACACCACGGACTACTGCCCGTTCGAGTGCGACGGGACCGAGGTCGCTCCTCTGGGCGCCTTCGGCGGCGCCCACAGGTTCCACGTGACGGGCCTCACGCACGACCGGCACGGCTTCCCGACGATGGTCGGGGAGGAGGTCGACCGCAAGATCCGCTGGATCGTCGACAAGATCGAGGACAGGGCGGACGAGCTCGCCGACCTCGAGGAGTTCGAGACGGACGACGCCGACGTGCTCCTCTTCGCGTACGGATCAACGGCGAGGGTCGCGAAGTCCTCCGTTCGCGCGCTCAGGGAGCGGGGGGTCCGAGCCGGGATGATCCGCGCGAAGACGATCTGGCCATTCTCGCGGAAGCGCCTCAAGGAGCTCTCGGGAAGGCTCAAGCTCATCGTCGTGCCCGAGATGAACCTCGGGCAGCTCATCATCGAGGTCGAGCGGGCGATCGCAGGCACCGTTCCGGTGCGGCACCTGGGTCGCATCGACGGGCACCTGTTCGAGCCCGACGAGATCACCGAATTCGTCCTGCGGGAGGTGGGGAAATGAGCCAGGCCATCGAGACGGCGCGGACCTACCTCCGACCGAGCAAGAAGCTCCCGACGGTCTGGTGCGGCGGCTGCGGCCTCGGCATCGTGATGAGCGCGATGATACGCGCCATCGCCCGCGTCGGGTGCGAGAAGAACGACGTGGCGGTGGTGTCGGGGATCGGCTGCACCGGCCGCCTTCCCACGTACGTCGATTTCAACACGCTCCACACCACGCACGGCCGCGCGCTCGCGTTCGCAACCGGCGTGAAGCTCGCCACCCCCTCGCTCACCGTCATCGCCGCGATGGGAGACGGCGACGCGCTCGCGATCGGCGGCAACCACTTCATCCACTCCTGCCGCCGGAACATCGACATGACGGCGATCGTCGCCAACAACTCGATCTACGGCATGACGGGGGGGCAGTACTCCCCGACGACGCCACACGGGAAGAAGGGGACGACCGCCCCGTACGGCAACGTCGAGCACGCCTTCGACGTGGCGGCTCTGGCCGTCGGTGCGGGCGCGACCTTCGTGGCCCGGTCGTCGGTCTACCACGCCAGGGAGCTCGACAAGCTCATCGAGAGGGCGATTCGTCACAAGGGCTTCTCGGTCGTGGAGGCCGTGTCGAACTGCTACACCAGCTACGGGAGGCTCAACAAGTACTCGTCTCCCGTCGACATGTTGAGATGGATGAAGGAGAGCTCGGTCACGGTCGGGGCGGCGGAGGAGATGGCGCCGGAAGAGCTCGAGGGGAAGTTCACGCGCGGCGTGATCACCGAGCGGGAGCTCCCGGAGTTCATCGAGTCCTACGACGGTCTGGCGAAGCGCCTGGCCTCTGATCCGGCAGCGATCGAACGGGTCAAGGGCATCATCCGGACGTTCGACGAGACGGCCGAGAGACTGAACGCAAAGGGGTAGCGCGCCTGGTCATCGGCGGGACGGGCGGGACCGGCGGCTGTCCGGACACCGACCCCGGCCCGACGGCGCCGGGGCGCGCACGAGGTATCCAAAGCTCATGAGCGAAACAAAGGGCAGGTACGAGATCCGCCTCTCGGGCGCCGGCGGCCAGGGACTGATGCTGGCCGGCAAGCTCCTCGCCGAGGCGGCGTCGGTCTACGACGGGAAGAACGCGGTGCAGACGCAGAGCTACGGTCCGGAGGCGCGAGGCGGGAAGAGCAAGACCGACGTCGTCATCTCCGACGGGGAGATCGATTACCCGAAGGCGACGAAGGTCAACGTGCTCCTCGCCATGAGCCAGCCGGCCCTCGACGAGTACATCGGCTCGCTCCAGCCGGGAGGCATGCTCGTGGTCGACTCCTACCTGGTGGAGGAGCCAGGACGGGACGACGCCATCGCCATCCCGTTCACGATGCTCGCCCTCGAGGAGTGCGGTCGGAAGCTCTTCGCGAACGTCGTGGCGCTCGGGGCCGTCGCCGAGTTGACGCAGGCCGTCACCTGGGACAGCCTCCGTTCCGCAGTCCTCGCGAGGGTGCCGAAGGGCACCGAGAAGATCAACGACAGCGCTCTCGACGTGGGGCGCCAGGCCGCGCGGCAGTTCCTCGAAGGGAAGTGACATGGAAACGACCTTCCTCATGATCAAGCCACGGGCCGTCGCCGACGGCCTGGTCGGCGAGATCATCGCGGCGCTCGAGGACGGGGGCTTCGCCATCGCCGGCGTCGCATCGCGCCGACTCACCGTCGAGGAGGCGTCCGGCCTCTACGAGGCTCACGTGGGGAAGCCGTTCTTCGGGGCCCTCGTGGAGTTCATGACGTCGGGCGTCTCGATCGGCATCCTCCTGAACGCCCCGGACGCCATCGCGGCGCTCAGGAGGCTCGTGGGGGCGACCAAGCCGTCCGAGGCAGAGCCGGGCACGATCCGGGCGCGCTTCGGGAAGGACCTGCAACAGAACGCGGTTCACGCGTGCGACTCCGCCGAGAGGGTGGAGCGCGAATCGGGATTCTACTTCGGCGACTGCCCGAGGGCCGTCGTCGGTTGACTGCCCGTCGAGCCGGGCGAACGAGCGGGTTCTGGAGTGGAGATGGAGAAGACGGCTCTTCGTGGTGAAGACGCGGCGGACCGGCTCGCTGTCGTCGACGAGGTCGCGTCGAAGTACGCCGGCACGAAGGGCGCCCTGATTCCGATTCTGCAGAACGTCCAGTCGCGGATCGGATACCTCCCGACCGAGGTGATGGAACGGATCGGCGAGAAGGCCGGCGTCCCCGCCGCGCAGGTGTTCGGCGTCGCGAGCTTCTACTCGCAGTTCAGGCTCGAGCCCGTGGGCAGGTACGTCGTCAAGGTGTGCCACGGTACCGCCTGTCACGTTCAGGGAGCGGGAGCGATCACCGAGGCCGTCTGTTCGGAGCTCGGCGTCGAGGACGGCGAGACGACGGCCGACGGGAAGTTCACCGTCGAGTCGGTCGCCTGCATCGGCTGCTGCAGCCTGGCGCCGGTGATCATGATAGAAGAGAACTCGTTCGGGCGTCTGACGCCCGACGAGGCGCGCAGGATCGTGAGGGAGTACGGAGACTAGCGCGGGGAGGAGCGCCGCGCGCCGTGCCGGCCCGGAGCCGGCGGGCGCGTGGCGCTTGCGCGAGGAGACCACGGTGGCGGATCGGGGCACTCAGATGACGGTCACGGTCGGGCTCTCGAGCTGCGGCATCGCGGCGGGCGCCGCCGATGTGATGGCCGCCTTCGAGAGAGAGATCGAGAAGCGCGGCTTGGACGTCCGCCTGAGAAGAACCGGTTGCATCGGGATGTGCTACTCCGAGCCGATCGTCGATGTCGACGCGCCGGGAGCGGGGCGGCACACCTACGGCGGCATCACCGCGGACCAGGTCGAGCGCATCGTCGACGAGCACATCGCCGGCGGCGCGCCGGTCGACGAGTGGCTCGTGCGGGCGGAGGGAAGGGATCTCCCCGACGAGGCGTACTACTCGCGGCAGGTGAGGCTCGTCCTCAGGAACGCCGGGATGATCGATCCCGAGTCGATCGACGAGTACATCGAAGCCGGAGGCTACGCGGCTCTCGAGAAGGCCGTCACGTCGATGAAGCCCGAGGAGGTCGTCAAGGAGATCACCGATTCGGGCCTCAGGGGACGCGGCGGGGCCGGGTTCCCGACCGGCGTGAAGTGGGATCTCGCGAGGAAGCAGCCGGGCGGGAAGAAGTACGTCATCGTCAACGCCGACGAGGGCGATCCCGGCGCGTTCATGGACCGGAGCATCCTGGAGGGCGATCCGCACTCCGTCCTCGAGGGTCTGGCGATAGCCGCCTACGCGATCGGGGCGGACGAGGGCTACTTCTACGTGCGGGCGGAGTACCCGCTCGCCGTGAAGCGCCTCGGCATCGCGATCACGGACGCGCGGGAGCGCGGGTACATCGGCGAGAACGTGTTCGGGAGCGGCTTCTCGCTCGACGTCTACATCAAGGAAGGCGCGGGCGCGTTCGTCTGCGGTGAGGAGACGGCGCTCATGGCGTCGATCGAGGGGCGACGGGGGATGCCCAGGATCCGTCCGCCCTACCCGGCCGCCGAGGGCCTCTGGAAGAAGCCGTCGAACATCAACAACGTCGAGACCTACGCGAACGTCGCCTGGATCATCTCGAACGGGGCCGAGGCCTACGCGAGCCACGGCACCGAGACCAGCAAGGGCACGAAGGTCTTCGCCCTGGCCGGCAAGATCGAGCGCGGCGGGCTCGTGGAGGTCCCGATGGGGATGACGCTCCGCGAGGTCATCGACGAGGTCGGCGGAGGCGTACCCGGGGGCCACGACTTCAAGGCCGTGCAGCTCGGCGGCCCGTCCGGCGGCTGCATCCCGCGCGAGTTCATCGACATCGCGGTCGACTACGAGTCCGTGACGAAGACCGGCGCGATCATGGGATCGGGCGGGATGGTCGTCATGGACGACACGACCTGCATGGTCGACATCGCGCGTTTCTTCCTCAACTTCACCCAGGACGAGAGCTGCGGGAAGTGCACGTTCTGTCGCGTCGGCACGAAACGGATGCTCGAGGTGCTCGAGAGGATCTGCGGGGGGGAGGGGCGCGAGGGCGACATCGAGCTCCTCGAGGAGCTCGGAGAGCAGATCATCGCGTCGTCGCTCTGCGGACTGGGCCAGAGCGCCCCGAATCCCGTGGTGACGACCCTCAAGTACTTCAGGGACGAGTACGAGGCGCACGTCAAGGAGAAGCGCTGCCCGGCGCACGCATGCAAGGCTCTCATCACCTACGGCATCGACGCGGAGAAGTGCACGGGTTGCACGCTCTGCACCAAGGTGTGTCCCACGGGCGCGATCGCAGGCGAGAAACGGGAGCTGCACACGATCGACCAGGACCTGTGCACGAAGTGCGACGCGTGCAGGCGGGCCTGCAAGTTCGACGCTGTCACCGTGGATTAGGATGTCCTCCAGTCGGCCCGGCGGGCGGATCGGCGTGATACCTGGGGGCGGGCACGAATCTGGGAAGAGGTTCTCAGTTGGCGCTCATCAAGATCTCCCTGAACGGTCGAGAGGTTGAGGTCGATGCGGCCTCGACGATCCTCGAGGCTGCGCGGCAGCACGGGATCGAGATCCCGACGCTCTGCGACGATCCGCAGCTCCCACCCTTCACGTCGTGCTGGATCTGCGCGGTCAAGCTCGAAGGAATGAAGAGGTACATCCCGTCGTGCGGCACGCGGGTGGCGCCCGGCATGAAGATCTGGACCGACACGGACGACGTCCGGGCCGTCAGGAAGATGGCTCTCGAGCTCCTTCTCTCGAACCACCGGGGCGACTGCGTGGCGCCGTGCAAGGCCGCGTGCCCGGCCGGCGTCGACGTCCAGGGATACATCGCGCTCATCTCCCAGGGGAAGTACCGGGAGGCGGCGAAGCTCGTCAAAGAGGTCAATCCGTTCCCGCTCTCGATCGGTCGCGTCTGCACGCGGCCCTGTGAGTCGGAGTGTCGCAGGAACGCCGTCGACGGTCCGGTCGGGATCGACTATCTCAAGCGCTTCGCGGCCGACTGGGACGCCGGCCACGACGACGCCTACGTCCCGACGACCGCCGCCTCGACCGGCCGCCGCGTGGCGATGGTCGGGGCCGGTCCGGGGAGCCTGACCGCCGCCTACTACCTCGCCCAGAAGGGGCACGAGGTGACGATCATGGAGGCGCTCCCTGCGGCCGGCGGCATGCTCCGCTACGGCATCCCGGAGTACCGCCTTCCGAAGAAGACGCTCGACACGGAGATCGGTCTCATCACCACGCTCGGCGTGCGCGTCGAGTACAACAAGGCCCTCGGCCGCGACTTCAAGCTCGCCGACCTCTTCGCCGACGGGTACGACGCCGTCTTCCTCGGACTCGGGGCGATGGGGAGCCGGAAGATGAAGGTCCCCGGCGAGGAGCTCGAGGGCGTCTGGGCCGGGACGGAGTTCCTGAAGAAGATGGGACTCGGCGAGGACGTGGCGATCGGCAAGCACGTCGCCGTCATCGGCGGCGGCAACACGGCGGTCGACGCCGCGAGGACGAGCCTCCGGCTCGGCGCCGAGAAGGTGACGATCGTCTACCGGAGGTCGCGCACCGAGATGCCCGCCTGGGACGTCGAGGTCGAGGCCGCGCTCGAGGAGGGCGTCGAGATGCACTTCCTCGCCGCCCCGACCAGGATCGAAGGCGAGGGCGCCTGCGAGAGGATGGAGTTCATCCGGATGGAACTCGGGGAACCCGACGAGAGCGGCCGCAGGCGGCCGGTTCCCGTCGAGGGCTCCGAGGCCATGCTCGAGGTCGACAACGTGATCGCGGCCATCGGGCAGGTACCCGACCTCTCCGCGATCCACGAGACCGTCGAGAGCGACCCGGAATCGCTCGAGGCCAAGCTCGAGCTCACGCGCTGGGGAACGATCGTGGCCGACGAGACGACCGGGGCCACCTCGGTCGAGCGCGTCTACTCCGGCGGCGACGTCGCCCGAGGAGCGGCGACCGCCATCGAGGCGATCGCCGACGGAGGCAAGGCCGCGGCGGCCATCCACAGTTACCTCACGGGCGAGACCGAGTACGTCCCGCCGTCCTACTTCAACATCACGAAGGAACGATGGGACTCGTTCCCGGAGAGCCAGCTCGTCGGGATCGAGAGGAGCGAGCGCGAGCGGATGCCTGAGCTCGGGGTCGAGGAGAGGATCCGCATCTTCGAAGAGGTCGAGCTCGGGTACACCGAGGAGCAGGCCCGCAGGGAGGCGGCGCGCTGCCTCGAGTGCGGCTGCGTGGGAGCGTTCACGTGCCAGCTCCGCGAGTACGCCGCCGAGTACGGCGCCTCGTCCGACCGTTTCGGCGGCGAGGTCGTCGAGGATCCCGCCGACGAGCGCCATCCGTTCATCCGCCTCGAGCCCGAGAAGTGCATCCTGTGCGGGCGCTGCATCCGGATCTGCCAGGAGGTGGAGGGCGCGGCCGCGCTCGGTTTCTTCCGGAGGGGCTTCCAGACGCAGATGAAGCCGGCTCTCGAACAGGCGCTCGCGGGGACGACCTGCGAGTCGTGCGGGCAGTGCGTCACGAGCTGTCCGACCGCCGCCATCTCGGCCGTCGCCGACCTTCCGAAGCCCGGTCCGTGGGCCCTCGAGGCGACGCGGTCGACGTGCAGCTTCTGCGGGACGGGGTGCGCGATCGTGCTCCGTACCGTGGAGGGCAGCCTGGCGACGATCGAGCCCGCCCCCGACGCGGGCATCAACGAGGGCAACCTCTGCGTCCGCGGACGGTTCGGGCATCTCGCGGCCGGGGAGAGGCTCGCTTCCCCGCTCGTGAAAAGGAACGGAAAGCCGGCCGCGGCCTCCTGGGACGACGCGGTCGGGCTCGTGTCGAAGCGCCTCATGGCGGTCGCCCGCGAGCACGGCCCCGGGGCCGTGGCGGTCTTCGGCTCGCCGGGGCTCACGAACGAGGAGGCCTACCGTCTCCAGCAGCTGGCCCGCGCCGGGCTCGGGACGCCGAACGTCGCGTCGTTCGGCCTCGCCCGCGAGTCGGCGGTCTTCGAGGCGCTCTCTCGCGCGTTCGGGCGCGCTGCTTCGACGGCGTCGTACGCCGACCTGAGATCGGCCGAGACGATCCTCCTCATCGACTCGGACATCGCCGAGGAGGAGACCGTCTCCGGGATCGCCATACGGAAGGCGGTCGCCGCCGGCGCGCGCCTCGTCGTGATCTCGCCCGACGAGACGAGGATGGCGAGGCTCGCCGACGTCTGGATCCGTGTCGGGCGCGCCGACGTCGGAAGCGTGCTGGCGGCGATGATCGAGCACGCCACCTCGAAGGGACTCGCCGGACCGGCGAGGGTGACGCAGGGCGTCGACAACCTGGAGGAGTTCAAGGCCGCGGTCGCGGCCATCTCCGAGGGCGGGAGGGTCGCCGAGGGCGAGCCCGTCGTGAAGGGCGGCGACACCACAGATGCGATCGTTGCGGCGGCCGAGGCCTACGCGTCGGCCTCGCGGGCCGTCCTGGTCGCGACGGGGACGGCGTTCGAGCCGGCGACCGCCGGCCGCGACGCCTCGCTCGCCGTCGGGCTTGCGGTCCTCTCGGGCCACGCCGAGGGCGGAGGATCGGGGATCCTCTTCCTCAGGGCCCGGGCAAACGGGCAGGGTCTGACCGACGCGGGTCTCGACCCGCGCTTCCTGCCCGGTCACGCCCCCGCGACCTCCGCCGATGCCCGCGCGCGCGTCGGGAAGCTCCACGGGGCGCCGGTACCGGCGCCTTCTGTCGGCGACGCCGCCGCGCTGTTTGCAGCCATCGAAGACGGGAGCGTCCGCGCGGCCCTCGTGGTCGGGGAGGATCCGGTGGCCGGAGCGGACGACCCGGACCGGGTCCGCCGCGTCCTCGGGAAGCTCGACTTCCTGGCCGTCCTCGACGTCGGGGAGACGGAGACGACGCCACTCGCGGCCGCCGTCCTGCCGCTCGCCTCGCTCGGCGAGCGGGCCGGGACGTTCACGAACAGCGAGCGGCGAGTGCAGCGCGTGGGCGGGCCCCTCGCGCCGCCCTCGGGTCGCACGAACCTCGAGGTGCTCGGCGCCCTGGCCGTAGGCCTGGGACTCGGGACGGTCGAGACCGACGCGATCGCGGTGGCGAAGGAGGCCGGCGCTGCCTGGAACGGCACAGGCAACGCCGGAGGCAGTGCGGCCGACGGCTTCCGCTGGGGGGGCGAGACCCTCTACCCGGACCGCTTCGCGACCGGAACCGGGCGCGCGGACCTCTCGGTCCCGGAGCCTCGCACGCCTGCCGTCGTGTTCGATCCCCGCTGGGCCGATCCTCTGGAGGGCCGGCTCTCCCATTACGCCGAGGACGCCGGGCTCCCGCCGCACGTCGTCGCGCGCGGGGGAGATCGACCTTGACTTGGGGCCCATCCGTTTCTACCATGATGCTCATCCTTCGAGCCTTGGGCAGGGACCCCGGCGGGGGTCTCTGCGGACCAGGAGCCACACGTTAGAACCGTCGGAGGCACTATGGCAGTTCCCAAGAAGAAGACGTCGAAGGCGAGGGGGAGAAAGCGAAGGACGCACAAGAAAGCGGTTCGTCCCTCATTTTCTGCCTGCCCTTCGTGCGGCGAGCCCAAGCTCTCGCACCGCGTCTGCCCGCACTGCGGAACGTACAACGGGCGCGAGATCGTGAGCGGGGAGAAGGAGAAGGAATAGCGTGCCGGGTGTCCCGGGAAGCCGCCAGGCAGGCGGCGCCGATGAGACCACGAAGCCGGTTCGGATCGCGGTGGACGCGATGGGGGGGGATAACGCGCCGGCCGTCGAGGTGGAGGGGGCACTGGCCGCTGCGCGGGCGTCCGGCGGGCGGGTCGATGTCGTCCTGGTCGGGCGGACCGACCTGATCGAGGAGGAGCTCAGGAAGCACGACCGCGATGGAGTCGGCGTCTCCGTCGTCCACGCGGACGAGGTGATCGGGATGGGCGAGTCCCCCGCGAACGCCGTGCGGAGGAAGCGCAACTCCTCGATCGTCGTGGCGACCGGGCTTCACAGACAGGGCGAGGTCGACGGGCTCGTCAGCGCCGGCAACACCGGAGCCGCCGTGGCGTCGGCACTTCTCGGGCTCGGGATGCTCTCGAGCGTCCGGCGCCCGGCCATCGCGAGCCTCTTCCCGACCGTGGAGGAGCCCTCGCTCGTTCTCGACGTCGGCGCCAGCATCGACAGCCGCCCGAGCGACCTTCTCGAGTTCGCGTTGATGGGCGACGCCTTTGTGCAGTACGTGATGGGCCGCGAGAAGCCGCGCGTGGCCCTCATGAACATCGGCGAGGAGAGCACCAAGGGGAGCGAGCTCACGCAGGAGGCTTACCGCCTCCTCTCCGAGAGCCCGCTCAACTTCATCGGGAACGTCGAGGGCAGGAGCTTCCTGCGGGGCCGCGCCGACGTGGTCGTCTGCGACGGGTTCGTCGGGAACGTCATGCTCAAGCTCACCGAGGGCGTCATCGACATCATCACGAGCGTCCTCAGGGACGGTGGAGACAGAGACGGCCTCGCCGCCCTGAAGAGGGAGTTCGACTACGCGGAGTACGGCGGCGCTCCCCTTCTCGGGGTCAACGGCGTCGTCATCATCGCTCACGGGAGTTCCTCGGCGAAGGCGATCATGAACGCCGTCAAGGTGGCGGCACGCTTCGTCGATACGGATCTCGACGAGAAGATCGTGAGCCGACTCAAGGAGACAGCGACCCAGAATGGCCGATAGCAAGAAGACAGCCTACATCGCGGGGCTCGGCATGGCCGTTCCTCCGAAGGTGGTGACGAACGACGACTTCTCGAAGTTCCTCGACACCACGGACGAGTGGATCACGCAGATGACCGGGATCAAGGAACGTCGATACATCGACGAGAACACGGCGACTTCGGACCTCGCCACGGAGGCGGCCAGGAAGGCGCTTGCGAGCGCGGGCGTCGATCCCGGAGAGATCGACATCATCATCATCGCCACCGCGACCCCGGACACGCTCTTCCCGACGACGGCGTGCCTCGTGCAGCACGCGATCGGCGCGAAGAACGCGTTCGCCTACGACGTGGCCGCCGCCTGTAGCGGCTTCATCTTCGCCCTCGTGCAGGCGCTGCAGTTCATCGTGGCGGGCACCGTCGAGACCGCCCTCGTCATCGGCGCGGAGACCCTGACGACGGTCGCGGACATGACCGACAGGAACACGTGCGTCCTGTTCGGGGACGGCGCCGGCGCGGTCGTCGTCAAGGGCTGCGATCCTCCCCGCGGGATCATCGACCACTACCTCCGTTGCGACGGGTCCTTGAGCGAGTACATCAAGCTCCCGGGCGGCGGTTCGAGGAGGCCCCCGTCCCACGAGACCGTGAACGAGCGGCTCCACTACATCAAGATGCAGGGGCGCAAGGTCTACGTGAACGCCGTCAAGGAGATGGGCGACGCGGTCGTCACGGTCCTCGAGAGGCAGGGGCTCACGGGAGACGACCTCGACCTCCTGTTCCCGCACCAGGCGAACATCCGCATCATCCAGGCCGTCGCCGAGCGGGCCGGCTTGCCGATGGAGAAGGTCTACGTCAACATCCAGAAGTACGGCAACACCTCCGCGGCCTCGATTCCTCTCGCGCTCGCGGAAGCGGCGGAGGAGGGCAGGCTCAAGGAGGGGATGCTCATCGCGATGGTCGCCTTCGGCTCCGGATTCACGTGGGGATCGGCGCTCATGCGCTGGTAGCACCCGGGGCGGCTCCCGGATCACGGGGCCGCCGCCACGAAAGGTCTCCCGCCATGGAACGGATAGCGTTCCTCTTCCCGGGACAGGGCTCGCAGGCCGTGGGCATGGCCGAGGATCTCTACGAGAACTCGGGCAGCGTCCGCGAGATCTACGAGCGCGCCTCCGAGGCGATCGACCTCGACCTCGCGAGCCTCACGTTCGACGGCCCGGAGGAGGAGCTCAAGAAGACGGTCAACACCCAGCCGGCGCTCCTTGTGGCGAGTGTCGCCGCCCACACGCTCCTCGTCGAGCGGGGCGTCGAGCCCTGGGCCGCGGCCGGCCACAGCCTCGGCGAGTACAGCGCGCTCGTGGCGGCGAAGAGCCTGACCCTCGAGGACGCCGTCCGCGCGGTCCGCGAGCGTGGCAGGCTGATGTACGAAGCAGGCCTCGAGCGCCCCGGCACGATGGCCGCCGTGATCGGCCTGACGGAAGATCAGATCGAGCCGATCGTCAAAGAGGCCGCCCTGGACGGAGTCGTCCAGATTGCGAACCTCAACGCCCCGACCCAGATCGTGATCTCGGGAGAGGTCGCGGCCGTGAAGCGCGCGATGGATCTCGCGGCGACCGGCGGGGCGAGGCGCGTGATCCAGCTGAACGTCAGCGGCGCATTCCACTCGGAGCTCCTGGAATCGGCGCGCCGGGGGCTCGCCGAGCTCCTCGACCGCACGACCTTCGAGCAGCCGCAGTGCTTCTTCGTCTCGAACGTCACGGGCACGGCGATCGAAGACCCGGAGGAGATCCGCCGGAGGCTCGCGCAGCAGATCGTCAAACCTGTTCGCTGGGCCGACTGCATGCGGGCCCTCGTGAACCGCAAGGCCTCGCTCATGGTCGAGGTCGGCCCGGGCAACGTGCTCCGCGGCCTCATGAGGAAGATCGAGCCCGAGGTGAGAGCAGTGAGCGCCGGGCGGATCGGCGACATCGACAAGCTTCCGGCCGCGATAGCGGCCGGCTGAGCGGTGCTCGTCCGAGCGCGAAGGAGGAAGGGGAGGAGCGATGACCCTCGAAGGGAGAAAGGCCGTCGTCACCGGCGGCGGTCAGGGGATCGGAAAGGCGATCGCCCTCAAACTCGCTTCGCTCGGCGCGGCCGTCGCCGCGGTCGACATCAACAAGAAGGGCGCGAAGGAGGTCGCACACGAGATCGCCGAGTCCGGTGGAGCGGCTTTCGCCTATCGGCTCGACGTGTCCGACGCGGAAGAGGCGACCGAGGTCATGAAGTCCGCGGCCGAGGATCTCGGCGGGATCGATGTCTTGGTGAATAACGCGGGCGTCACGCGCGACAACCTCATCATCAGAATGTCCCCGGCCGACTGGGATCACGTGCTCCAGGTGAACCTCACCGGCGCCTTCAACTGCATCCGGGCCGTGGCGCGGGGCATGATGAGCCAGAGGTACGGGAGGATCGTCAACATCTCCTCGATCATCGGTCAGGTGGGGAACATCGGCCAGGCGAACTACGCGGCCTCGAAGGCGGGGCTCATCGCCCTTACGAAGACCGTGGCGAGGGAGCTCGGACCGCGCGGCATCACGGCGAACGCCGTCGCGCCGGGCTTCATCGAGACGGCGATGACGGAGTCACTCTCGGAGAAGGTGAAGGAGGAGTTCGCCGCGAAGATCCTCTTGAGGAGGCTCGGAACGCCCGAGGACGTCGCGAATCTGGTTGCGTTCCTCGCGTCGGATGAGGGAAACTACATAACCGGTCAAACGATCAACATTGATGGAGGGATGGTCTGGTAGCGTTTTGGCCGTCCCGGGTGCAGGAGAGAGCGAGGGGGAGAACCTCACATGGCAGACGTGACAGAGAAGGTGAGACAGGTCATAGCGGAGAAGCTCCAGATCGACGCCGGGCAGGTGACGATTGAGGCGTCGATCGTCGAGGACCTCGGGGCGGACTCGCTCGAGCAGGCCGACATTCTCTTCTCTCTCGAGGACGAGTTCGGCATCACGGCGGACGACACCGACGAGGCGGAAGGCCTCAAGACCGTCGGCGACATCGTGACCTACCTCGAGAAGAAGGTGGAGGCCGCTTCGTAGCACACAGGTTGGGGCGGCCGGGGTCCCGCGACGATGTCGGGCCCGCGGCCGCCCTCATTCGATTCCCCGACGGGCCCACGGGCGCGGCCGGCGGCGGCCGCGGCATCGAACAGGGCGCGTGCGGGGAAGGTCCTCCCACGAAGGGAAGGGCCAGGAGAGGGCAGGAATGTCTCGGAGAGTGGTGGTCACCGGCATGGGGGCAGTGAGTCCCCTCGGAATGAGTGTAGAGAGCACCTGGGAGTCCCTCCTGGCCGGCAAGAGCGGCGCCGGTCCCGTCCGGGCGTTCGACGCGTCCGGTTTCCTCGTGCGCATCGCGTGCGAGGTGAAGGGCTTCGACGTCGAGGCCTTCATGGACAAGAGGGACGCCAGGAAGATGGACCTCTGCACGCAGTACGCGGTGGCCGCTGGAACGATGGCCTGGAAGGACGCCGGTTTCGACGGGGGAGGTTTCGATCCCGAAGCGACCGGTGTGATCGTCGGATCCGGAGTAGGGGGGATCCAGACCTTTGGGACCCAGCATTCGATTCTCATGGAGAAAGGGCCGCGTCGCGTCAGCCCGTTCTTCATCCCGATGATGATCGCGGACATGCCGTCGGGTGCGATCTCGATCAAGCTCGGACTCAAGGGGCCGAACTTCGCCACGGTCTCCGCCTGCGCGTCGGGCGCTCACGCGATCGGCGTGGCGTTCCGCGCGATCGCGCGCGGCGACGCCGACGTCGTCGTGAGCGGCGGAGCCGAAGCCGCCGTCTGTCCGATCGCCCTTGCGGGATTCGCCAACATGAAGGCGATCTCCACGAGGAACGACGACCCCGAGAAGGCATCGAGGCCGTTCGACGCGGACCGTGACGGCTTCGTGCTGGGCGAGGGAGCCGGCATCGTTGTGCTCGAGGAGCTCGAGCGCGCGAAGGCCCGCGGCGCGCGGGTACACGCGGAGGTCGTCGGCTACGCGGCGACCGCCGACGCGCACCATATCACGGCGCCTGCGCCCGACGGCGAGGGCGGCGCGAGGGCGATGGCGACGGCGATCGCCGACGCCGGGATCGCTCCCGAAGACATCCAGTACGTCAACGCGCACGGCACGTCGACCCCCCTGAACGACAAGTTCGAGACCGCCGCACTGAAGACGGTCTTTGGCGACCACGTTGCGAAGCTGGCCGTTTCGTCGACGAAGTCGATGACCGGTCACCTCCTCGGCGCGGCCGGCGGTGTCGAGTTCATCTTCACCGCCCTCGCCACCAGGGAATCCGTGATCCCGCCGACGATCAACTACGAGACGCCGGATCCTGAGTGCGATCTCGACTACGTTCCCAACCAGGCCAGGGAAGCGAATGTCACCTTCGCGCTGACGAACTCGTTCGGTTTCGGAGGGCACAACGCAGTTCTTGCCGTCCGCCGGTTCGAGGAGTAGCGACGACGCGCCCATGGCCAAAACCAATCGTCTGATTCAGCGACTCAAAGCGCTCAGGAAGCGCGACTCCGGCATTCCGCGGGAGAGGCAGCGATCGCTTCGGCGGCTCTGCGATCTCCTTGGCGTCCGGTTTCTCGATCTGCGTCTGTTGAACCAGGCGCTCATGCACCGTTCGTACGTGCATGACGTCGCCCTGGACAGGGGCGAGTCGAACGAGCGGATGGAGTTTCTGGGCGATGCGGTCCTGGGACTCCTCGTCAACGAGCACCTCTACGCGCGCTTCGAGCAGAGGCAGGAGGGGAGGCTCACTAAGATCAAGTCGCTCGTCGTGAGCGAGCCGATCCTCATGAAGAGGGCGGAGGAGATCTCGCTCGGCGACTACATCCTGCTCTCGGAGAACGAGCGGCTCTCCGGCGGCGCGATGAGGGCCTCGATCCTGTCGGACGCCTTCGAAGCCGTGATCGGCGCGATCTATCTCGACTCGGGACTGCTGGCCGCCCGCGGGTTCGTCGAGAGGCACCTGCTTCTGGGCATCGACGAGCTGCTCGAGATCGACGAGTACAAGAACTACAAGAGCATGGTCCAGGAACACGCCCAGAAGAAGATGGGGTCGAGACCCCGGTACCGCGTCGTCTCCGCCAAGGGTCCCGAGCACGAGCGGACCTTCTTCGTCGAGCTCCGGCTCGGCGGTCGCGCCCTCGGGCGGGGCGAAGGGAAGAACAAGAAAGAAGCCGAGCAGCTGGCGGCGAGGAACGCCCTTGCGAAGCTCGGCCTGCTGGCTGAGAACAACGGCCGACGCCGGTCCAGGTCGCGGCGCTCCCGCCGCGGGCGGCGCCCGCGCCAAAGGAAGAAGGGGGGCGCGAAATGAGCTCGACCCTCACCGAGAAGGAAGCCGCGGGCTCGCGGCTGACCGAAGAGCAGCAGATGTTGAAGGAGCTCTGCGCGCAGATCGCCCGCGAGAAGATCCTCCCCGTCCGCGCCGAGTACGACGAGACCGGCGACTTCCCGTGGGACGTCGTCAAGGTCATGGCCGACTCGGACATCTACGGGGTCTACATCCCGGAGGAGTACGGCGGGTTCGGGGGCGGCGTCACCGAGATGTGCATCGCCACCGAGGAGCTGTCGAAGGTCTGCGGCGGGATCGCGCTCGCCTTCGCCGCCTCGGCGCTCGGCGCCTACCCGATCCTCCTCTTTGGGAACGACGAGCAGAAGGCGAAGTACCTGCCGCCGATCGCTGCGGGCGAGAAGCTCGCAGCCTTCGGGCTCACCGAGGCGAACGCGGGGAGCGACGCCGGCGCCATCGAGACCAGGGCGGAGCTTCAGGGGGACGAGTACGTCCTGAACGGCACGAAGCAGTGGATCACGAACGGCGGCGAGGCCGAGATCTACACCGTGATCGCGCGCACGAAGAAGGGGACCGGCATCCGCGGCATCTCGGCGTTCATCGTCGAGAAAGGAACCCCCGGGTTCGACTTCGGCAAGAAGGAGAACAAGATGGGGATCCGCGGGTCGGCGACCCGCGAGTTGATCTTCCAGGACGTCCACGTGCCGAAGGAGAACCTGCTCGGTCGCGAGGGCATGGGGTTCATAGTCGCGATGCGCACCTTCGACAAATCGCGGCCCGGCGTTGCGGCGCAGGCGCTCGGCATCGCCGAGGGCGCCTTCGACGAGGCCGTGAAGTACGCGCGGCACCGCGAGCAGTTCGGGCAGCCGGTCGCGTCGTTCCAGGGGCTCCAGTTCATGCTGGCCGACATGGCGACCCAGATCGAGGCGGCCCGGGCGCTCGTCTACGAGGCGGCGAGGATGGTCGACTCGGGCGAGAAGGACATCGGCAAGATCTCGGCGATGGCCAAGGTCTTCGCCTCCGACGTGGCCATGAAGGTCACGACCGACGCCGTGCAGGTCATGGGCGGTTACGGCTACATGAAGGAGTACCCCGTCGAGAAGATGATGCGCGACGCGAAGATCACCCAGATCTACGAGGGCACGAACCAGATCCAGCGCTCGATCATCGCCTCGTCGATCATCAAGGAGAGCGCCGCGAAGGAGAAGAGGGGGAAGTAGCGGCGGGGAGTCGCCGGCCCTCGACCGCCGCGCTGCCCGGCGCGGCGGCCCGAGGCGCCCCCTTCACTCACGGACGGACGCATGAAGATCGTCGTTCTCATCAAACAGGTTCCCGACACCACCGACGTCCGGATCGATCCGGAGACGAACACCCTCGTCCGCGAGGGTGTTCCGTCGATCGTGAACCCGTTCGACATGTACGCGATCGAGGAGGCGCTCAAGATCCGCGAGGAGGCGGGCGACGGGACGGTGACGATCATGTCGATGGGACCGCCGCAGGTCGAAACCTCCCTCAGGGAGGCGATCGCGCTCGGTGCCGACGACGCGATCCTCCTGTCGGACCGCGCGTTCGCGGGCTCCGACACCTGGTCGACCTCGTACACGCTCGCGGCCGGGATCCGGAAGCTCGGCGTCCCCGACGTCATCCTCTGCGGCAAGCAGGCGATCGACGGCGACACGGCGCAGGTCGGGCCGGGCGTCGCGCAGTTCCTCGACGTGCCCCAGGTCACCTGCGTGAAGAAGCTCGAGATCGCCGACGGGAAGGCCCGGGCGGAGCGCATGCTGGAGGACGGGCACGACGTCCTCACGGTGTCGCTCCCGGCCGTCTTCACCGTCGTGAAGGAGCTCAACGAGCCCAGGCTTCCCTCACTCAAGGGGAAGATGAAGGCAAAGAAGGCGGAGATCACGGTGTGGGGACAGGACGACCTCGAGGTCGATCCTGCCGAGCTGGGGCTCGACGGGTCGCCCACGCGGGTCATCCGGATCTTCGCGCCGGAGCCGCGCGCATCCGGCACCGTCTTCGAGGGCGAGATCGACGAGACCGTCGAGTCGCTGGCGAAAGAGCTCGTCTCGATCCTGACGGGCGAGGCGTAAGAGGGCCGGGCACCGGGGCAGGCCCCACGGCGGGCCCCATCGGCCAGGGAGTGCGGCGTTGAGCAGTATCGAGGTCATCAGGGACCGCTGCGTCGGCTGCGAGCTCTGCATCAAGGCCTGTCTCTACGACGCCATCGAGATGCAGGACGGCATCGCCGTCATCAAGGACAACTGCACGCTCTGCGGCGCGTGCGTCGAGCCGTGCAAGTTCGACGCGATCATCCTGAGACACGAGGCCGTGCACGAGCGCGCGCCGATCGGCGACTTCCGGGGTGTCTGGGTCGTGGCCGAGCAGCGCGGCGGCGAGATGCACGGCGTCTCGTACGAGCTTCTCGGCAAGGGGAGGGAGCTCGCCGACACGCTCGGAACGACGCTCGGGGCCATCCTGATCGGCAGCGGCGTCGAGGACCTCGCTCCCGACCTCATCGCGCACGGCGCCGACACGGTCTACGTGGCCGACGATCCCGCGCTTACGCACTACCTCGACGAGCCCTACGCGGCCGTCGTCGCCTCGCTCATCGACGAGCACAAGCCCGAGATTGTTCTCACCGGCGCGACGTCGACCGGGAGGTCGCTCATTCCGCGGGTCGCGATCTCGGTGCGCTCGGGGCTCACGGCCGACTGCACCGGCCTCGCGATCGACGACGAGAAGGGTCTCCTGCTCCAGACGCGCCCCGCGTTCGGCGGAAACATCATGGCCACGATCGTCTGCCCGGACCACCGTCCCCAGATGGCGACGGTGCGGCACAAAGTCATGACGGCGCTCGAGCCCGACGCCACCCGGAAGGGCGAGGTCGTGAAGAAGACCGTCACCGCAGACCTCCTCGCGTCGCGTTCGGCGTTCGTCGAGTTCGTGAAGGACCTCACGCAGACCGTGAACATCGCCGAGGCCGACATCATCGTCTCCGGCGGCCGCGGCCTCGGGGGGCCCGAGAACTTCAAGGTCGTGGAGGAGCTCGCCGAGACGCTCGGCGGCGCCGTCGGGGCGTCGCGCGCGGCGGTCGACGCGGGGTGGATTCCGTACTCGCACCAGGTGGGTCAGACCGGCAAGACCGTCCAGCCGAAGCTCTACGTCGCCTGCGGCATCTCGGGCGCCGTGCAGCACCTCGCAGGCATGCAGTCCTCCAAGTGCATCGTCGCCGTGAACAAGGACCCCGACGCGCCGATCTTCAAGGCCGCGACCTTCGGGATCGTCGGCGACGTCTTCGAAGTGCTCCCCGCGCTCAAGAAGAGGCTCGAGAAGGAACTCGGGTAGCCCACACGACAATCGGGTCGAGATCCCCCGGGCACCCGGTGTCCCGCCGGAGGAGAAGGGCCTCGCCGGAGACACGAGCATCCTCCCGCCGTGGGCGCTATCAATCGAGGATCTTCCACAAGACTGGCTTCAGCGCCTCCATCGTGTATGCAGTTGACATCAAAGTCTGCACGCAGTATACTATCGTCCAATTCGACTGCAACCCAATCACGAAGCTCCCTGCCAGGGAGCGTGTCTGCGCGCGGCAGCACTACCTCACGTGAGCCCCTCGCTGCGACGCAGTGCGTCCGAAACCGGAGGTGGAGATGAGACCGCTCGCGACCATGCTCCTCGTTCTGGCGCTTGCTGTGGGTGCGAACGCCGGCCAGAACCCCGACATCAACATCTTCATCGAGTTCAACAACGGCGAGAACCGGATCGATCCCGCAGTGAACGATCTGATCTCGGCCTACGTCTGCTTCGAGAACTTCGGCGACGGGGGCGGGATGACCGGAGCCGAGTTCCGGTTCAACAGGACGTTTGGCGGGATGAAGCTCGGCGAGACGAACCTCCTCGGTGGCATCGAGCTGGGCGATCCGGAGACAGGCGACGGGTGGTCAATCACGGCCCCGTCCTGCGTGTTCCCGGACCCTGGAGGAGTCGTGGTCGCGGCGAAGGTGGACTACATCTTCCTGGGACCCGCCGGCATCATCGAGATCCTGCCTCATGCCCTGAACGGGGCGAACGTCAACGACTGCTTCGCCGCCATCGACACGTGGTGCGTCCGGCTCGATCCGTCGGGGCACGGTGGGGTGTGGATGGATCCCCCGCCCGGGGACTGCCCGTCGACCGACCCCAATCCGCACCGCTTCGACGTGCCGGCCGAGTACGAGACGATCCAGGCAGCCATCGACGCGGCGGCCCCCATGGACACGGTGTACGTGGCAGCTGGTACGTACGCGACATCGACGAACGGGGAGGTGTTCCCGATCGCGCTCGCAGACAGTGTTCTGGTGATGAGCGCGTCCGGTGCCGAGTCGACGATCGTGGACGCCGAGGATCAGGCATCGGTCTTCCATGGGGGGAACACGATTCTACGGGGTCTCCTCCAGGGCTTCACGATCACCTGGGGACTGGCGGACAACGGAGGCGGCATCCACCTCGACGACGTCGGCAGCCACGTCGCCGACTTCCTCGTCGAGGACTGCATCTTCTCTGAGAACCGTGCATGGTACCACGGCGGAGGAGCATACATGTTCCAGTCCCGGGTCGTCTTTTCGGATTGCGCGTTCGTCAACAACGAGGCTCTCTTCGAATCGGGCGGCGGCGCGTACGCGTGGTCCGATGTCGCCTCGGAACGCTCGCTCTTCGGAGGCTGCACGTTCACCGGGAATGAGGCAGGTTTCTCCGGAGGCGCTGGGGCATCCCAAGGGGATGGGGCGTTTCCGTTTGTGGGGTGCACGTTTGTCGGAAACAGCGCCGAGGGGGAAGGCGGAGCGCTGCAGATCCCGAGCTCGGTGAGCTCTTGTATCTTCATCGGCAACTTCGCTGGCTTCGGCGGGGCGTTGCACCATGCAGGCTGGGTGCGGGATTCGGTCTTCTGGGGCAACTGGGCCGAGTTTGGCGGGGCGATCCGCAACGCGTCCTCCGTCGAGAACTGCACGTTCGTGGGAAACGACCCCAGCGCCATCGACACCTCGAGTGGGGCCGAGGTGGTCCTCGTGGACAGCTCGCTGGTGGCGTTCAACACGGGGGGACCGGCGATCCCGTGTACCTTCGGGCCCGCGACGCTCACCGGCTGCAACGTGTACGGTAACGCTGGGGGCGACTGGGTGGGGTGCATAGCCGACCAGTACTGGTCGAGCGGGAACATATCCTTCGACCCTCTGTTCTGTGATGAGGAGGGCGGCGACTTCACGCTCTGCGAGAGTTCCCCGTGCGCGGCGGACAACAACCAGTACGGGGGGCGGATCGGCGCGCTGGGCGTGGGCTGCTCCGGGTGCGGGATCACGTCGATCCTGAACGTCCTCGACGTCCCGAATGACCAGGGCCGGTTCGCGCGTGTCAGCTGGGGGAGATCCCGCTTCGACGGCCCGGGGATGTTCGATCAGATCACGGGGTACGAGCTTCACCGCCGACAGGACGCCCGCGCGCCGCGAGCGCCCCGCGGCCCGGCCGAGCCTCGCATGTCTGCGAGCGCGGAAGGCTCGCTGCGCATCGGCGGATGGGACTACGTCGCGACCATACCGGCGCACGGGGACTCGCTCTACCAGTACGTTTCTCCGACACTCTGCGACTCGACGGCCGAGTTCGGCATCTGCTGGTCCGTCTTCCTCGTGCGAGCGGCCACGGAGGATCAGCTTCTCTTCTTCGACTCGCCACCGGACAGCGGGTACTCGGTCGACAACCTGGCGCCCGAGGCTCCAGCCAATCTGATGGCGGAAGGTGGGGTTGATGTCGTCGCGCTCTCGTGGGATCCGAACGAAGAGGAGGACCTCGACTACTACGCCGTCTACCGAGATACGGTCGAGAACTTCGTCCCGACCGAGCCCATCGGCTACACGACGGACGAGCTGTTCGAGGACGCGAACCCTCCGGTGGCGCCGGAGCTGTGGTACCGGGTGACGGCCTTCGACTTCAGCGGGAACGAGAGCGAGCCGTCGGCCTCGGCAGGCGCGACGGCGACGGGCGTCGAGGCCGAACCTCTCCCGACCACGCTCGTCCTCCACGGTAACTTCCCCAACCCCTTCAATCCGTCGACGGAGATCGTGTTCGGACTCCCGGCCGCGACCTCCGTGACGATCACCGTCTATGACGTCAGCGGGCGCGCGGTCAGGCGACTTCTCAAGGACGCGCGCACGGAAGCCGGCTCGCACACGGTGCGGTGGGACGGCCGTGACGACGCAGGACGGATCGTCCCCTCCGGCGTCTACGTCTACACGCTCGTCGTCGAAGAGGAGACGCTCAGGCGTCGGATGCTCTTGCTCAAGTAACGGGCACTGCGCCCGGATGGATGGGCCTCGCGCGGGCGAGGCGAGCGCGGGATAGCGGCCGCGCCCTGGACACCAGACGGAGGAAACGGACGATGAGACGACTGCTGCTCGCGCTGCTCGCGATGTTCGTGGCTGTCGGCGTGATCCAGGCCGGCCAGAATCCCGACATCAACATCTTCATCGAGTTCGACAACGGCGAGAACCGAATCGACCCGGTGACCAACCAGTTCTTCTCGGCCTACGTCTGCTTCGAGAACTTCGGTCCCGGCGGGGGGATGACCGCCGCCGAGTTCCGGTTCAACAGGACCTTCGGCGGGTTGAAGCTCGGCGAGACGAACCTCCTCGGTGGCATCGACCTGGGCGATCCGGAGACGGGAGACGGCTGGACGATCTCCGCTCCGTCCTGCGTGTTCCCAGACGCCGGAGGAGTCGTGGTCGCGGCAAAAGTGGACTACCTCTTCCAGGGACCCGCTGGCATCATCGAGGTTCTGCCTCATGCCCTGAGCGGGGCGAACGTCAACGACTGCTTCGCCGCCGTCGACACGTGGTGCGTGCGGCTCGATCCGCCCGGACACGGAGGCGTGTGGACGGATCCCCCGCCCGGGGACTGCGAATCGACCGATCCGAACCCGCACCGCTTCGACGTCCCTTCCGAGTACGCGACGATCCAGGCAGCCATCAACGCGGCAGCCATCGGGGACACCGTGTACGTGGCAGCCGGCACCTACGCGACGTCGACGAACGGCGAGACCTTCCCGATCATGCTCCGCGAGGGACAGACGGTGATGAGCGAGTCGGGAGCCCTGTCGACGACCGTTGACGCCGAGGGACAGAACACGGTCCTCGAAGCGATGACCCTGACCTCGCCCGTTCTGCTCAAGGGCTTCAGGATCACCGGGGGAGCCGCGATGATACGAGGCGGCGGCCTCAAGTGCGAGGCGGTCGACGCACTCACGGTCGAGAACTGCATGTTCAATTCGAACAGCTCGCCCACCGAGGGGGGTGGAGTCTACGTCAGCAGCAGCCCGGTCGCGTTTCGCGACTGCGCGATCTCCTACAACGACAGCTACAATGGTGCCGGTGTGTACTCTTGGAGCACCTCGGGAGCGGACATGCCGAGCTTCGAGGACTGCACGTTCTTCGACAACACGGCAGTAGGGGACGGCGCCGCGGCCAAACTCGACGGCTTCGCGTTTCCGTCCTTCGACGGGTGCACCTTCGCAGGAAACAGCGCTGGCGGGAACGGCGGAGCGCTGCATCAACCGGGCGACGTGATCGACTGCGTGTTCTGGGCGAACACCGCAGTCGAGGGTGGTGCCGTGTACGACGCCTGGTTCATTGACAGATGTCTGTTCTGGGAGAACGAGGCCACGCTGACGGGCGGGGCCGTGGTGGGCGGCTACCAGCTGAACCGGAGCACCTTCGTGGGCAACATCCCGAACGTCCTCTTCTGCAACGGCGACGACGTGGCCATGTACAGTGACATCCTCGCGTTCAACGGGGGCGAGCCGATCGTGCCTCCCGGCGGCAGCGCCACGCTCTCCTGCAGCGACGTGTACGGTAACGCCGCCGGCGATTGGGTCGGGTGCATCGCCGGTCAGCTCGGCGTGAGCGGGAACATCTCCCAGAATCCTCTCTTTTGTGACGCGGAGGTTGGCGACTTCTATCTCTGTGCCGACTCGCCGTGCGCGGAGGAGAACAACCCCACGTGCCTGCAGATCGGCTTCTACGGCGTCGGCTGCGCGGGCTGCTGGACAGGCCCTGTCCATGAGGTCCCCGGCGAGTACGCGACGATCCAGGCGGCGATCGACGCAGCGGCGCCGGGCGACACGGTGCTCGTCGCCGCCGGCACCTACGCTACCTCCACGAACGGCGAGTCGTTCCCGATCACGCTCCGCGAGGGACAGACGGTGATGAGCGAGTCGGGAGCCCTGTCGACGATCGTGGATGCCGAGGGGCAGGCCACAGTACTCGAAGCGCTGTACCTGACGTCGCCTGTTCTGCTCAATGGCTTCAAGATCACCGGGGGAAACGCGATGTTGCGCGGAGGCGGCCTCAGATGCGAGTCGGTCGAAGCGCTCACGGTCCTGAACTGCGCGTTCGACTCGAATAGCTCGCCCACCGAGGGCGGTGGAGTTTACGTCTCAGGCAGCCCGGTCGGGTTTCATAACTGCTCGATCACCTTCAACGAGAGCGGCGATGGTGGCGGTGTAAGCTGCTGGAGCAGCGCAGTCTGGGAGGTGCCGAGCTTCGAAGACTGCACAATCTCCTACAACACGGCTGCAGGGGACGGCGGAGCGGCGAAGCTCAACGGCTTCGAGTTTCCGTCTTTCGAGGGATGCACCTTCGCGTGGAACACTGCCGGCGGGAACGGCGGAGCGCTGTACGAACCGGGCGACGTGATCGACTGCGTGTTCTGGGGGAACGCGGCAATCGAGGGGGGCGCGGTGTACGACGCCTCGTTCGTGGACAGGTGCCTCTTCCGGGAGAACGTGGGGCTCGCAACAGGCGGCGCTGTGGTCGGCGGCTTCCAGTTGAACCGGAGCACCTTCGTGGGCAACAGCCCGAACGTCCTCGACTGCAACGGCGACGACGTGGCCATGTACAGCGACATCGTGGCGTTCAACGAGGGCGAACCCATCGTGGATAGCGGCGGAAGTGCGACACTGGCCTGCTGCGACGTGTTCGGGAACGCCGCAGGTGACTGGGTGGGAAGCATATCGGGCCAGAATGGAGTGACCGGGAACATCTCCCTGAACCCCCTCTTCTGCGATGCAGAGATCGGTGACTTCGAGCTCTGTGCAGACTCTCCGTGTGCGGAGGAGAACAACCCCGTGTGCCTGCAGATCGGCGTCTACGGTGGTGGATGCGCCGAATGCTGGTTCGGGCCGGTGCACGAGGTCCCTGCCGAGTACGCGACGATCCAGGCGGCGATCGACGCGGCGGCGCCGGGCGACACAGTACTGGTCGCGGCGGGGACCTACGCGACGTCGACGAACGGCGAGTCGTTCCCGATCACCTTGCGGGACGGCGTACTCGTGATGAGCGAGTCGGGAGCCCCGTCGACGATCGTGGATGCCGAAGACCAGGACACGGTCTTCCGGGCGGAGGGCCCGGCCTCGCCAGAGCTTCTGCAGGGCTTCACGATCATGAGAGGAAGCGGGGCAATCGAGGGTGGCGGGATCTTCTGCGCTCTCGTCGAGGGGTTCACGATCGAGGACTGCACCTTCTCCGACAACGAGGCGCTCCTGCGGGGAGGCGGAGCGTACCTCAACTACAGCCCCGTCAGCTTCCGTGGCTGCACGTTTACCGGCAACAGTGCTGTCCTGGAGGATGGCGGCGGCGTGTATGTATGGGCCGACATCTCCGGAACGGCGCCGGACTTCGAGGACTGTTCGTTTCTGGGGAACACCAGCGGAAACGACGGTGGTGCGGCATGTACCATCGGGGCCACAGCCTCCTGGTTCGTTCGGTGCACCTTCCTGGGGAACAGCGCCGACCGCAACGGCGGGGCCGTGGACCTGGCAAACAACGTGCGTGACTGCGTGTTCGCTCTGAACACGGCGGAGTATGGGGGGGCGCTCTACAACCCCACGACTGTGCACGGCTGCGTCTTCTGGGCGAACTCGGCGACATTGGGCGGGGCGGTAACCAGTGCCTTCTCGGTGTCCCAGTGTACCTTCGTGGGCAACAGCCCGAACGCCATCGACTGCGGCGGGGATGACACGGACATAGAGAACACCATCGTGGCGTTCAACTTCGGTGGTGAGCCGATCGTGTGCTCCGGCGGCAACCCGACGCTCATCTGCTGCGACGTGTACGGCAACGCCGGCCCCGACTGGGGCGAGTGCACATCCGGCCAGTACGGAGTCAACGGGAACATCTCCGTCGACCCGCTGTTCTGCGACCACGAGAACGGCGACTTTACGCTGTGCGTGGGCTCATCGTGTGCCGAGGGGAACAACCCCGGGTGCGGCCAGATCGGTGCTCTCGGTGTCGACTGCGACGACTGCGGGGACGCCACGATCCTGAGCGTCATCGACGTCCCGGACGACCAGGGGAGATTCGCGAGGGTCAGGTGGGCGAAGTCGCCCTTGGACACTCCCGGCAATCTCCTCGCCATCACCGGGTACGAGCTGCACCGCCGTCAGGACGGCCGAGCGCGCGACTCCGAAGAGCTGGCGGCGTCCACTCCGGTGGCGCCTCCGGCGGGATCCCCGCGGATGGACGGGTGGGACTACGTCACCATGATCCCGGCGCACGGAGACTCCGTCTACCAGTACGTCTCTCCGACGCTCTGCGACTCGACGGCCGAGTCCGGAATCTGCTGGTCGGTCTTCCTCGTGAGGTCGGCGACCGATGATCCCTTCCTCTACTTCGATTCCCCGCCCGACAGCGGGTACTCGGTCGACAACCTCGCGCCTGAGGCTCCGACCAGTCTGATGGCGGATGGCGACGTCGGTGTCGTCGCGCTCGTGTGGGATCCGAACGAGGAAGAGGATCTCGACTACTACGCGGTCTACCGCGATACCGTCGAGGACTTCGTGCCGAGCGAGCCGATCGGCTTCACGACGGACGAGCTGTTCGAGGACACCGATCTGCCCGCGGTCCCGGAGCTGTGGTATCGCGTGACGGCCTTCGACTTCAGCGGGAACGAGAGCGAACCGTCGGCATCGGCGGCCGCGACGGCGACGGGCGTCGAGGCCGAACCTGTCCCGACCGCGTTGGTGCTCAATGGCAACTTCCCCAACCCCTTCAATCCGTCGACGGAGATCGGGTTCGGACTCCCGACGGCGACCTCCGTGACACTCACCATCTATGGCGTCAGCGGCCGGGTGGTCAGGCGGCTCGTCACGGGCTCTCGCATGGAGGCCGGCACTCACGCGGTGCGCTGGGACGGCCGCGACGATGCCGGACGGGTCGTTCCCTCGGGTGTCTACGTCTACACCCTCGTCGCCGACGAGGAGACACTCCGGCGTCGGATGCTCCTGCTGAAGTAGCGGCGCCGCTCGAGCAGATCATACGAAGAGGCCCCCGGCCATGTTCGCCGGGGGCTTCTCTCGTTCTCGGTCGTGTGGCTGGACTCTCGGCCGCGCTCGCCACCGCTACTGCGCCAGCTCCGCCCGGAGTCTCGAAAGCCTCTCCTGGACCAGCCGGTCCATCTCCTCGATTCCCGATGGAAGCGCGGGCCAGGGCTTGCGCGCCGGAACCGTCGCGTACTCGGGAGGGAACCTGTCCAGGTGCTCGTGCGGCATCATCTCGACCAGAAGACGTCCGTCCATGTCGGTCGGGATCGGCGCTCCGACGAGAGCGAGGAGCGTCGGGGCGAAGTCGATCGTCGCGGGCCGAAAAGGCGTGTGGCTCCTCTCGAGCCCCTGCCCCCTCACGACGAGGACGCCGGGAGGCCCGTTCACGTGGCCGCCGGAGTATCCGGGGAGGTCGAAGACCGGGTGGGTGCCGTACGTCGAGCAGACGACGAAGATCGTGTTGTCGTCCGCGAGCCGCAGGAACCTCTCCACGGTCTCGTCGACAAACGCGTAGTAGTTCGGGAGCACGTCCTCGTAGCGGGCGAACGACGCCGGCAGGTCGTGGAAGAGCTCGGGCGAAGCCGGGGCGATGAAGCGATGCCCGACGGCGTCGAGTCCGCCGAGGTAGACGAACGAGAGCTGCGGCTCCTCCTCGGCGATGAGCCTCGCCGCCAGATCGGCGACGACCGAGTCTGCGAGGTAGCTCCACCGGGCCGCCAGGACGTGGTCGAACCACCTCCGGTCGACCGGCAGTGACGGATCGAGGATCTTCTCTCCGAACCCGGCGGCGTATCGCGAGAGGTTCGCGTCCACGACTCTGGCGATCCGGGCCGCGAGCGCGTCCGAGGCGGTCTCTCCGGCTCCCGAGCCGAAGAGCGCCGGCGCGAGGGACGCTTCGTGCGCGCCGCTCGCGGGCGAATAGGGCGCCACGACCGTCGGCGCGTCGGGGCCGACCGGCCACGCGCCGGGCCAGCCGACCGCGATGGTCCTGACCCCCGCGTCGGCCGCGATCCTCGCGACCTCGGGCACCGCTCCGAAGAGCCTCGGGTCGTCGCCCTCCAGTCTCTCCCGCTCGGCGTCGGTCGGGGGGCGGCCGCTCGCGAATCGCGTCCACCCGACGTGCGGGAGCACCGGGCGGTCCGCGACGACCTCTCCCGTCATCCCCGCCCGGAGGAGCCGCTCCAGTGCCGGGAGCTTGCCCTGCTCGATGTACCTCCCGACGAGGAACCAGTCGAGTCCGTCGACCGCGACCACCATGACCCTGACCTCGGTGTCGGGAGCCTCCGTGACCTCGCCTGCCGGCCGCCACACGATGGCGAAGGCGAGGAACGCAAGTGCGATGGCGAGAAGGACCGCGAGAGTCGTGCGCCTTGTCTTCATGAGCTGTTTCTCCCAGGCTTTGTTTCTTGCCGAGTGTAGCTAGTGGTAGTAGACTCAATAGCATGCCTAAAACCGGTCGGTCAAGAGGAACGACGCGCAAACGTGCGGCACGGAAGGCCAGTCAGGAGCCGAGCTACCTCGTCGTGCGGGGCGCCCGGGAGCACAACCTCAAGGGCTTCGACCTCGAGATCCCCAGGAATTCCCTCGTCGTCATCACCGGGCTCTCCGGTTCCGGGAAGTCCTCGCTGGCGTTCGACACGATCTACGCGGAGGGGCAGCGGCGCTACGTCGAGTCCCTCTCGGCCTACGCTCGCCAGTTTCTCTCGCAGATGCAGAAGCCGCGGGTCGAGCTCATCGAGGGGCTCTCTCCGGCGATCTCGATCGAGCAGCGGACCGCCTCGAGGAACCCGCGGTCGACGGTCGGGACCGCGACCGAGATCTACGACTACCTCCGGCTCCTCTTTGCGAGGGTCGGGATCCCCCACTGCCACACCTGCGGCAGGGTGATCTCCCAGCTCACGGTCGACCAGATGGCGGACAAGGTGCTCGCCCACCCGGAAGGGACGCGCGTGCAGGTGATCGCGCCGGTCGTGCGGGGGAAGAAGGGCCAGCACCGCGACACGCTCACCCGCATCGAGCGGGGAGGGTTCGTCAGGGTCAGGGTCGACGGCGAGGTGAAGGAGATCGGCGACGTCGGCTCCCTCGCGAAGAACAAGAAGCACACGATCGACGTCATCGTCGACCGCCTGGTCCTGAAGGAGAGCGTCACGCAGAGGCTCGTCGACTCTCTCGAGACGGCCCTCGAGCTCACCGACGGGCTCGTGCAGATCGTCGCCGGCAAGGACGAGCTCCTGATGAGCGCGACGGCGAGCTGCCCGCACTGCGGGATCGGCCTCGGCGAGATAGCGCCCCGCATCTTCTCCTTCAACAGCCCGTACGGCGCCTGCCAGACCTGCGGCGGACTCGGCACGATGATGCGCGTCGAACCGGACCTCGTCGTTCCCAATCCCGAACTCTCGCTCCGCGAGGGCGCCGTCTCCTGCTGGCCGGATCTCGCGACCGGCTGGGCGAGGCACAAGCTCGACGCGCTCTCGGAGTACTACGGCTTCGATCTCATGACGGCCTTCAAGGAGCTCGATTCGCACGTCCAGGACGTTCTCCTGAAGGGCTCGGGCGAGGAGAAGATCGAGTACAAGATCGAGTTCGAGAAGGGGCGCTGGGAGTACGTCGGAGGGTTCGAGGGGGCGATCCCGAACCTGGAGCGCCGCTACCGCGAGACGAAGTCCGAGAACGTGCGCCGCTGGATCGAGGGGTTCATGGCCGTCGACCTCTGCCCGGACTGCAAGGGAGCGCGCCTGAGGCCCGAGTCGCTCGCCGTGACGATCGACGAGCACTCGATCGACCGCGTCGTCGCGATGTCGGTCAAGCAGTGCGTGGCGTTCTTCGCGGAGCTCGACCTCAAGGGAATCCGGAAGAAGATCGCCGAGGAGATCCTGAAGGAGATCAGGGAGCGGCTCGGGTTCCTCGCCAACGTCGGACTCGACTACCTGACGCTCGACCGGTCTTCGGGGACGCTCTCCGGGGGAGAGGCGCAGAGGATCCGGCTCGCCACGCAGATCGGCACGCGCCTCGTGGGCGTGCTCTACATCCTCGACGAGCCCTCGATCGGGCTCCACCAGCACGACAACGCGAAGCTCCTGCGAACGCTCACGGCGCTCAGGGACATCGGGAACACGGTCATCGTCGTCGAGCACGACGAGGAGACGATCAGGATGGCGGACTGGGTCGTCGATCTCGGGCCGGGCGCCGGCAGGCACGGCGGGCACGTCGTGGCGAGCTGCCGTCCCGACGAGCTCGAGAAGCAGAAAAAGTCGATCACGGGGCAGTACCTCTCCGGCAAGCGCAGGATCGACCTTCCGACGAAGCGAAGACCCGGGAACGGCCACGCGGTCCGCGTCGTCGGCGCCAGGGAGAACAACCTCGCGAACATCGACGTCGAGATCCCACTCGGGACCCTGACGTGCGTCACCGGTGTGTCGGGATCGGGCAAGAGCACCCTCGTGTCGGACATCATCCACCGGGCGCTCGCGGAGTGGTTCCACCGCGCGAGGAAGATCCCCGGCAAGTTCGACCGGATCGAGGGCATCGAACACATCGACAAGGTGGTCAACATCAGCCAGGCCCCGATCGGCAGGACGCCGAGGTCGAACCCCGTCACGTACACGGGCACGTTCGTCCACATCCGGCAGCTCTTCGCGAAGGTGCCGGAGGCCCGCGCGCGCGGCTACCGCCCCGGCCGCTTCAGCTTCAACGTCAAGGGCGGGCGCTGCGAGGCGTGCCAGGGCGGCGGCCAGGTGAAGATCGAGATGCACTTCCTTCCCGACGTCTTCGTCACCTGCGAGGCGTGCGGGGGCAGGCGGTTCAACCGCGAGACCCTGGAGATCCTCTACAAGGGGAGAAACATCGCAGAGGTCCTCGAGATGACCGTCGACGAGGCGCTCGACTTCTTCACCAGCATCCCGATGATCAGGCGTAAGCTCCAGACGCTCCACGACGTGGGACTGGGCTACGTCCACCTGGGGCAGTCGGCGACGACGCTCTCCGGCGGCGAGGCGCAGCGGGTCAAGCTCTCCGCGGAGCTCTCCCGCAAGGGCACCGGACGGACGCTCTACATCCTCGACGAGCCGACGACCGGCCTGCACTTCCACGACGTCAAGATGCTCCTCGCCGTTCTCTCCCGCCTCGTCGATCGGGGCAACACCGTCCTCGTGATCGAGCACAACATGGACGTCATCAAGACGGCCGACTACATCATCGACCTCGGTCCCAAGGGAGGCGACGAAGGAGGAAGGGTCGTCGCGACCGGCAGCCCCGAGGAGATCGCGAGGACGAGGGGCTCGCTCACGGGGAAGGTACTGAAGAAGGTCCTCGCGAATCACGGCGGGAACGGCGCCTGACGACGGGCGCCCGCCACCATTCCTGACTGAGCCCTCAGATCTGCAGGAGCTTCCTGCCGCCGCGGCGCGTGGAGGAGTACGATGAAGGGGAATGGGGGCTCGGCTTCGAGGTTCCGCCCGGGCGACTTCGACACCTGGGCCGAGTACTACGCGCACTACCAGCGCGAGCTCGCGAACCGGTTCCTGATTCCGTTCCTCGAGAGCCACGGTGTCTCCGTTGACGGAGTGGCGGTGCTCGACATCGGCTGCGGCGACGGTGGGTGCACGACGGCCTTCGCGGAGCGGGCGGATCGGTGCGTCGGTGTCGACGTCGGCGACTTCCCCTGGGAGAACACCCCGAAGCTCGAGTTTCTGAAGGGCGACATCCTCGATCCGACCGTCGCGGCCCCGCTCGCCGGACGCTTCGATCTCGTGCTCCTCCGCGACGTCATCGAGCACATCGAAGACAAGGCGAAGCTCCTCGAGCACGTCTCGGCCGCGATGAGGGGCGAGGGGAACGTGCTCGTGACCTTCCCGCCGTACTACTCGGCGTTCGGAGCTCACCAGCAGGTCGAGCTCCGCGGGTCGCGGCTCCGCTACGTTCCCTACATGCACGGGCACCCGGACCTCGCGCACGTCGCCAGGACGAGGATGACGATCGGGGGGTTCGAACGGCTGGTGAAGAAGGGCGGGATGCGGATCCGCGCTCGCGCTCTCTATCTTCTCCGGCCCTCGTTCGAACTCCGCTACGGTCTGCCAACGGTCCGTTTCGCCCTGCCCTGGCTCGCGGGCGCCCGCGAGGTCCTCTCCACCGGAGCGTACTACCTCCTGGAGGACGGAGGGCGTAGCGAGTGAGTGGCCCGGCCGGCCGGAACGCCGCGAAGCACCAGCCTCCGGGCCAGAAACGGCTTGACCCTCCGCGTTGCGCCGCCTAGTATCGGAGGATATGTTCAGCCGCCCCCAGGGCGCATCCGTGGTGGCACGTCCACGAACGACGGTCCCGCGACGACTCGACGAGACGACTCGGGGAGAGGACGGTGATCGCGACGATCGTTGCCGAACGGAGAACCGCGCTCTACGAGCAGCACGTGGCTGCCGGCGCCAGGATGGTCGACTTCTTCGGCTGGGCGATGCCCATCTACTATCGGGGCATCGTCGCCGAGCACGACCGCGTCCGAGCCACGGCGGGCATCTTCGACGTCTCGCACATGGGGCAGCTCGTGCTGCGTGGCGCCGACGCGCTCGCGGCGGTCGAGCGGGTGACGACCAACCGCGTCGCGTCGCTCAGGGAGGGGCGCGTCCAGTACTCGATCATGTGCTACGAGCACGGCGGAATCGTCGACGACGCTCTCGTCTATAACCTCGGAGACCGGTACATGCTCGTGGTCAACGCGTCGAACTGCGACAAGGACCTCGAGTGGATCCGGTCGAACATCTCCGGCGACGTGACGCTCGAGGATCACTCCGACCACACCCAGCTGGTCGCGATCCAGGGACCGGCGGCGGAGGCGGTGCTCGGGCGGATCGTCGACGTGGACCTCTCGTCGGTCGCGTACGCCCAGTCGCTCCAGCTCGACGTCCTCGGGAAGAGGACGCTCGTCTCCCGTACCGGATACACCGGCGAGGACGGCTTCGAGATCTACGGCGCCAACGATCACGCCGGACCGGTGTGGGACGCGCTCCTGGAGGAAGGGGCCGCGTGGGAGGTCGAGCCGATCGGTCTCGGGGCGCGGGACACGTTGCGGCTCGAGATGGGCTACCATCTCTACGGCCAGGACATCGACGAGACGAGGACACCCGTGGAGGCCGGGCTCTCGTGGGTCGTCAAGACCGACAAGGGCGGTTTCATCGGCCGCGACGCGATCCTCGAGCGGAAGAAGAAGGGGGCGCGCGAGCGCCTCACCGGGTTCGAGCTCGAGGGGCGCGGCATCCCGCGGCAGGGACATCGCATCCTCGTCGACGGCGAGGACGCGGGCGTCGTCACGAGCGGGACGTACTCGCCGAGCCTCGGCAGGGGCATCGGCCTCGGCTACGTGAAGACGGAGAGCGTCAAGGCGGGCGGCGGGAAGATCGGCGTGGGCGCGGAGCTTGCGATCGAGATCCGTGGACGCGCGATCCCTGCGAAGACCGTGAGGCCCCCCTTCTATCGGGAAGGGACCGTCCGCAGCAGGAAGGCATAGGACACAGGCACAGAGGGGCACGGACCGGCATCGGGCCGCCCGCGACGGGAGCGGGAGCGAGACGCGGTCCACCGACAGGAGAGCGAGGTTGACGATGGGCAACGGGGACCTCAGGTACACCGACACGCACGAGTGGCTGAACATCGAGGATGGCGAGGTGACGATCGGCCTCACGGAGTACGCGCAGGGCGAGCTCGGGGACATCGTCTTCATCGAGCTGCCGGAGGTCGGTCGGGCGGTCGAGACCGGAGACGTTCTGACGACCGTCGAGTCGGTGAAGAGCGTCAGCGAGATCTACGCGCCGGTCGCCGGCGAGATCACGGGAGCGAACGAGGCGCTCGACGCGGATCCGGGACTCATCAACACCGACGCGGAGGGCGAGGGGTGGATCTTGAAGATGATGCTCGCCCCCGACGCCGACCTGTCGGCCTTCATGACCGCTGAGGATTACAAGGCGCACACGAAGGGGTAGCGGTGCCGTACGTTCCGAACACCGACCGCGACCGACGCGCGATGCTCGACACGATCGGCGCGGCGTCCGTGGATGAGCTCTTCGCCGACGTTCCGGCCGAGCTCAGAACGTCGGGGGATCTCGACGTTCCGGGCCCCCTCTCGGAGCTCGAGCTCCTGCGGCACATGCGGAAGCTCGCCTCCGCGAACAGGACGACCGACGACGTCGTGTCGTTCCTGGGCGGGGGCGTCTACGACACCGTCGTGCCGTCGGCCGTTCGGCACATCACCGGCTTGCCTCACTTCTACACCGCCTACACCCCCTACCAGGCGGAGGCGAGCCAGGGGACGCTCCAGAGCATCTACGAGTTCCAGTCGCTCATCGCGCGGCTGACGGGCCTCCCCGTCGCGAACGCGTCGATGTACGACGGCGCGTCTGCGGCCGCGGAGGCGTGCGTGGCGGCGCTCGCCGTCACGAGGAAGAGGAAGATCCTGCTCTCGGCGACGACGAACCCGGCCCTGAGGGCGGTCACGAAGACGTACCTGGGCGCGTCGGGCGCCGAGGTCGTCGAGCTTCCCTCGCGCGACGGCGTGACTGACGTCGACGTGCTCGGCGACGCCCTCGGGGACGCCGCGGCCGTGGTCGTCCAGCACCCGAACTTCTTCGGGCTGCTCGAACCGGTCGCCGAGATCGGAGAGCGCGTCTCGGAGTCGAGTGCGCTCCTTGTCTCGTCGGTCGATCCGATCTCCCTCGCGCTCCTGGCACCCCCGTCCGCGTACGGCGCCGAGATTGCGGTCGGCGAGGGGCAGTGCCTCGGGGCGCCGGTCGCCTTCGGCGGCCCGCTCCTGGGTTTCATGGCGACGACGCGGAAGCACGTCCGGCGGCTCCCCGGCAGGATCATCGGCGGGGCGACCGACGACGAGGGCCGGCGCGGCTACATCATGACGCTCCAGACGCGCGAGCAGCACATCCGTCGTGAGAAGGCCACGTCGAACATCTGCACGAACCAGGGCCTCGTTGCCCTCGGGGCGACGGTCTATCTCTCGCTCCTCGGGAAGGCGGGCTTGAGAGAGCTGGCCGTCCAGCTCGCCTCGAAGGCGCGCTACGCAGCCGACGCGCTCTCGCACGTGCGGGGCGTCAAGCTCCGCTTCGACGGTCCCTTCTTCCGGGAGTTCGTGGTCGAGCTTCCGTTCGACGCGGCGCGCACGAAGTGCGAACTCTCGAAGATCGCAATCTGGCCCGGCATCAACTGCGGCTGCTACTACGACGACATGAAGAACTGCCTCCTCGTGACCGTCTCCGAACGGCACACGAGGGAGGACATCGATACGCTGGCCTCGGCTCTCGAGGCCATCATCGCTACCGGAGGAACGGCGTGAGCACGGCGACCGAGAGGGAGAGAGGCGCCGGGAACGGGCGAGGCGCGGGCAGCGGGCGAGGCGCCGGCAACGGGCGGGACGCCGCGGGCCCGAACGAGAGGGTGCTCGAGCCGACGATCTTCGAGCTCTCCTCGCCGGGCCGGACGGGACATCGCCTGCCGCCGCTCGACGTCCCCGAGATCGACCTTGGGGCCGCGTTCGGTACCGCGCTCCGCGAGGCTCCCCCCGAGCTTCCCGAGCTCTCCGAGCCCGAGGTCGTCCGGCACTTCACCCGTCTCGCCGAGATGAACCACCACGTCGACCGGGCGATCTACCCTCTCGGATCGTGCACGATGAAGTACAACCCGAAGATCAACGAGGACGTGGCGGCGCTGCCCGGCCTCGCCGGCGTTCACCCCGAGGCCGAGGGGGAGTACGCGCAGGGCTCGATCGCGCTCCTCCACCACCTCGGACGCCTCCTCTGCGAGATCTCGGGCATGGACGCCGTGAGCCTCCAGCCGCCGGCGGGAGCCTCGGGCGAGCTCGCAGGGATGCTGATCGTCCGCGCCTACCACTCCGATCGCGGCAACCCCAGGAGCAGGGTCATCGTCCCGGACTCGGCGCACGGCACGAACCCGGCGAGCGTAGCGCTCGCGGGATACGAGGCCATCGAGATCGCCTCCGGCCCCGACGGGCGGATCGACGTCGACGCCCTGCGGGCCGCCGTCGACGACGAGACCGCGGCCGTCATGATCACGAACCCGAACACGCTCGGCGTCTTCGAGACGAGGATCCACGAGATCGTCGACGTGGTCCACGCCGCCGGCGGCCTCGTCTACCTCGACGGCGCGAACCTGAACGCGTCGCTCGGGGTCGTTCGGCCGGGCGACGAGGGGTTCGACATCATGCACTTCAACCTGCACAAGACGTTCTCGGCGCCGCACGGCGGCGGCGGCCCGGGGTCGGGGCCGGTCGGCGTGATGGCGCACCTGGCCCAGTACCTCCCGTATCCGGTCGCCGCGCGCGACGAGACGAAGGCCGAGGGATACGAGTACTACATGGACTACGACCGGCCGAAGTCGATCGGCAGGGTGCACGCGGCGTACGGCAACTTTCTCGTCGCGGTGAAGGCGTACGCGTACATCCTGACGCTCGGGCCGGCGGGGTTGAGGAGGGTCGCGGAGAACGCGGTCCTCAACGCGAACTACCTCCAGAAGCTCCTCGCGCCGCACTACGACCTCCCGTACGGGGGATACTGCCAGCACGAGTTCGTGCTCTCGGCGTCGAGGCAGAAGGAGGAGAGCGGGGTCACGGCGCTCGACATCGCGAAGCGGCTCCTCGACTACGGGCTTCACGCCCCGACGATCTACTTCCCGCTCATCGTGAAGGAAGCGCTCATGATCGAGCCGACCGAGACGGAGAGCAGGGAGTCGCTCGACCGCTTCGCCGACGTCATGCTCGCGATCGCGCGCGAGAGCCGGGAGAGCCCCGAACTCGTGACCGGCGCGCCGACGACGACACCGGTCGGCCGCCTGGACGAGGCGCGGGCGGCCAAGGACCTGGACGTGGCCTGGGAGAACGACTGACGCGTGGAGAGCCTGACGTGGAGGGCCTGGCCGATGCTGCGGAGCCCGGTGAGGGCGGCCGTGGCGATCGTGTTCCTGGGGCTCGTCGGGTGGACGCTCCAGACGCTGTTCCACACGGGGTTCTTCACGATCGTGGCGGTTCTCCTCCTGTGGAGCCAGGTGGCGGTCTTCTTCCTGCCGACGAAGTACACGCTGACGAGCGAGACCGTGACGGTGAAGGGGATCGTCAGCAAGAAGGAGAAGGACTGGGACGAGTTCCGGAGCTACTACACGGATCCCAACGGCCTCCTGCTCTCGCCCTTCGTTGAGCGCTCGAGGCTCGAGAAGTTCCGGGGGGTGTCGCTCCAGTTCCACGGCAACCGGGACGAGGTGATCTCGTTCGTCGAGACGATCATGCGACCCCGTCTCAGGGGGGACACCGATGTGGGCGATGCGGGACAAGGGGCGCGCGGAGGCGAAGCGGGACGAGCACCGTGAGGTGATGGACCGCTTCGCCCAGAGGGTCATCGATTGGAGGATGACAGCCGTCGCGATCATGTTCCTCGAGTCGACGAAACCGTTGTCGTTTCTCGGGAACCAGGCCCTCATTTTCTTTCAGCCGATCGTGCAGTCGATCTTCAACTTCAAGAGCTACGACGAGGTGGCCGAGATCCTCGAGGACAGGGAGAACATCGAGTATCTGTTGTGCAAGATAGAAGCACTGGAAGCAGAGCGGCGTGATGCCGAGCGGGACGGGAAGCGGAAGAAGAGGGAAGAAAAGCTCGCCGCGAAGAGACTGAAGGAAGGATCCTGATGAGTGAGAACGGGAAGGTCAAGGCCATCGTCGCGACGGACTGTGGCAGCACGACGACGAAGGCGATCCTCATCAAGCTTGTCGATGGGGAGTATCGGCTGATCGTCCGGGGCGAGGCTCCGACGACGGTCGAGTCGCCGTTCGAGGACGTGACGCGAGGCGTGCTGAACGCGATCAGGGAGGTGGAGGAGCTCTCGGGTCACGAGATCCTCGACGGCGAGACGATCATCCATCCGAACGACGGCAACCGTGGCGTCGATCTCTATCTCTCGACGTCGAGCGCGGGCGGCGGACTCCAGATGATGGTGGCAGGTGTCGTCATGAGCATGACGGCCGAGAGCGCCGAGCGCGCCGCCCTCGGCGCCGGCGCGATCGTCATGGACGCGCTGGCCTCGAACGACGGGCGGCTCGCGCACGAGAAGATCGAGCGGATCAGGCATCTCCGGCCAGACATGATCCTCCTCTCCGGGGGGATCGACGGCGGGACGATCACGCACGTGGTGGAGCTCGGCCAGGTCATCTCCGCGGCCGATCCCAAGCCGCGCCTCGGGATCGGGTACAACCTGCCGATCATCTACGCCGGGAACGTGGAAGCCCGCGGCGAGGTCGAGGCCCTCTTGGGCGACAAGACCGCGCTGTCCCTCGTGGACAACCTGCGGCCGGTCCTCGAGCGGGAGAACCTCGGTCCCGCGAGGGACATGATCCACGACCTCTTCATGGAACACGTCATGGCGCAGGCGCCGGGCTACAACAAGCTCATGAGCTGGACCGACGCTCCGATCATGCCGACGCCGGGCGCGGTCGGCTCGATCATCGAGACGATCGCGGACCGGCAGGGGATCGAGGTCGTCGGCGTCGACATCGGCGGCGCCACGACCGACATCTTCTCGGTCTTCCAGAACACGTTCAACCGGACCGTCTCCGCGAACCTCGGCATGAGCTACTCGGTATCGAACGTCCTCGCCGAGGCCGGGATCGAGAACGTGATGCGCTGGGTCCCGTTCGAGCTTCCCGAGCTCGGTGTCCGGAACCGCATCAAGAACAAGATGATCAGGCCGACGACCGTCCCACAGGCGCTCGACGACCTCAAGCTCGAGCAGGCGATCGCGCGCGAGGCGCTGCGGCTCGCGTTCGAGCAGCACAAGTCGTTCGCCGTCGGTCTCAAAGGCGTCCAGCAGGAGAGGACGATCTCCGACGCGTTCAGCCAGTCGGCGTCGGGCGAGACGCTCGTCGACATGATGGACCTCGACCTCCTCGTCGGGTCCGGGGGCGTGCTCTCGCACGCTCCGAGGAGGCAGCAGGCGGCGATGATGCTCATCGACGGCTTCCTCCCCGAGGGCGTGACGCGGCTCGCGGTCGACTCGATCTTCATGATGCCGCAGCTCGGCGTCCTGGCGGAGGTGCACGAGAAGGCCGCGACCGAGGTCTTCGAGAAGGACTGTCTCATCCACCTCGGCACGCTCGTGGCGCCGGTGGGAACGACGCAGGAGGGGAAGCCCTGCATCAAGCTCGAGGCCTCGCTTCCCGACGGCACGTCGATCGACGAGGACATCCCCTTCGGCGAGATGAGGGTCTACCCGCTGGGTGTGGGGGAGACCGTCGACGTCAAGCTCACACCGGCCCGCGGCTTCGACGCCGGCGCCGGCGCCGGGAAGGTCATGGAGGCGACGCTCGCAGGCGGGGTCGTGGGGCTCATGGTCGACGCGCGGGGAAGGCCCTTCGCTCTCCCGGTCGACGCGAGCCAGCGGGTCGCGAAGCTCAGCAGATGGGCGAAGGCGTTCGACGCCTACCCGGAAACGTAGCCCTTGAGGCGCGGCCGGCGCAGACGGAGTCCGCCGCCGGGAGCCGCGCGGGTATCGGTTACGATCACACTGAGTTCCAGGAGCAGAAGCAATGGCACACGCATACACACCAGGCCTGAGGGTCGCGGAACTGACGGTGCTCAGGAAGGAGCGCCGCCTCCCGATCAAGGGAGATGTTCTCGTCGACGTGGGCGACGCCGTGACCTCGGACACCGTCGTCGCGAGGACACACCTCCCGGGGAACGTCCAGCTCGTGAACGTGGCGAGCAAGCTGGGCCTTCCGCCGGAGGACCTGCCGACCGTCATGGTGAAGAAGGAAGGCGACCCGGTCGAGAAGGGCGAGCCGATCGCCACGACGAAGGGGTTCTTCGGGCTCTTCAAGTCGAACGTCCCGTCGCCGTGCGCGGGCTCGCTCGAGAACATCTCGACGGTGACCGGACAGGTCATCCTCCGCGAGCCGCCGTCCCCCATCGAGATCGACGCGTACGTCGACGGTCAGGTCGTCGAGGTCTTCGAGGCGGAGGGGGTCGCGATCGAAACCGTCGGGACGTTCATCCAGGGCATCTTCGGCGTCGGCGGTGAGCGGACCGGCGAGATCAGGGTGGCCGTCGCGAATCCCGGGGAGGTCCTCGACGCGTCGAAGCTCGACGATTCGATGAAGGGCCAGGTGGTCATCGGCGGCTCGCACGTCACGTGGGACGGGCTCCAGAAGGCGATGAAGATCGGAGCGTCCGGCGTCGTCGTCGGCGGGTTCGACGACCCCGATCTCAAACGCCTTCTCGGGAAGGACCTGGGCGTCGCGATCACCGGGCAGGAGGACGTCGCGACCACGCTCATCCTGACGGAGGGCTTCGGTGAGATGGCCATGGCCCACGGGACGTTCGATCTCCTGAAGAAGCGCGAGGGGCGGAAGGCGTCGATCAACGGCGCGACCCAGATTCGCGCGGGCGTCATGAGGCCCGAGATCGTGGTGCCGATCACCGAGGAGCGGGAGAGCGTCCGGGAGGAGGCCGCGAGCGAGGCGACCGGCCTCGAGATCGGAAGCGCGATCCGCGCTATCCGCGAGCCGTACTTCGGGAGGCTCGGCGAGGTCACCGAGCTTCCGAACGAGCTCCGGAAGATGGAGTCGGAGTCGATGGTCCGCGTGCTCCAGGTGCGCTTCGAGGACGGCTCGGAGGCGCTCCTGCCGAGGGCCAACGTCGAGATGATCGAGCACTGAACCGGTCCGCCCGGTCCCCGGCGCGCCGCAGGAGCCGGGGGCGGAGGAGCGCCGGAGATTTCGGCTTTCGCGAGCCGCCTGCGTGTCCGGGCGCTGAGGGAAGGGCGCGGGGACATTTGGCTTGACAGGCGCCTGGCCGTCTGGTAACTTTTTTCCACTTTCCGGACCGTCTCGAGGGGGCAGGCTGCCGCCTGTACACCGGACCGTGAGGGGAGAGTTGGATGCGGCGTGACAGAGGGCGCTCGATGAGGGCGCGCACACCAGCAGGGTTCGTCGTCGGCGTCTTGTCGATCTCGGCCCTGTTCTTGTGTTCGGCCGCGCTCGCGCAGGAGGAGATCGAGGCCGCGCCGGCCGACAGCCTCCCGCCTCTCTCGCCCCCGACGTCGGTGATGATCTCGGACACCCCGAACGACCGCGGGTTCTCGATCAACGTCACCTGGGCGCTCTCCAGCGACGACGAGGCCGGGAGGGTGACGTCGTACCGGATCTACAGGACGTCGGATCCGGACACCGGCTTCGCGTTCGCCGGGCGGGTCTCGCCGGGGGACACCGAGTACCGCGACGGCGATGCGCCCGAGGGAGAGCTCGTCTACTACCGCGTCTCCGCTACCGACGACGTCGGCGCAGAGTCGCCGTCCGAGACCTCGGCCCCGACTCAGGCCGTACCGCAGTGGTTCAACAAGGAACGCATCAACGTCCTGATCGCCGTGTTCATCTTCGTCGCGGCGATCGTCTACTTCGTGGTGTCGGCGCGCCGGGGGAAGGACCTCTTCATCAGACGCCTCGCGGGGCTCGACGAGGTCGACAACGCGGTCGGTCGCGCCACCGAGATGGGCAAGCCGATCCTCTACATCTCGGGCCTCTCGACAGTCTCCGACGTCGCGACGATCGCGGCGATCAACATCCTGGGCGAGGTCGCGAAGAAGACAGCCGAGTACAACACCCGGCTCATCGTGCCTTGCGCCGACCCCATCGTCATGGCCGTCGAGCAGGAGGTCGTCAAGGAGGCGTACGCCAAGGTCGGAAGGCCCGACTCCTACAACGAGGACGACGTCTTCTACCTGACGAGGAGCCAGTTCGCGTACGTCGCGGGCGTGAACGGCATCATGGTGCGTCAGCGACCCGCGACGATCCTCTACATGGGCATGTTCTTCGCCGAGTCGCTCGTTCTCGCCGAGACCGGCGCCTCGGTCGGAGCGATCCAGATCGCGGGGACCGACGCCGTGACGCAGCTTCCGTTCTTCATCACGGCGTGCGACTACACGCTGATCGGCGAAGAGCTCTACGCGGCGAGCGCCTACCTCTCTCGCGAGCCCGTTCTCCTGGGCGGTCTCAAGGGACAGGACACGCTCAAGATGGTGATCGCGATCACCATCATTCTGACGACCATCGTGGCGACGCTCGTCGCGGTGAACGCGATCGGGGCCGATTTCATGACGCCGCTTCTGATCACGCAGTAGCGGCAGGGGGAGGATCCCGCGCGTCCGCGCGGGCAAGCCGAAGGTCCGAGGGGTCAGAGGATGTTGCGTCGAAGGCTACCGCTGCTGCTGTGCTTCATCGCCGGTCTCTTCATGGCGGTCCAGTACTACGTCCCCCACCACTCGGTGCAGAGTGCCTACGAGACGTTGCTGCTCTGGCTCCAGACGCTTCTCGCCTTCGCGTTCCTCCTCGGGACCGTGAGTCTGATCCGGGTCCACTACCACAAGATCAGGAACAAGGCTGCCGACCGCGGGTTCAGCCTCGTGATGTTTGCGGGGCTCTTCGCCATGCTCGGTCTCGGCTTCTTCCACCCGTCGCACCACGCGCCGGGGTCGCCGTTCAACCTGATGTTCCTGAACGTCCAGGTGCCGATCGAGGCGACGATGTTCTCGCTCCTGGCGTTCTACGTTGCCTCGGCCGCCTTTCGCGCCTTCCGCGCGAGGACGCTCGAGGCGACGCTGCTGCTCGTCGCGGCAGCGATCGTGATGCTCGGGCGTGTCCCGATCGGGGAGATGATCTCGAGCACGATCCCCGAGGCCACCCGCTGGATCCTCGAGGTGCCGAACCTCGCCGCGAAGCGTGGGATCATGATCGGCGTCGGCCTCGGCATGATGGCGACGTCGCTCAAGATCATCCTCGGCATCGAGCGCGCGTGGATGGGCGGAGGCGACTAGACGTCGTCTCTACGTGGGCGCGGACGGCCGCGCCCGGAGGCACTGATGGCTTCATCGATGACCCGGTTCTTCGAGAGGTTCCTCAAGATCGACAGGCGCTGGATCTTCCTCGCGATTGCCATCGCGGTGGTCATCCCGTTCTTCGCGCCTCTCGGTCTCCCCGTCGACGTGACGCCACCTGTTCAGCGCCTCTACGACGCGGTCGACGAACTCGAGGCGGGAGGAGCTCCTCTCCTTCTCTCGATCGACTACACGCCGGCGACGTCTCCCGAGCTCGAGCCGATGTCGACGGCAATCCTGCGCCACGTGTTCGAGAAGGGCGTCCGGGTCATCGTGATGACGCTTCACCCGGCCGGCTACGGCATGGCCGAGAGCGCGATCCTCAGGGCGGCGGAGGAGGCGGGGGCCGAGTACGGCGAGGACCTCGTGTACCTCGGCTTCCAGCCGGGCACGTCCGCGGTGATCCTGGGCCTCGGCGTCAACATCACGAACGTCTTCCCCGAGGACGCATACGGGACGCCGCTCTCAGAGATTCCCCTGATGGAGGGGATCCGGAACTACGACGACATCCCTCTCCTCATCTCGCTGGCCGGGTGGTCGGCGTCGGAGGCGTGGGTCTACTTTGCGCACCAGCCCTACGGACAGAGGGTCGGCGGCGGTGTGACGGCGGTCATGGCAACCGATCTCTACCCGTACCTCGATTCGGGCCAGCTCGTTGGTCTTCTGGGCGGGATGCGTGGTGCGGCGGAGTACGAGGTGCTCATCGGGCGGCCCGGCTCCGGAGCACGGGGCATGGACTCGCAATCGGTGATTCACCTGATCATCATTCTTTTGATCGTGCTTGGGAACGTCGCCTATTTCGCGACGAGAAGGCAGCGGAAGCTGGCGGGAGAAGGAACCTAGACTCGGGACCCCGGGGCCTCTGGACCCGGGTGCCCGCGGGCCTGACCTCGCGGAGGCAGACATGGAGTTCTCCACCCTCATCTGGACGACTATCGGGGTCATCCTGACGCTCTGCGTCTACAGCTTCCTGTACAAGGACAACCCGTTCTACAAGTTCGCCGAACACCTGGTCGTCGGCGCGTCGGCCGGCTACTACCTCGTCATCTACTACTACAACTTCATCGACCCGAACGTCGTGCGTCCGGTCTTCCAGCTCGAGCACGGTGGCCAGGCCATCGCGCTCGGCGGCTTCGAGTGGTGGATGGCGCTCATCCCCGGTCTCCTCGGCCTCCTTCTCTACGCGCGGTTCTTCCCCAAGATCGCGTGGGTAGGACGCTGGCCGCTCGGCATCTACGTCGGCGGTTACGCCGGTCTCGGCATCTCGCCGGTGATGCAGGCGCGCGTCATCGATCAGATGCGGGCCGCTTCGTCGCCCCTGGCCTCGATCGTCGGGCCGGGCGAGGTGGTCGATCCGTTCGCCGCGGTGACGAACACCGCACTCGGCTTCGTCATCTTCGCCGTGATGACCTATTTCCTCCTCGCGAAGCGGCACCTCGGCTCCAGGGGAATCGCCGCGATGATCGGGGTGATCGCCGCCTCGGCCGTCGTCGGCTACGGTGGCTATGTGGTGCTGACGGCGTTGTCGGCTGCGAACGTCGTGTCGACGACGAGCATCCTCCTGGTCGTCGGGCTCCTCGGTACCCTCGCGTACTTCTTCTTCTCTCTGAGGCACACGGGCCTCCTGGGCGGGCTCGCCCGGATCGGCATCGTGTTCCTCATGGTGGGATTCGGCGCCTCATTCGGCTACACGGTCATGTCGAGAATCTCGCTCCTGATCGGCAGGGTGGGTTTCCTCATCGACTGGATCGGGATGTTCTCCTCGTAGGCCGGTGGACCTGATGGACAGACCGCCGCCCGCGGGGCGGCCGAGGGGAGCGAAGAACGCCCCCTCTTTTCTCGTCACGGATGCGCGGTTCGATGATGAGAGCATCTCTTGCAGTTCTCTCCATACTCGTGCTCTCCCTCACGTTCGGCTGGGCGTGGGCCCAGGACGAACTCGTGCTTGAGGGCGTTGAGCCCGCGTTGTCCGACACCCTTCCGCCAGATCTGATCCCGCCAGCGCCTGCCGCCGGCCTCACTGCCGTCGACTACGTCGACAACAACGACTCCGGAAACAAGATCGACCTCTCCTGGACGACCTCGCCGGACGACGGCGACGGAGCGGCCGACGTCACCGGCTACCAGGTCTGGAGGTCGGAGACGGCCGCCGGGCCGGGAGACACGCTCGCGTTCGTCGCGGCGGGGCAGGCCGGCTATCTCGACGAGACCGCTGAGCCCGGCACGCCCTACTACTACAGCGTCACCGCCTTCGACGGCACGAACCACTCCGACGCCGTCTCCTTCGGCCCCGTCGCGGGCGCCCGCAACTGGTTCACCGCCACGCGCGCCGCCGTCCTCGTGCTCGTGTCGGTCTTCTTCGGCCTGGTCCTCGTCTTCACGCAGCTCGCGGAGCGGGGCGCCAAGCTCTTCGTGCGCCGCATTCCCGGCCTGAACGCGATCGAGGAGGCCGTCGGACGCGCCACCGAGATGGGCAGGCCGGTCCTCTACGTTCCCGGCATCGGCGAGATCGACAACATCATGACGATCGCGTCTCTGACGATCCTCTCGCACGTGGCGAAGATCACGGCGCGCTACGAGACGCCGCTCATCGTCCCCACCGCGCGGGCGGTCGTTATGTCGGCGGCCGAGGAGGTCGTCAAGGAGGCCTACGCGGAAGTGGGGAAGCCGGACGCGTACAACCGCGACAACATCCGGTACCTCTCGGACGCGCAGTTCGCCTTCGCCGGGGCCGTGAACGGCATCATGCTCAGGGAGAAGCCGGCAGCGAACCTGTATCTCGGCGCGTTCTGGGCCGAGTCGCTCCTCCTGGCGGAGACCGGATTCGAGGCCGGGGCGATCCAGGTCGCCGGGACCGCGATGGTCTCGCAGCTCCCGTTCTTCGTGACGGCGTGCGACTACACACTCCTCGGAGAGGAGCTCTACGCCGCGAGCGCGTACCTCTCGCGCGAGCCCAAGCTCCTCGGCGGGCTCAAGGGCTCCGACTGGATGAAGGTCGTCACGATCGTCCTCATCGCGGCCGGCATCATCATGAACCTCGTGGGCGCGGACGCGTTCGTCGAGTGGTTCCACACGAGCTAGCGGAGTGACCCTGTGAGAAGAGAGATCCCGATAGCGATCACGTTTCTGATCGGCATCTTCATGATCGTCGACTTCTTCGTCCCGCACACGGCCGTGACCACGGCCGCGGACGAGATCAAGCAGTGGGGGATCATCGTGATCGCCGCCTCGATCCTGCTCGGGATCGGGAACCTCGTCAGGGTCCACTCGAAGAACATCGCCAGGAAGAACAGAGGGTGGGGCTACAGCATCATCACGCTCGCGGTCATGGCGGTGATGCTCTTCCTCGGCCTGTGGCCCGGAGCGCACCTGGGCCCGAACGAGGCGATCGGGACCGTGTCGGAGGGAACGCCCTTCAACTGGATGTTCATTCACATGCAGGTGCCGCTCCAGAGCACGATGTTCTCGCTCCTGGCCTTCTTCATCGCGTCGGCCGCGTATCGCGCGTTTCGCCTGCGCTCCGCGGAGTCGAGTCTCCTGCTCATTGCCGCGATCATCGTCATGCTCGGTCGCGTTCCCCTTGGGGCGTACCTCACGAGGAACCTGCCGGAGCACGCGCAGCTCCCGTGGATCACGGAGACGATCATGGCCTATCCGAACATGGCGGCGTTTCGGGGGATCCTCATGGGCGCCGCGCTCGGCGTGATGGCGATGGGTCTTCGTATCATCCTCGGGATCGAGCGATCGTATCTGGGCGGAGAGAAATAGGGGGGAAGCGGAGCGGATGGCGAAGGGATTCGACATACGGAGCATCGACCGCAGGATCATCTTCGTGCTGATCTTCGTGGCGGTCGCGATCCCGCTCATCAAGCCCCTCGGGCTCCCGGTCGGTGTCTCGCCGCCCGTCCAGTCGCTCTACGACGCCGTCGACGCGCTGCCGCCGGGGACGATCGTCATGCTGGGTGGCGACTACAGCCCCGACACGGTTGCCGAACTCCAGCCGATGGCGATCGCGTTCCTGCGCCACGCCTTCAGGAACGACCTTCGGGTCGTGATCACGTGCCTCTGGCCGGCCTCGCCGCCGCTCGTCGAGGCCGCGCTGGCGCCGCTCGTGGATGAGTTCGACAAGGAGTACGGGGTCGACTACGTGAACCTGGGGTACATGACCGGCGGTCCCGTGACGATCCTGGGCATGGGCAACAGCATCCCGGGCACGTTCCCTCGGGACTACTACGGCACGCCGGTCGCAGAGATCCCACTCATGCGGGAGGTCGACAACCTCGACGACATCGAGCTCGTGATGGAGGTGTCTGCCGGCACCCCGGGCACGCGGGAGTGGGTGCAGCAGGCCGTGAGCAGGTTCAGCGTCACCCTCGGGGCCGGCACGACGGCCGTCGGCGCGCCGAATTTCTATCCGTACATATCGAGCGGGCAGCTGGTCGGGCTCCTCGGAGGACTCAAGGGCGCCGCCGAGTACGAGATCCTCGTGGGTGCCCCGGCGGACGCGGTGAAGGGCATGGACGCCCAGTCGATCGTGCACGCTCTCATCGTCTTCTTCATCCTGTTCGGGAACGTGGTCTACTTCGTGAGCGGGCGTCCTTCGGCAGGCTCGCTGACGGCATCGAGGGGTGAGCGATGAGCAGCTGGGTGGAGCAGTTCTTCGGTGGCGGGGCCGGGACGTCGGCGGCGATGTTCTGGGGCACGTGGGTCGCCGCGCTCCTCACGCTCTGCATCTACAGCTTTCTGTACAGGGACAACCCGCTCTACAAGTTCGCGGAGAGCCTCTTCGTCGGGATCGGCGCCGCGTACTGGCTCGCGATCCTCTACCACAACACCCTCAAGCCGAAGCTCTTCGTCGCGCTCTTTCCGGGTGACTCGGGCGAGCCGGTCCTCTGGTACCGCATTTTCCCGGGCATCCTCGCGGTCTTCATGCTCCTCAGGTTCTACCCGAAGATCTCCTGGCTCTCGCGCTGGTCCCTCGCGTTCATCGTGGGGATGTACGCGGCCGTCAACCTGACGGGATTCGCGCAGGCGGACTTCGTCGAGCAGATCTACGCGACGATGAGGACCCCGCTGGTCGGCGGGGGAGCCCTCTTGTTCATCCTGAACCTGTCCGCGATCATCGGCGTCGTCTCGGTTCTGATCTACTTCTTCTTCTCGAAAGAGCACAAGGGCCCCATCGGCGCCGTGGCCAAGGTCGGGATCTGGTTCCTCATGGTGGCCTTCGGGGCGTCTTTTGGATACACGGTGATGGGGCGCGTCTCCCTCCTGATCGGGAGAATGACGTTCCTCCTCAGGGACTGGCTGCACGTTATCGACTAGCCCCGCCCGGTTCCCGGGGCTTCTGCCGCCCGACTGCGAGCCCCCCGCACCATTCGCGACCACCGATTCGTTCCGTGGGCGAGCGCGCCCGCGCGGATGCGGCCGTCTGATCATCGGAGATCGAAGAGTGACATCCTGGCGCTTCCTCGACACGGGGGCGCGCGACGGCGCGACCAACATGGCGATCGACGAGGCGCTCCTCCTGGGAGTCCAGCGGGGGAGCTCTCGGCCGACGGTGCGCGTCTACGCGTGGGACCCGCCGACGGTGTCGACCGGCCACTCGCAGCGCGCGGAGGACGAGCTCGACCTTGCGGCCTGCGGGCGGGCGGGCGTCGGGGTCGTGCGGCGGCCGACCGGCGGACGCGCGGTGCTGCACGCCGGCGAGCTTACCTACTCGGTGACGGGCCCCTCGTGTGTCCCGCCGCTCGGGGGGACCATCATGGAGTCGTACCGCGCCGTGGCGCTCGGGCTGATCGCGGCCCTCCGGTCCTTAGGCGTCGACGCCGAGTTCGAGCGCGTGGCCACGGAGGCGCGGGGGAGGGAGGGCGGCGCGAGCCCGCCGTGCTTCGTGAGCGCCGGCCGCTTCGAGATCGTGGTCGGCGGGCGCAAGCTCGTGGGGAGCGCGCAGAGACGCGCCGAGGGAGCAGTGCTGCAACACGGCTCGCTCCTCCTCGACGGCACGCACGCCGGGCTCGCCGACCTCGTGCACGCGCGCAACGAGCGGGAGCGAGCCGTGTTACGGCGCTCCCTCGAATCGAAGACGACCGACCTCTCGACCATCCTGGGTCGCGGCGTCGCGTTCGACGAGATCGCTCCGGCGATCAGGGGCGGATTCGGGGAAGCGTGGGGCATCGAACTGGCTGAGGGGCCGCTCACCGAACCCGAGATGGAGGAGGCCCAGCACCTTGCAACTGGCTATGAGCTGGTCGCTTAGACGCGGCAGAAAGCAGTTGACAGTCCTTGCGCAGCGGTGTAGCATGCCAAGTAGAGGAGACGAGCGACCGGTCCTCGCCTATTCCCCGGGCGAAGCAGCGTGTATCTGTGTGCCGGACAACCCCCGAGGAGATGATGAGAGAATGAGACTACCGAGACCGAAGTCCCGGGAGAACGGACTCGCATGTGTGCTTCTCGCGTGCATTCTCGTGACGCTCATGGCCTCGGTCCCCGCGTTTGGGCAGGGGACGGGCAAGATCACGGGGGTTGTGTCCGACGGCGACACGGGGGGCCCCCTCGCGTGGGGCAACGTGTCCGTCGTGGGGACGCCCTACGGCGCCACGACGAACCAGGCGGGCGAGTACGTCATCGACTTCGTGCCCGTGGGTACGTATGTCGTGCAGGCGTCGTTCATGGGTTACACGGCGCAGAGGGTGGCGGACGTGGCGGTGACGCAGGATCGCTCGACCGAGGTCAACTTCGTGCTCCCCAGTGAGATTCTGGAGGCTGAGGAGGTGGTCGTCGAGGCTCTGCGGCCGATTATCGACACCGAGGCCACCGCAACGCGCAGGCAGATGGACAGCGAAGAGGTCAAGGTCCGGCCGATCAACACCATCGAGGAGGCGATCGCGACGCAGCCGGGCGTCGTCCTGCACGAGGGCGAGATCCACGTGCGAGGCGGCCGAGCCGGCGAGGTCAAGATGTACGTCGACGGCGTGGCCATCAGCAACAACGCGACCGGCACTGGCGGCCTCGAGGTCAGCCTCTCCTCGCTGTCCGAGTTCGAGCTCCTCTCGGGTGGATTCGACGCCGAGTACGGCAACGTGCAGTCGGGCGTCATCAACCTCCAGACGAGAGAGGGCGGCAGGAAATTCTCGGGCGAGGTCAGGTACCTGACCGACGACTTCGGAGCGCCCGAGAAGACCTACGACAACTTCGACAACCTGAGGTTCGGCATGGGCGGTCCGCTCTTCACCGAGAAGCTCCGTTACTACGTCTCCGGCGAGGGGCGCTTCAGCGACACCTACCTCAAGACGAGCGAGGTCAGGCCGCGGACCGAGCACGAGATCCTCGGGTTCAGCGTCACGGCTCGCGAGCGCCAGGCCGCCCTCGTCTCCGGCCAGGGCAAGATCTCTTACTTCCTGACGCCCACGAGGAAGCTCACCGGCGAGTATCTGATGTCGCAGACCAGGTCCGACTACTACGACCACCGCTACTCGCGCCTGGGCTACTGGTCGCGCGAGTACGAGGATTGGTCGCACGTGGCGCTCGACACGACCTACGCGGCGTACAACGCGGCCGAGCACACGCCCGAGACGGTCACCGAGTTCACGCAGACGAAGTTCTCGTGGCGGGACGCCGTGAGCCCCACGACGTTCTACACGCTGCGGGTGGCCTGGTTCAGCTCCGACCAGACGTTCCAGCTCAACGAGGATCCGAACAGGTACTGGTGGGAGGCCTACGTCGCCGGCGCGCGCTTCACCGACCCCGACTCGAACGGCAACCTGAACCCCGAGCCGGGATACTACAGGGTCTGGGGAGACCTGCTCGGGTGGACCCATCAGGTCAGCAAGGCGACGACGATCAAGGCCGACCTCACGAACCAGAGCAGCGCGACGCACCAGCTCAAGAGCGGCTTCGAGATCGTGTACAACGAGCTCGACGTCACCGAGTTGTCCCTGGGGAGTCTCATCCCGAGCGCGAGCGACACGCTCGTGGATGGCTACAAGTTCTTCGACTGGGACAGGGCGCTCAACACTGACGAGCGCAACTTGCACAACATCTACAACGGCTTCCCCGCGAATGGCGCCATCTACCTGCAGGACAGGATGCGATACGAGGGGATGATCGTGAGGGCGGGCCTGAGGCTCGACTGGTCCGATCCGGGCCCGGCCTCGGGCGTCGGCGAGTACCAGATCTGGCGTGAGAGGATGAAGGCGGTCCTCTCGCCGAGGCTCGGCATCGCTCACCCGATCTCCGACCGGGACGCGCTCCACTTCCACTACGGCAGGTTCTACCAGATGCCGCACCTCACCGCCTACTACGAGGCGGGGGAGGATCTCGAGAACGCGGCCGCCGGCCGGGTGATCGGTTACTCCGGCCTCGAGCCCGAGGTCACGACGTCGTACCAGTTCGGCGCGGAGCACCAGTTCTCCCAGAACCTGGCGATGGACGTGACCGGGTTCTACAAGGACATCTTCGGGCTCCTCGCGACGGAGACGTTCAGAAGAGGGCCGACCGAGGGCACGGTCTATCCATACGTGAACAAGGACTACGCGTCCGTGAGGGGGGTCGAGTTCAAGCTCACGAAGCGGTTCTCGAATTACTTCTCGGGCAACTTCAGCTACACCTGGCTCCACGCGACCGGCGTATCGTCCGACCCGAATCAGGGTGCCCAGGCCGACCAGGACGACGCGATCAAGCGTGAGCCTCTGAAGGAGATCCCGCTCGACTGGGACGAGCGGCACACCGTGACCGGGTTCCTCTTCTTCAGCGATCCGGGGAACTGGGAGGTCACGTTTGACTATAACTACGGCAGCGGGTCGCCCTACACCCCTCAGTTCCTGGGGCAGAAGGTCATCATCCCCGAGACCGTGAACTCCGGGAGGCTGCCGTCGCACCAGGTGCTGAACATGCGGGGCACCAAGAAGTACAAGCTGTACGGTCAGGAGTTCAGGCTGTTTTTCGAGGCACTGAACGTCTTCGACAAGAGGAACGTCGTCCGTCTCGGCGCCTACGGAGCGGAGTACTACACCGAGGCGGGAGACCCGGGCGGGGGCTTCGTGGAGGTCGACCAGGAGGGCCGTGAGTATCTCCAGCCGCTTCGTGATCCGTCGTCCTACGCGGAGGGCCTCACCATCAGAATCGGCGTCGCCATCGATTGGTAGCCGGTGCCATGAAGCCAGGGGGAGCGGGCGCATCGCCCGAGCGCCCGCCGTCATGAACTTCCACGAGGCATCGACGCCGGGGTGACGACGTCAAAGACCATGTACCAGCAGTGTCCGCACGGAGGTAGTGGATGACACTTGGCAGCACGGGGCGAAGGGCAGGTGGCGCTCCCGGACGGGCGGAGCGCTTTCTAGCAGGAACGACCCTCACGTTGCTCGTCGGCCTGTTTCTGGTGTCGGCCGTGGAGGTCGCGCCGGCGAGGATGGATCCGTCCGATCGCGGTCTGAACGAGCAGGCCCAGGCGGTGCATAACTCGCGCGTCTATCAGTTCTACGGCTGGTACCACAGCGTCGGCCAGCTTCTCCTGCACGTGTCGAACCTCGGCTACTTCGGGGACTGGGACGCGGACCTGACGGCGCCTTCGGCCGAGTGGCCGGCGGGGAGCGGGCACGAGTACCTGTACGCGGGTGGAATCTGGGTCGGCGGGATCGTGCTCAATCCCGTCACGGGGTTGCAGGACACGCTCGTCTCGGCCGCCGTCTACCAGCAGGAGTTCCGCCCTAATCCCGACGACCTCCTCGACACGATCTTCGAGACGTGGGAGGGCGCGGCCAACAGCATCCGGCTCGGTGACGACGACAACGACTGCGGCCCACCCCACGTCCCCGATCCGCACAATCCGTTCGAGTGGTTCGACGAGGATCCGTTCGACGGCGTCGACAACGACGACGACGGGCTGACCGACGAGGACTACGCCGCCATCTCGCAGCAGATGTACACGATGCAGTACGAGGACACGTACGAGGAGGACGTCAACGAGAACGCTCCGGCCGGAGACGAGCACACGAGCATGGGTCTCAGGGTCATGCAGCAGAGCTACCAGTGGACGAGCGATCTCACCGACGACTTCGTCGGCATCCAGTTCACCGTCGTCAACGACGGTGTCGACACGATCAAGATGGCGTACGTCGGCTTCATGGTCGACGCCGACGCCGGTCCTCTCTCCGACGAGTTCGCCAACTACCTCGACGACCGCGGCGGCTTCATCGACACGAGCGTGGTGAGCGTCAACCCGAACGACCCCACGGAGGTCGACACGCTGTCGATGTCGATCGCGTACATGTACGACGATCCGTACGGAGAGGACGGGAACGTGGCGAAGGGGTACTTCGGGTGCATGTTCCTCGGCCACACGACGGCTCCGGCGCCGCTGCCCGGCGACCTGCCCGACGCCCCCACCGAGGTCAGGGTGCACGCATTCGAGATCTGGTCGAGCGGCACCGAGGACCCGAACCACGACAGGGACCGCTACCGCTACCTTCGAGGGGCGGTCGATTACCCCCTCTACAACGGGATCGACGACAACAACAACGGGATCATCGACGAGCCGGAGGAGTGGCTGGTCAACATCGACCGGAACGCCGACTCCCCGCAGGACTGGCGGTTCATGCTCTCGGCCGGGCCGTGGGCGGCGATCGTCCCGGGCGACACCCTTTCGTTCCAGTACGCGTTCGTGATCGGCACGGGGCTCGAGGGGATGCTCGAGAACGCGGCGACCGCCCAGCAGATCTACAACGGCATCTGGCAGGACATTCCCAACTGCGCCGGCGAGCCGGAGAGCGTGCTCATCCACTGGGTCGCCGACACGCCTCCTCCTCCTCCCAACCAGGAGGTCACGGCCGGTGGCGAGTTCGTCCGGCTCGAGTGGGACGATTATCCGGAGTTCGTCGAGGATCCCCTGACGAGGGTCAGGGACTTCTACGGCTACCAGGTCTGGAAGGCCGTCGGCTGGGATCGTGAGTCGGGAGAGCCGAAGGATCAGGACTGGCAGCTGATCCTCGACATCGACCGAAGCAACAACGGCGAGCAACTCGACGAGTACGACACGGGGCTGAACGGCATCGGCAAGTACACCTTCGTCGATGAGAACGTGAAGGGCGGATTCAACTACTGGTACTCGGTCACGGCGTACGACAGCACGGCCGAGGGCTTCCACTTCGGGAAGTACAGCCAGAACAAGACGCGCGTCATCCCGCATTCGGACGTCAGAAGCCAGCTCGACGAGATCCGGGTCGTGCCGAACCCGTACGTGAACCATCCGTACATGGCGAGGTGGAACCTTGTGCCCGACGATACGGATCCGACCGGGGAGAAGCTCTGCTTCCAGAACCTGCCGCGCGACTCGGTGGTCAAGATCTTCTCGCTCGGGGGGGAGCTTGTCCAGACGCTCCGTCCGAACGCCGAGTCGACCGGTGGCGACGCGTGCTGGGACATGGTTTCGCGCAACGATCAGATCGTGGTGAGCGGGGTCTACCTGTATCACGTCGACTCACCCATCGGTGAGAAGATCGGCAAGTTCGTCATCATCAAGTAGGGCGAACGACGCCGACGTCGGATGGGCTCACCTGAGCCCGGGCGGCGGAAGGAGGACCAGACTTGAAGAGAACGCTCCTATTGACCCTGCTGGCCGTGACACTTCTGGCCTCTCGAGCATCGGCAACGGAGATGTTCGAGAAGGTCGGAACGGTGGGATTCCAGTTCCTCGAGATCGGGGCCGGGGCACGCGGTGTGGGGATGGGGGAGGCCATGGTCGGCGCGGCCGAAGGCATCGAGTCGATCTACTGGAATCCGGCGGGCCTCAGGGACGTAGTGCGGCCGACCGTCACCTTCGCTTACGGAACCTGGCCGGCCGGCATCTCCCACCAGTTCGCGGCCTTCGCGATGCAGCCCGGGTTCGTGCCCGGCGTGGTAGCGATCAGCGTGACGGCCCTCCAGATGGACGCGATGGAGGTGCTCACGGCCGACAGCCCCGACGGTGTGGGGGTGATGTTCGATGCCGGCGACCTCGCGGTGGGACTCACGTACACCAGGATCTTCACCGACAAGTTCTCGGCGGGAGGGACCCTCAAGTGGGTGCACTCCAGCCTCGGCGACCTCTCCGTCCTGAACGAGCCGGGACTCGGCGACTACTACGTCGAGGGCTTCGTCGGCGACTTCGGTACCCTGTACGACACGGGCTTCCAGTCGCTCAAGATCGGGCTCGCGATCCAGAACATGGGGCCGGAGCTCACCTTCAACGAAGAACCGGTGCCCATGCCGGCGACGTTCAAGTTCGGAGTCGCCATGAACATCTTCGAGACCCCCGGGCAGACCGTCGTCGTTGCTGGGGAGTTCCGCCATCCGTCCGACACGAGCGAGAAGATCAACGTCGGCGCGGAGTACCGGCTGCAGGAGAGGTACTTCCTGCGTGCGGGGTACAAGGCGGGCTACGATGAGGAGACCTTCACGGCCGGAGCGGGCGTCCTGATCCCGATCGGATCGATGGGCCGGCTCGGTCTCGACTACAGCTACTCGGACTTCGGGATTCTCGGCGGGATCCACCGCATGGGGGTCACGGCCGAGTTCTAGGGAGTACCGCGCGACACTTCCCCGTCCCGTGGGTCTGCCGGAATCGGGCTGCCGATGGGGGAAGGTGAAAGGAGAACCCGCTTGCGCAAGTTCCTCGTTATCGCTGGTGCGCTCTTGCTCACCCTCTCGATTCCCCAGGGAGGGTACGCCGGCGGGCCCGGCACGTACCTGGCGGCCTCCTTCGAGGTCGCCGCTGGACCGCGGCAGGCCGGGTTCGGAGGCGCGTTCACCGGATTCGCCGACGACGCCATGTGCGTCTTCTACAATCCTGCGGGACTCAAGTTCATCGGTGGAAGTGAGGTCCACCTGACGACCTCGAGCTGGGCCGCCGGCATTTCCTATCAGCACCTTGCCTACGGGTTCCGCCACAGCTACCTGCCTGGAATCTTCGCCTTCAGCTGGGCCGTGATGCAGATGAGCCCGTACCACGAGCTGACCGAGTACTTCGACCCGGACAGCGAGTTCGGGATCGGGATCGGTGACGCGGTCGACGCCGGCGACATGCAGTTCGGCGGAAGCTACTGCTGGGACTTCGGAGACGGACTGTCGGTGGCCGGAACGCTCAAGTGGTATCACCTCGGCATGGCTCAGGCCTTCTGCGAGGGGGTTGCCGTCGACCTCGGCGTCCTCTGGGAGACGAGGCTCAGGAACCTCAGGCTCGGCGCCTCGGCCATGAACCTCGGTCCGAACAACAAGTGGAACAGGACCGGGGAGTCGCCTGGCTACGGCGAGGAGTTCCCTCTGCCGACCAGCTACCGAGTCGGCGCCTCGATCAGGCTCTTCGATGTTGTCCGACACCGAGTGGTCGTTGCCGCTGACTACGTGATCCCTCGGGAGGGCCGTTGGGAGACGTTCAATGTCTTTGACATCGAGATCGACACTCGTGACTTCCCCTACATCACCTGGGCATACCTGTATAAGAACCGACACAGGATGAACATCGGAACCGAGTACACCTTCAACAGGGGTAGGGTCTTCATGTTCGGTCGCGTCGGCTACCGGGCTGGCTACGACGAGGAGGGACTGACGCTCGGTGCCGGCCTCCTCTTCCCGACCAGCGAGGAGGCCGACGCGCGCATCGACTACGCGTGGATGCAGATGACGAACCTGTCGGCCGTTCATAAGGTCTCGGTGGCGTTCATGTTCTAGGCCGATCGCGAGGTCGTCGCGGGGGCGCGGGGATGCGCGGGGACCCGCGGGCGCGACGAGTCGCCACCGGAAGGACGACAGGCGGGAGATGCGTTGCGCCCGAGGCTCACGAGGCCTCGGGCGTCGTGCGTGTGTGCCGGGCATGGCGCGAAGCGCCAGGAACGGCGCTCTCAACCGGCAACCGAAAGGGAGCCGGGAATCGACCAGGAGGTGCAAGTCCTCCGGGGGGGAGCCCGGTGGTGGGAACCCCTGGCCGAACAGCAACTGCATCGCCGCGAGGCGGTGTGGGGAGGCAGCCGGAGGCAGAGCCGCGGCCCGAGGAACACGAACCGCATACGAGGCGGCTGCGGGGTGGGCGAGAGGGCACGCACACTCGAAGCCCGACGCCACCCGGATCGCGCGGTCGTGTGTGCGGCGGGCATGTGTGGCGAAGGTCACGCGTCTTACCCCGGGAGACTGTCCGCTGGTCTTCGGACTGGTTGCGTCGGGAGGCGCAGCGAAGGGCGGACAGGAGGAGTCAGCCGAGGCCATAGTAGCCGCCTCGCGCTTGCGGTGAAGGGAGGGCCGAACACGAGGAGCCCTCCCGACACGGAGCGTTCGATGCGCGATGGAGATGCAGAGAGACGGGCAGAGAAGCCCGAGCGGTCCCCGAGGGTAGGCCGCGGAACCGCCGAGCGCGGGGAGGCCGAGCGTCAAGCGGGCGCGGCTCCCGACGACGATGCCGGGGACGAGGATCTGCAGCTGTGCGCACGAGAGAACATGGGAGGTCCCGAAGCCCGGAGGGAAGGGGACACGTACGCTCGGTATCCCGACGGTGGTGGACCGGATGATCCAGCCGGATCCTGCTCAAGGTACTGACGCCGATCGCAAACGACGCCCGGAGCGCTGTGCCCCGGGCGTCGACTGTTCGTCTGTCCTGTTCTGTCGCGGTTCTGACGGGCAGGGCGAACGCCCTCCGGACGCCCCGACGCCCCCGACGCGGACGCTACTGGATCAGCGGCTCTCCGAACAGGTTCATCACCTTGTCGATCACCGGATCGACGTGGTCGAACTGCAGGTAGTAGAGCGGGACGCTGAAGTAGCAGACGTTGCCGTGATTGTCGCCCGACAGGTAGAGGACCGAGCAGGGCTGCCCCTCGTAGTTCGCGTTCAGGTATGCGTCGATGGTGAAGGCCTCGATCGCCGTTCCCTGGAACACCTCGATCTTCTCCACCTGCGAGAGCCCGCCCCTGTTGTAGTTCGTTGCCGGGTTCGTGTAGATCGGCCACTTGCCAGGCTCGGGGTACCCACCGGCGCCGACGCTGTCGATGTACATCGGCGTGAACATCCCGGGGTCGGTCGGCACGGCTCCGTAGAAGCAGTAGCCGTAGTTCCACGGCGCGTTCTTGTTCGCTGAGCTGCCGCTCGACTCGGAGCGCTCGATGTGAAGGAAGTCTCTCACGAACACCTCGGCCGGCAGGGTGTCGGTCTCGGCGATGGTGATCGGATAGGGCTCCCCGAGGATCTGTCGCGTGACCTCGGTGCCCTCGAGGATGAGGTTGCCGCCGACGCGCAGGTAGCCGGCCAGGGCGTTGTACGTCGTCTGCCGCGGATCGAACGCCAGCTCGAGCGTGGTCTGCTCGTGGTCCACGTACCAGAGGACCGTCGAGGCGCCGCGGAGGGCGTCGACGTTCGGCGGCTGAGGTAGACCGCTCACGACGTGCTGCGACGGATCCCACTCGACCCTCTGACGCTCGTAGCCGATCAGGAGATCGTTGTAGAACTGGTCGCGCATGGCGTCGGTGCCCCAGATCGACTGCGCCTCGCGCCACGTGTAGTCGTCGACGATCAGGATGTAGTCGTCGAGGCTCGCCTCGACGACGTCGAAGTAGATCCTGCCCCTCGTGATCACGTTTGCGTTGTCGATGGCGCTCACGTAGAGCGAGTGCCTGCCGAGCTCGGGCGCGACCTCGAAGTGCGTGTCGAAGATCGACCAGGCAGGCCAGGTCGACGTGTCGTCGTACGCGTGCCGGTAACCCAGGACCTGGCCGCCGTAATCCTCGGCCGTCGCGGCCCAGTCGAACGTGAGGCGCTCGCCCGCGAAGATGGGCTCCGGGAGGTTGTGCTGGCTGCTCCAGACCGGGCCGCGGTAGGTGAAGAGCCCGAACACGTTCGAGAGAACGAAGAGCTTCGGACCGGCGAGCTCCGGGTTGCACGTGAAGACGCTCGTGGCGGGGGTCTGGTCGGTCGCCCCGGCGTCGTCGGTCGACCACACCTCGAATTTGTGCTGTCCCGCGAGCGGGCCGAACGTCGCCGTGACCACGTCGGCCCCGAGCGAGCCGCTCGACGCGACCGAGAACCACTCGCCCTCCTCCCTGCGGAAGAGCTCGAACTCGTAGCCGACGATCACGCCGTCGCGATCCGTGCCGAGCCACGTGAACGAGACCATCGGACCGGTGACGCCGGCCGGGCCGAGGAGGATGTCCGTATCGGGGACGACCGTGAACGCTGTGAAGGCGACCATCTCGGGCGTTCGGTCTCTGGCCCCCTCGTTGTCTACCGATCTGACGGCGAATTCGTGGGTCTCGTACGCGCGGTCGGGGTTTATCGAATCCTTTGAGGCCGAGACGAGGAAGATGCTGTCCGTGCCGATGACGACTCGCCAGTCGGCCTGCGACCAGTCGATGCTGTCGCCCCCCACGGTCTCGTAGACGATCGAATCGGGCCAGTCCCAGATCGTCTCGTAGTAGGTGATCTCTCCGTCGACGTCCCACCCGTACCAGTTCATCCGCACCCGGTAGTTGGCCGTGTCGTTGTCGGCGGGGGAGAACGAGAGCGTCGTCTCGGGCTCCATGTTGTCGAACCGCTGCCCGGGGTCGAACTTCTCACATCCCGCGAGGAACACGGCAGCCACGACCAGGCAGAGAATCGCCACCGCGAGCAGTTTCCTGAGCAAGATCATCGTTTCGAGTACCTCCTGAGTTCCGCTTCCCGGGCATCCCGGGCGCGCCACCGAAGGGGGGCGTGCTATCTCTACTTGCATGCCTCAACGTAGAACGTCCGGATCTGGTACCCGGTCTCCCAGCACTGCGAGTTGTCGCGGGAGCGAATCCTGAATTCGTGGAAGCCCTCGTCGATGTCCTGGAACGCGACGCTGTCCTGGTCGGTCTGCGTCCAGCTGCTGACGAGAGGATCGAGGATGTACTGGTAGGCCACGACGTCCCCGTCGACGTCGGAGCCCTCGTACGTCACTGTGAAGTTCGGGCATACCGTCTCGCCCTCGGCCGGGAACGTGATCACGGTGCTCGGCGGGAAGTTGTACCAGAACTCGTAGATCTCCCGATCCACCGGGACCTCGCTCGGCGTCTCGAACCGGTTCTGGACGTCCTTCGCGTAGACGCGGAACTCGTGCACCTTGTTCCCGCCCGTCGGCTTGTTGTCGCTCTGGATGTGGTGCTCGTTGTTCGGGGCGACGGTCGAGGTGAAGTAGAACTCGGTCGCGTAGTCCGGGTCGCCGACGGTGAACCGCTTCTGGAACCCCGTGTCGAGCTCGATCCAGACCTCCTTGACGCCTCCTCCGATGGGGCCCTCTTCCTCTTCCTTGTCCTTCGCTTCCCATCTGAACCAGATCGTGTCGCCGTGTGCGATGGTCGTGTCGCCCTGCGCGACGGGGGGCTCGAGGATCTCGCTGTCCGGGTCGAAGTTCATCGTGAACTGGTAGTTGTCCGGGAAGCTCTCGGCCCCCGTCTCGTCCTTGGTCTTGACGTAGAAGAAGTGGAATCCGTTCGAGATGTCCTCGAGCGTCGCCGTGGTCACGTCGCCGAAGTCGGTGAACGGGTCGGAATCGAGCCTGTAGCTGTAGCTGATCGGCGCGCCCTCACCACCGTCCGGATCGTGCCCGCCCCACAACCACGTACAGGGCGTGCCCATGAGGACCGTGTCCTTGGCGTCGGGGTCGTAGATCCCGCTCGACGGATCGAGGGGCCCGTCCACGCGGTAGAGCGAATCGAGAACCGACACGATCGTCCAGGCGTCGAACCGGACCCTGGCGGGGGTGGCGTCGAGCTTGCCCTCGTTGTCCACGGAGCGCACGAAGAACGTGTGCCTCCGCGTCTCGCCGACCGTGTCGATCTTCGCCTTGAAGAGGCTGTCGGTCTTCTCCGTGTACTCCCAGGACGAAGCGATCGTGTCGTCCCACGCGAAGTAGTACCCCACCACGTACCCGTCCGGATCGGTGCCGTTCCAGAAGAAGTGAATCCTGTAGTTCGCCTGGGAATAGGGCGCCGGGGCGCTCGTCAGATCGGTGTCCGGCGGGAGGTTCGTGTCGATGAATACCTCGCCCTGCTTGCGACAGCCGTTCATGAACAGCATCGCAGAGAGCGCGACTCCCACCAGGACCGCCACAAGGACACCGGCTGCCATTCTCCGCCACAATGTCATGATCGACGTTCCTCCAGGTTGGATAGGGGTAGACCTCGACCGGGAGGGCATGCCATAAGCCCGGTCCTCGTTCCTGAACCGGATGGTCGTGCCCCCCCCACAAGGGCTTCCCTTGGAATAGGGGGGGTCCATGAATCATTATACCGCGGGCCCCTGACATGTCAACCCCAAAAGGAGGGCGAATTCAGCACTTGCGTCGGTGCAACCCGCGTGCTAGTGTGGAGTTGGAACAAAACCGGTTGACAGCATACCCCCCCGCATGTAGAATCCCGAGGACAACTGGAGCTGACGGGCGCGATCCGCGTCGTCGTCGTTCTTGTCGTCCACGGATCGGGGCTGGACCCTCGGCGCGGCATTCCCGAACGTGGACGAGTAGGCGAGAGGCAGGAGGTGGACTGAACGGTAGTCCTGGGAAGATCGTCGCATTGAGTGAGACCGAGAACTACTGAGGCACCCGAGGTTCCGTCCGCCGGGCCGGTCGCGGTCTCGGAGAGGACTGGGGAGGAGAATCAAGGTAATGCGAAGAGCCTTTTCTACCATGCCGATGGCGCTCATGGCGCTGGTGCTGATCGGCTCGATGAGCCCGCTCTGTGCGCAGGAGGACGTCGAGGCCGGAGCCGCCGAGGCAGTTGAGACCGCGGCCGCCATGGCCGAGTCCGCCCTCGTCGACACCGCCGGCGTCGACACGACCGCCGTCGACTCGCTCGCAGTGGCCGCCGTGGAGGAGCCCGAGCCTGAGCCCGCGCCCGAGTCGTCCGCCTTCATGAGAAGCGGCCTCGTCGAGTTCTTCCTCAAGGGCGGCCGGTTCATGTGGGGTCTTCTGTTCCTCTCGATGGTCGGCGTCGCCGTCATCATCGAGCGGGCCATCACGCTCCACAAGGCCAGGGCCGACGTACGCAAGCTCATGGAGAGGGTCGTCGGCGCACTCAAGAAGGGCAGCCTCGAGGAGGCCATCGACATCTGTGCCGGCACGCGGGGTCCGATTCCGCAGATCCTCCACGCCGGTCTGAGACAGGCCAAGAAGGGAACGGTCGCGGTCGAGAAGGCGATCGAGACGGCGGGCATCGTCGAGATGTCGTTCCTCGAGAGAGGGCTCATCATCCTGGCGACGGTTGCTAACGTCGCGCCTCTCCTCGGCTTCCTCGGAACGGTGTCCGGCATGATCGCGGCCTTCGAGGCCATCGCCCAGGCCGAGCAGGTCAGCGCCAAGCTGGTCGCGAGCGGTATCTCAGAGGCGCTCATCACCACGATGTCGGGTCTCACGGTCGCGATTCCCGTGCAGATCGCGCACAACCTCTTCGTGCAGCGCATTGACAACTTCGTCGTCGAGATGGAGGACAGCGCGGCGGAACTCGTCGACACCCTGGCTTCGATGGATCAGTAGCCCGTCAGGGGGCTATCGTGGCGGTGCCGGCGGTCGACCGCGCACCGCGAGGAAGGCACTGAGAGAATGGCGAAATTCAAGCGAAGAACGGGGATCTCGGCCGAACTGGTCGGCGAGTCGTCGATGTCGGACGTCGCCTTCCTTCTGCTGATCTTCTTCATCGTGAGCACGACGTTCCCGGAGATCGGGCTCCCGCTCATTCTGCCGAGCGCGTCGGGCGACGTGAAACAGGTCGCCCGGGTGAACGTCATGCAGATCGTGACGTCGAGGACCGGCCTCTACTACATCGACGTCGACACGGAGCCGACGCCTCTTTCGGAGCTCAGGGACCTCGTGGGGCGGAGGCTCGTCGAGAACGACAAGCTCATCCTCTCGCTCGAGACCCATCCTGAGGCTCCGTACGGAGGCATGATCGAGGCGCTGGACGAGGTCATGCTCGCCTACGCCGAGCTTGAGAGGGCGAAGATCGATCGCGACAAGAGGATCTCCCTCAAAATGCTCGAGGTCGAGTAGGCGTCGGAGGTGATCAATTGGAACTGAGGAGAAAGGCGGGGTCAGGGGCGCGGATCCCGACGTCCTCGATGGCGGACATCGCGTTCCTGCTGATCGTTTTCTTCATGGTGACGACGATCTTCAAGCTGGAGCAAGGCCTCCCGATTACGCTTCCGAGGTCGATCGCCGGCGACAAGATTCCGCGTGAGAGGATCGCGCACATCTGGATCGACAGGCAGGGCACGATCTCGATCGACGATCTCGTGATCGGCGTCTATGACATCGAGCCCCTCGTCACGGCGAAGCTGAGGGAGAACCCGGCCCTCATCATCTCCTTCAACACGGACGAGAAGACGCCATACGGGATCATGGACGAGGCGATGGAGAGGCTGAAGCTGGCGAACGCCCTCAGGGTGTCGTTCACGACGATACCGCACGAGGACTAGGCGGGCGAAGGGATGAAGGGGCGACGTCTCTCACGGGAGCTATGAGGCAAAGCAGATGAGTCCGTATCTTGCGGTTCACATGACGGAAGAGCAGAAGCTCAAGAACCAGTACCCCCGGATGATACGTGTGGCGGCGTTCCTGGCTGTCGTGATCCACATCCTGGCGTTTCTGTTCATGCCGGAATACAAGCCGGAGCCGTATCGCCTGCGCGAGAAACAGGTTCTCGAGGCGATCGATATTCCGGACCAGTTCAAGATCCCACCTCCGCCCAAGGAGGAGGTGAAGAAGCAGGTCGTGACCGAGATCGAGCCGTCCGCGGACGCGAGCGAGGAGGAGACGATCGCCGAGACCGTGTTCGAGGTCGACGCTCCTCCGGAGCTTCCGCCGGCACCGTCGCGACCGAGGTTCTTCGACGCCTACGACGACCCGCCGAAACTGGAGAAGATGGTCGAGCCGGTCTACCCGGAGATGGCGATTCAGTCCGAGCTCGAGGGGGTGGTGGGGCTCCGCATCGGGGTCGACGAGTTCGGGAATGTGGTGGAGGCCGTCGTGCTGCAGAGCGTTCCCGGCCTCGACCAGGCGGCCATCGACGCGGTCATGCAGTGGAAGTTCAGGCCGGCGAAACAGCGGGACGTCGCCGTCCCGGTCCGGATCTTCGTTCCGGTCCGCTTCACGCTCCGGGGCTAGGGCCTCCGGGCGCTCGTCGGCGAATCCCGGCGGGGGGGGGCCTGTGCCTCTCCGGGTGCGGGAAACGGCTAAACAAAACACCCTCACGAGGTGTCTTAAGAGGGCAGCGCGGGCCTGACGCTGCCCTCTGTTGTCGTCACGGCGAATGCGCCGGCGACACGCGTGTATCCCTGTTAGAAGGGAGGGCGAGAGAATGGCGGAGTACAGAGAGTCTGAGGGCGCCGGGAGCCCGGTGCCGGAAGAGGCGGGCAAGGCCCGCGGTGGAGTCGTGAGCTGGATCGTCGGAGTCATCACCGAGCCGACGGCGACCTTTGAGTCGATCGGGTCGCGAGTGGCCGTCCGGGACCCGACCGAGGCCGGGAAGACCAGAGACAAGACGAAATGGTGGGTCCCCATCGTGATACTGCTGGTCGCCTTCACGGCCATGACGACCTACGTCATGTTCACCCCGGAGGGCGTCGAGCTCGTCCGTGAGCAGATGGCAGCCCAGGGACAGACCGGCGTCCCGCCGGAGCAGGCCATGGCGATGGCCAGGACGATCGGCATCCCCATCCAGATGATCGTCATGGGAATCGTCCTCTTCGTCTGGGCCTTCGCTGGCGGAGGCGTCATCCACCTCTTCTCGAAGATGCTGGGCGGGAAGGGCATCTTCCGTCACGGTCGCGCCGCGATCGCCTGGCCGATGATCATCGGCGGCCTCGGCATCGTCATCCGCGCGATCCTCATGGTGGTCACCGGAAAGGTCGAGCTCGAGATGTCCCCTTCGCTCTTCCTCGGCCACCTGGAGCGCACCGACACGCTCTACAGGTTCCTGAACGCCGGCTTCGATGTCTTCATGATCTGGGAGACGGTCGTCATCGTCTTCGCCATCGCCGCGATGTACCGCATCAGCCGCGGCAAGGCCCTCGTCCCGGCCCTGGTGACCTGGGCGCTCATCACGGCTCTCATGACGTTCTCACCGCAAGGAGGATTCGGTGGCATGTAACCGGAGGACACCGTTCGCCCTAGTTTTCGTGGCGGGCATCGTCGTCCTCGGACTCCTCGCCGCCTGCGTCCCCGCGTCGGCCCGCGTCATCACGCTCGACGAGTGCGTCGAGATCGCGATGGAGAACAACGGCTCGCTGGGGCAGGCCCGGGAGGACGTCGCGACGGCGGGCGCCAACCTTATGTCGAACTGGTCGTGGGCGCTCCCACAGATCAACGCGAGCGTCTCTCGGACGAACTACCTGAACGTGATCGAGGGGTTCGAGGGGGACTCGAAGGTCACGTCGGGACAGGTCGGACTGAACCAGGTGCTCTTCGACGGGTCGACCTTCGCTCGGATCGCCGGCGCGTATCACTCGCGTGACGCCTCCGAGCTCTCGCTCGACTGGACGACCCGCGACGTCGTCTTCGGGGCGAAGGAGCTCTACTACGGGCTTCTGAAGGCAGAGAAGCTCAACGGGGTCGCCGAGGAGAACCTCGAGCTCGCGAACGAGCAGCTCCGCAAGACCGAGAGCCTCTTCGAGCTCGGCTCCGCGTCGCGCTCCGATCTCCTCAAGGCTCAGGTTCAGGTGCAGGCGGCCGAGCTCACGCTCATCACGGCCCAGAAGGGCGTCGGCATCTCGAGGGCCGGGCTCAGGCTCTACCTCGCGCTCGACCCGCTCGAGCCGATCGAGGTCGTCGATCCGCCCGAGGGCGAGGAGGAGATCGACCTCTTGAACTACGATCTCGCGGAGGCCATCGCGAGAAGGCCCGACATCCAGGCGTTCGAGGAGACGGTGACGGCGGCGAAGCGCTCCGTGCTCGCCTCCCAGGCGGAGTACCTGCCCGACCTCGACCTCTCCGTCTCGTACGCCGGGAGTCCGGAGGACATAGGCGGGCTCCTCGACCAGATCAGAAACGACTACACGCGGTCCGTGAGCGTGAGGCTCTCGCTGCCCATCTTCACGGGCCTCTCCAGGAAGGCGGGCGTCGACCACAGCAAGTCATCGCTCAGGAGCCTCGAGCTGTCGCTCCGCGACTTGAAGCTCCAGGCGGCCTACGAGATCGAGACGGCGCGGCTCACCCTCCTCGAGCAGGAGGGGAGCGTCGCCGTCGCCGAGAAGGCCGTCGCCCAGGCCGAGGAGGATCTGAACATCTCGGAGGAGCGGTTCCGCCTGCGGGCCGCCAGCATGCTCGATCGCATCGACGCTCGCGTGGCCTACTCGACCGCGAGGGCCGAATACGTGAGGTCTCGCTACGACTACGAGATCGCCAAGGCCGACATGAAGAGGGTCCTCGGCCTCTAGCGCCGGCGACGCAAGGGGGCACGCGCATGGCCATGAAAGGGAAGAAGCTCCTTATTCCCATAGGGATCGTCGCGATCATCGTGATCGCCGTCCTGGCGAACAAGGGGCTCGATCGGAAGGACCGAACGGAGGTCTCGGTCGACGAGGTCGAGCGAGGGACACTGGTTGCGAAGGTCTCCGGGCCCGGGCGGGTCCGCGCCGAGACGACCGTCCAGATCAGCTCGACCCTCATGGGCCGGATCGATGAGCTTGCCGTCGACGAGGGTGACCGAGTCACGAGAGGGCAGTTCCTGCTCCGGCTCGACGACGTCTGGTACCGCTCCCAGGTGGAGCAGGCGGGGGCGAGGGTGGAGCGCGCCCGGGCCGAGCTGACGACCGCGGAGCGCGACCTCAACTACGCGGAGCTGGAGTTCGCGAAGGACCTCGTCTCCGAGAGGGAGCGGGACGACTGCCTGACGATGGCCACGACGTACCGCCAGGCACACAGCGAGGCCATGGCGGCGCTCCGCGCGGCGGAGGACCGGCTCGATAAGACGGTCTTCTACTCGCCGATCGACGGCGTCGTCACGCGGCTCAACGTCGAGGAGGGCGAGAACGTCGTCACCGGGACGATGAACCAGCCCGGCACCGTGATCCTGACCATCTCCGACCTGGGCCACATGGAGGTCGAGGTCGAGATCGACGAGACGGACATCGTCGACGTCGCGATCGACCAGCTGGCCGAGATCGAGGTAGAGGCTCTCATCGACACCGTCCTCGCGGGCCGCGTCACCGAGGTCGGGAACTCGGGTATCGCGAGCATGGCGGGGACGCAGGAAGAGGTCACGAACTTCATCGTCAAGGTCCTCGTCGATCACGCCCACCCCGGGCTCCGCCCCGGGATGACGGCGACGGTCGAGATCGTCACCGCGACCCACGAGGGCGCCCTGAACGTCCCGATCCAGTCCGTCGCGTCGCGCACGCCCTCCGAGCTCGAGGAGGAGGACGAGGAGGGTGAGAAGGGGGACGAGGAGAAGAAGGAGTCGAGGAAGAGGCGGAGCGACCGGGAGGAGGAGAAGGAGGTAGAGGGCGTCTTCATCATCGACGAGAACGACGAGGCGCTCTTCGTGCCCGTGAAGACAGGCATCGCGGACGAGCTGTCGATCGAGGTCGAAGGCGAGCTCGAGGACGGCCAGAAGGTCGTCTCCGGGCCGTACAAGGTGCTCCGTACCCTGAAGAACGGGCAGGCCCTCAAGGTCGAGGAAGAGGAGTCGAAGTCCGAGGGGGAGGAGTAGCCTGTGCTGATCGAGCTCGAGGGGCTCTCGAAGATCTACGAGGTCGGCACGCAGGAGGTGCGCGCGCTCTCGGACATCAACATGACGGTCGCCGAGAACGAGTACCTCGCTATCATGGGCCCGTCCGGGTCCGGCAAGTCGACCCTGATGAACATCATCGGCTGCCTCGACACGCCGACCGAGGGATCGTACCGCCTGAAGGGCCAGGAGGTCGGTTCCCTCGACGACGACGAGCTGGCCGAGATCAGAAGCACCGAGATCGGTTTCGTCTTCCAGACGTTCAATCTCCTGCCCCGCATGACGGCGTTCCAGAACGTCGAGCTGCCGCTGATCTACGGAAGGGCCGCGAGGAAGGTGCGGACCGACAGGGTGTGGGAGACGATCGACGCCGTGGGCCTGAAGGACAGGGCGCATCACAGGCCGAGCGAGCTCTCGGGGGGACAGCGACAGCGTGTCGCACTCGCGCGGGCGCTCATCAATCAGCCCTCCATCCTTCTCGCCGATGAGCCGACGGGCAACCTCGACTCGACGACCGGCGAGGAGATCATGCAGATCTTCAGGCAGCTCAACCAGGCCGGCAACACGATCATCCTGGTGACGCACGAGCAGTACATCGCCGAGCACGCGCGGAGGATCGTGCGGCTCCTCGACGGCAGGATATCGAGCGACACGGTCAGCTGAGTACCTCCCTCACCGAGAGGCATCGACGATGGAGTTCCGCGAGACGCTCCTGAGTTCGTTCAGGACACTCCGGTCACACAAGATGAGGTCCGCTCTCACGATGCTCGGCATCGTGATCGGCTCCGGCGCGCTCGTCGCGGTCATGTCGATGATCGCAGGGCTGAACCAGTCGGTCTCGGCGCAGTTCCAGTCCATCGGGACCGACATCATCTCGGTGAGCAAGTATCCGTGGATCCAGATGGGCGACTCCGAGGATTTCCGGAACCGGAAGGACATCACGCTTGCCGACGCCGAGGCGGTCGGCCGCCTGCCCTCGGTCGGTCTCATGGCTCCGAACATCCACACCCGCCGCAACATCGCCTACGGCGGCGAGACCGTCAGGTACACCCTCGTCACGGGAAGCACCGCCGAGTACGAGACGATCGACAACTACCTGGTCGACTCCGGCCGGTTCATCACGAACCTCGACGACGACCGCCACCGCGCGTCGGTCGTGCTGGGCGCGGACGTCGCCGAGGAGCTCTTCCACCTCAGAGATCCTCTGGGCCACGACATCAAGGTCGGCGGCAAGCGGTTCACGGTGGTCGGCGTGATGGAGGCGAAGGGCGACATCTTCGGTGAGAGCCTCGACGACCTCGTCATCATCCCCATCACGACGTTCCAGAAGGCCTTCGGCCGACGAAGGTCGGTCGTGATCGATTGCTCTCCCGCCGACGGCGTGAGCATGCAGAGGACGATGGAGGAGATCCGACAGCTCCTCCGCATCCGCCGTCAGGTTCCGAGGAACGACCCCGACGACTTCGCCATCAACACGCAGAGCGATCTGGTCTCCGGCTACAACGCGCTCACGGGCGTTCTCTACATGGCCATGGTCGGCATCGTCGGGCTCGCGCTCCTCGTGGGCGGGATCGGCGTGATGAACGTCATGCTCGTCTCCGTTGCGGAGAGGACGCGGGAGATCGGGGTCAGGAAGGCGATCGGGGCGAGGCGTCGCGACATCACGCTCCAGTTCCTCGTGGAGTCGGTCATCCTCACGGGACTGGGCGGCGGCCTCGGCATTCTCGGGGGGAGCGCCATCGCGTTTCTCGTGAAGGCCGCGACGCCGCTGCCGGCGGCCGTGACGCCGACGGCCGTGATCCTCGCAGCGTCCTTCGCCCTCGTCACGGGCCTCACGTTCGGCGTCTACCCCGCCACGAGGGCGGGGAGGCTCAATCCCATGGAGGCTCTGAGGTACGAATGATGCCTCCGACGGAAGAGAGAGACACGGGCGTGGCTCGGGGAGACCCCTCCTCGGGTCCGCGTCGTCGTTCGGCCGGCTCCGCCGGCAAGTCCCAGCGGGCACGCACGAACCGCTTCCTCGAGAGCGTCCTCGCGGCGTTCGCCGCCATCCGCGCCAACAAGGTGAGGGCGTTCCTGACGTCGCTCGGCATCCTGATCGGCGTCATGAACGTCGTCGCGATGGTCTCGCTCATCTCCGGGGTCAACCGCAGCGTGCTCGACCTCTTCCGCTCGATGGGAACGAACACGTTCGTCGTCACGAAGATGCCCGCCGGCAACGTGAACTACCAGCAGTACCTCGAGTACGCCAGAAGGCCGGACTTCACCCACCGCGACGCCCGGGCCATCGAGGAGACGTGTCCCTCGGTCGCCGCGGTCACTCCTCAGACGTTCGTGTTCAAGAAGGTCAAGCACGGCTCCGAGTCGACCCGCGAGATCATCGTCATGGGCGTCACGCCCGAGTACGAGTACATCTCGGACGGCGAGGTGGCGGACGGCCGCTTCTTCGCCTGGCCGGAGTCCGAGAGGCGCCGCCAGGTGGTCGTCCTGGGCGATCCCGTCCGCGAGCACCTCTTCGAGGGCATCGATCCGATCGGGAAGACCGTTCTGATCGGCGGCCGGAGGTTCCGCGTCGTGGGCGTCCTCGAGCCGATGGGCGAGATGTTCGGCCAGGCCCTCGACGACATCGTGATCATCCCCTACCGGACCCTGACGAAGCTCTACGGCGGGCGGCTCACGAGCCGCCTCTCCATCAAGGCGACGAGCGCGGAGGAGATCGACGCCTCCATGGACCAGGTCGTGCGGGTCCTGAGGGAGCGCAGAGGGCTCAAGTCGGGGGAGGAGAACAACTTCGAGGTCATCACCCAGTCGCAGCTCGTCGAGATGTACGAAAACTTGACGCGCGTCACGTGGATCGTCATGATAGGTATATCGGCGATCGCGCTGGTCGTCGGTGGCGTCGGGATCATGAACATCATGATGGTCTCGGTGACCGAGCGGACCCGGGAGATCGGGATCCGCAAGGCCGTCGGGGCCCGCGCCCGGGACGTCGCCGTGCAGTTCCTCGTCGAGGCGGCCGTGCTCTCCGGCATCGGAGGGCTCCTCGGCCTCGGCGCCGCCGTTGCGATCGCGAAACTCATCGCGTCGGCCACACCGATCCCCGCAGCCATCGAGATCTGGTCGGTCGCGCTGGCTCTCGGGGTCTCCGTCGGCGTGGGCATCTTCTTCGGGCTCTACCCGGCCTCGAAGGCGGCGAAGCTCGATCCGATCGTGGCGTTGAGGTACGAATGACGGCGACACCGGTTGGGCGCATCGCAGGTCTCGCAATGGCGCTCCTCCTGGGGGCGGCCGCGGCGTCGGGGCAGTGGGAGCAGCCCGATCGCGAGGCTGCGTCCGGCGGCATCCGCTTCGCGGCGGACGTGATCGCCGTGCCCGGTGGCGAGAGCGGCGGCACCATCGAAGTCACGTACACAGTGACGAACGACGCTCTCGTCTTCCTGAAGAACGGGGACGCGTACCGCTCGAGCTTCGAGTTCACGGTGATCGTGCTCGACGGCGGCGAGCGGCAGGTGGCGGGCGATTCGTGGAGGAGGAAGGTCGACGTCGAGAGCTACGAGGAGACCAACTCGAAGCGGGTCGCCGCCCACGAGACGGTCACGCTCGAGGCCCCGCCCGGCCAGTACACGGTCAGGATCAAGCTCGAGAGCCTCGACACCCGCGCCTTCGGCCAGATGGAGCGGCGGCTCGAGGTGCCCGAGATCGCGCCAGGCTCGCTGACGCTCGGATCGATCGTCTTCGAGCGGGCGCCGGCGGGCGATCCTTCGCCTCCCGACGGATACACGCCGAACCCCGCCCGGGAGTTCGGCGAGGACTACCCCTACGCCAGGGCCAGGTTCCCCGTGTACGGCGATCCGGAGACCCGCTACCTGCTCGAGCTCTCGGTGCTCTCGCAGACCGGCGATCGCGTGATGAGCGTGAAGGACACCGTCGTTCAGACCACCATCGCGGAGGAACACGCCCGCGATTTCTCCGTCGCCGAGCTCGAGGTCGGCTACTACCGGTTCGGCGTCCGCGTCCGCCCGCTCGACGAGGACGGTGGTGACGACGACGAGATCCGGGCTCGGTTCCGGGTCGTGACCTCGTCGAAGAGCTGGGGCGAGGACTTCGAGAAGATGCTCGCCCAGATCAGCATCGTTGCGCCGAGGAACGAGTACGACCGCATCGCGATGGTCGAGCCCGAGGAGCGGGACGCGGCCTGGGAGGAGTTCTGGGCGCGGCACGACCCGTCGCCCGGCTCGCCGGAGAACGAGTTCAAGGACGAGTTCCTGCGGCGGCTCGGGTACGCCAACACGCACTTCCGGTCGGTCGTGGAAGGGTGGCAGACGGACATGGGCCGCATCTACATCGAGTACGGCACGCCCGACGACATCGACGCACAGCCGATCGGCAAGATGCTCAACGCGTGGGAGATCTGGTACTACTACGGCGAGCACACGAAGTATGTCTTCGTCGACCGCGAGGGGTTCGGCGAGTACAAGCTCGTCGAGACGTCGCGGATCTGAGGTGGGATTGGAGTCCGCCCGAAAGAAGATCCTGACGGCGCGCATACTGCCGATGGACCGGCCTGGAAACGTCCTCGACTGGATGGCGTTCCAGGCCGGTCGCATCTCTGCCGGAGGTGTCGGCCCCGTCCCTCCCGGGCTCCTCGCCGGGGCGGAGCGAATCGATCTCCCGGGGCGCACGATACTGCCGGCGCTCCACGACTGCCACGTCCACTTCCTCGAGACGGGCCTCATGGAGATCGACGTCGACCTGTCGGTGGCGTCGACGTACGAGGAGGTTCTCGATCTCGTCGCCTCGGCGGCTCGGACCTTTCGGGGCGAGCTCCTGCGCGCGCACTCGTTCGACCCCGACCTCCTTCCCGACGGACGCTTCCCGACGGCGGCCGAGCTCGACGCGATCTCGACCGACCTGCCGATCCTGATCAAGCGACGCGACGGTCACAGCGCCGTCGTCAACACGAAGGCGTTCGGGGCGCTCTCGATCGACCCGGACGTTCCCGGCGTCGACATGGATTCCTCGGGACGGCCGACCGGCATCCTGCGCGAGAAGGCCTACGAGCAGGCGTCGCGCGCGGCGAAGCGCGCCCTCTCGCACGCGGAGCGCGTCGAGTGCTTCCGGCTGGCGGCGCGGCAGGCTGCCCGCCGGGGGATCGGTGTCGTCCACGCGCTCACCGGGAGCGACGATCCCGAGAACCGCGACGTCGAGATCCTGCTCGAGGTCGCGGGCGGTCTTCCCGTCGACGTCGTCATCTGGCCTCAGCTTGAAGACATCGACCGCGTCGTGGCCCTCGGGCTGCCGCGGATTGGTGGGTGTCTCCTCCTGGACGGGTCGTTCAGCTCCGGAACCGCCGCCCTGGTCGAGCCGTACGCAGACCGGGAGGGAGACGGCAGGCTCTACTACACCGACGACTTCCTCACGGGCTTCTATCGGGCGGCGCACTCGAGGGGGCTCCAGGTCGCCGTCCACGCGCTCGGCGGGAGGGCGATCGCTCAGGCGCTCTCCTCGGTGGAAGTGGCCGTGGGACCTGCCGCCCTCGACTCGCGTTTCAGGATCGAGCACTGCGAGCTTCCCTCGCCGTCGCAGACAGCCACGATGCGCAGGCTCGGGATGGGCGCGTGCGTCCAGCCGACGTTCGAGTTCCTCTGGGGCGGGCCCGGCGGCATGTACGAGAGGCGGCTCGGAGAGGCGCGGGCCGCGCGGAGCAACCCGTTCCGCACGCTGCTCGACGCCGGCGTCCCGCTCGCCGGAGGCTCGGACTCCTACGTGACGCCGATGGACTCGCTCCTCGGGATCCACTCGGCGGTCAACCGTCCGAACGAGGCCGAGCAGATCTCCGTCTTCGAGGCCGTGTCGCTCTTCACCAGCGGGGCGGCGTGGTTCTCGTTCGACGAGGGGCTGCGGGGGACGCTCGAGGTCGGCAAGGAGGCGAGCTTCACGGTGCTCGCCGCCGATCCGTTCGGCGTCGACGCGTCGACGATCCGGGAGATCGGAGTCGAAGGCCTCTTCCTCAGGGGGGAGAGCGTCGCGGGCGGCTAGCGGTACCTCTGCACCTGGAAGAGCGCGGAGTGGAGCGCCTGGAGGATCTCCTCGGCGGCCTCGGTCGGCACCGCCACGACGGTAGACCTGCCCGAAGACACCACAACCATCACCTTGTGCCCGAGATCGCGGACGACAGTCAAGACGCGGGCGACCGTCGCAGCGCCCCCGGCGCCCGGGCCGACGGCGGCGATCAGGCTCGCGGGACGCGTCGCCTCCACGCGCGGACCGAGCCCGTTCTCGGGCCGCCCCCTGCGATCGACGGCGATCGCCGCTCCCTCGTTGGTGGCCGCCACGAGCTTCACCGCGTCGCCCAGGCGGGCGACGTCGTCGACGAGGCCCTCCGCGTCGTTCGCCGGAAGCGAGACGAGCGCGACCTCGGGGAGGAGCGTCAGTCCCGAGACCGGCTCCTCGCGACCTGCCGGGCTTTCGAGCACGATCGTCCCGGGGACGTCGCGCTCGCTCGCGCCGACGAAGAGGGCGATGCCACACCGTTCCGCCAGTCGGACGGCGTCCTCCTTCAGAACCGTCGCTCCGTAGCGAGCGAGCGTCGCCATATCGTCGTAGGAGATCTCGTCGATGCGCCGGGCCCCCTCGACGGAGTTCGGATCGGCCGTGTAGACCCCGTCGACGTCGCTCAGGATCTCGCAGCGCTCGGCGCCGAGCGCCGCGGCGAGGGCGACCGCCGTCGTGTCCGACCCACCGCGTCCGAGCGTGGTGATCTCCTTGGCCGTGCTCACGCCCTGGAACCCCCCCACGACCACGACGTTTCCGGCCTCGAGCTCCTCGACGACGCGATACGGCCTGACCTCGAGGATGCGGGCGTCGGTGTGCCGCGTGTCGGTGATGATGCCGACCTGGGAGCCGGTGAACGAGACGGCCGGGCAGCCGATCCCGTTGAGCGCGATGGCGAGAAGCGACATCGACACCCGCTCTCCGGCCGTCATGAGCATGTCGAGCTCGCGCTGCGCGGGCTCGTCGGCGAGGAGCCTCGCCTCACCGAGGAGCGCGTCGGTCGCGCCGCCCCGCGCCGAGACGACCACGATGACGTCGTAGCCGTCCTGTCTCAGAGCCTTGACGCGGTTCGCCACCGCGAGCACCTTCTCGTGCCCGTCGACCGACGTTCCACCGTACTTCTGGACGACGATCGGCACCTCTCCCGTCCTCTCTGAAGGCCCCGGCTGCTCTCCGTCTACCACATCTCGTCGGACGGGTCAACGCGGCGCTTGCTTCGGCGGCGCACCCGGAGCCTGCGGTCGGCTTGGCGGCCGGCGCGTCCCGCCCGGCGCGTCCCGTCCGCCCGGGCCTCGTCTGTTGACAGCGGCCGGGCGCCCCCGTTAGGCTCATCGGGCCGCTCGGGCGCGGCGCCTCGACCTCCGTGGCGCCCCGGCCGAGGTTCCCATAAACGACATCCGGGAGGTGATCCGTGGCGGAACGGTTCGATCTGACGGTAATCGGGGGCGGTCCCGGAGGGTACGTGGCCGCGATCCGCGGGGCGCAACTCGGGCTCAACGTCGCCCTCGTCGAGAAGGGGCGACTGGGCGGGGTGTGCCTGAACGAGGGCTGCATCCCGACGAAGGCGCTCCTGGCGAGCGCGGCGACCCTCTCCTCGGCTCGCCGCGCCGGCGCGTTCGGCGTCCGCGTGGGCGACGCCGAGCCTCTTCTCCCCGAGATGTTCGAGAGGAAGGACGCCGTCGTGGCGCAGCTCCGGGGCGGCGTCGAGAAGCTGCTCGCGAAGAGGAAGGTCACGGTCTTCGACGGCGAGGGAGCGCTCCGCGGGGCCGGCGTGGTCGAGGTCTCGGGATCCGGCGGTGACGCGGTGCTCGAATCGGACCGGGTCATCCTCGCCACCGGCTCGGAGCCGCTCGTGCCGTCGAGCTTCCCCTACGACGGGAAGGTCGTGATCACGAGCGAGGAGGCGCTCTCGATGCCCGAGCTTCCCGACAGCATCCTCGTGATCGGCGCCGGGGCGATCGGGTGCGAGTTCGCCGGCTTCTACTCCACGATCGGCCTCTCGGTCACGGTCGTCGAGATGCTCCCCGAGATCCTGCCGGGGGAGGACCCCAGCGCCGCCCGAATCCTGAAGGCGGCCTTCCGGAAGTCGGGCGTCGACGTCCGGGTCGGGACGAAGGTCGAATCGATCGAGGTCAGGGGGAACGGAGCCGCGACGACGCTGTCGGACGGGAAGGCGGTGGAGAGCGGACTCGTGCTCCTCGCGATGGGCCGCCGTCCGTCGATCGACGCTTCCGGGATTCCGGAGAGCGGCGTCGCCACCGATGGTGGCGCGGTCGCCGTGAACGAGCGCATGGAGACCTCCATCGAGGGCGTCTACGCGATCGGCGACCTGGTCGGAGGCTGGCTCCTCGCGCACGTTGCCTCGCGCGAGGGCATCGTCGCCGCATCGCAGGCGGCAGGCAGGGACGTGACGATGAGCTACCGCGCGGTCCCCCGGTGCACATTCACGCACCCGGAGATCGCCAGCGTGGGAATCACCGAGGCCGAGGCGAAGGAGCAGGGGATCGAGCTCGAAGTGGGGCGCTTCCCCTTCGCCGCCTGCGGCAAGGCCGTCGCGGAGGGGGAGGGAGGCGGGTTCGTCAAGGTCTTCGCCGACGCGTCGAGCGGGAAGGTCGTGGGCGGCGTCGTGGCGGGACCGCACGCGAGCGACCTCGTCCACGAGATCACGCTCGCCGTCGAGGCGGGACTCGATCTGGACCTCGTCGCGAACACGATCCACGCCCACCCGACGCTGGCGGAATCGGTCATGGAGGCGGCCGAGGCAGCCGAGGGTCTGTCGATCCACTCGCTCTAGCGGTCAGAGACCGGTCGGAGACGAAGAACGCCGGGCCCCGCGGGGGCCCGGCGTTTCGATTCGTGTTCGGTCCGGCGTGGCCGCCTAGCCGATGCAGCCCTTCTCCTCGAGCATCTTGTTCCGCGCGTCGAGGTCGCGGAGCTTGACGATCACGTCGGTGATCGGGTCGAGCCTGACCCTGCTCACGCACTGGCTGTAGAGCCGCTGTTCGAGCGCCAGGGAGCTCTCCTTGAGAAGCACGTTCTCCATCACGAGCTCGTCGGTCGGGGGAACGAACCAGAGGTCGATCGTCACGTCCTGACCGTAGTCGATGAGCTCCACAAGCTCGAACCCGCCGTCCGTCGACGTCGCCACCTCGGCGACGAGGAGCCCGCCGACGTAGAGCTTGACGGCGATGTCGACGAGCGGCTTCCCGTCGGCGTCGACGACGAGCCCGGAGACCGTGGTCTCCTCCGTGCCCGCGAATCCTGCGCCGCTCATGATCCTCGTCGTCCCCCGTGACCCGGTCGGATTCGTGTCCGAGGGGCCCGCTCCCAGGGCGGGAACGCAGAGAGCGACGAGGACCAAGGCTGCCACGAGGGCCAGCATCTTCTTCATTTCGGTTCCACCTTCCTTCCTCTCTCCAGTTTGTCTCACACGATGAAAGTTAACAGCCGCGAGGGGGGCTGTCAACGCGAAAAGGGCTGGCGCGGCCTCCCGCCACCTCACGCCGCAACCTCCAGCGATGCCGGAGCCGCCTTGTTGACGCGCGCGCGGGGTGATATACTCCGGCCGTGCGAACACGCTGCCACACGAAGCGCTTCCGCTCACCGCGGCTCGGCGTCCTGCTCGCCGGCGCGGCCCTCGTGCTCGCGCCGGCAACGGCAGGTTCCGTCGGCAGCGTGAGCACCGTCTCCCCGCGTCCCATGGCGATGGGCGGGGCCTTCACGGCCGTTGAGGACCGGCTCGCGGCCATGGCGTGGAACCCCGCCGGCCTGCTTCCGCCCGAGTGCCACCGCGGCAGCAACTACATGTTCCATCTGAACCTCCTCGGCGCACCGGCGATCGTCCGCGAGACCGGTCTCCTGACCGGTGTGGAGACCGAGCCGTACGCTTCCCTTCCCCCGCTCGAGAAGCTCACTGTCGCTCTCGGGAGCGTCGTCAAGGGAGCCACGTACAGGCGCGGCGGGCTCGCGCTCGGCGTCCTCCTCCTCGAGGAGCACCTGGATCCCGTCGGGCTCTCGGAGTCGAAGGGACTGGCGGACGCGAGCGCGCTTCTGGACGCCTACTACACCAACTTCGTCGTCTCCTTCCGCCTCCACCCGACGGTGGCGATCGGCGCGACGGCGTCGATCTTCGCCGACTGGGACGAGGACGGGAACCGGCGCTACGGCGGCGGGCGGGTCTACGGGGCGATCCTGACGCCGAACGACAAGGTGAGGGCGGCCCTGACGTACTACGACGCGGACTCGGATCACCAGGACACCCGACTGAGCGTCGAGGGGTTCTCGCCCCGGACGATGAACGGGGGCATTGCCTACCGGCCGATTCCGGGCGTCCTCCTCTCGTTCGACCTTCGCGACCTGACGGAGGAGCACGGCCACACCGCGCTGGAGCCGCGCGCGGGCGTCGAATGGAACCTCTGGGGCACGGGCGCGGTCAGGGCAGGCGGCTACCGTGAAGAGGGAGGAGATTCCGGCGTCCTAACCCTGGGACTGGGAGCGATTCCGATGACTGGGTGCATGGATCCGGCGATGCCCCTTCCGTCGGACGCCTTCGTCCTGAACTACGCGGTCCTCCTCACCGACGGCGAGGGGCCCCGCCATCTCCTGTCCGCGCTCCTCCGCTTCTGACCGGGCGGCGGGAGGCGGCCCGATTCCACTTGACACTGCGTCCCGGAGTCGTTGTATCCTCTTGCGGATGAAACTGTTAGGCGCACGCGGCTTTCGAGAGACGAGGGAGCACGGATGCGCACGTCGATGCCCGTAGGGCCGATCGGAACGGCCCTCGTTCTCGTGGTCGCGCTCGCGGGCGCCGCCTCGGGAGACCTCATAACCAACGCGGGAGCCATCCCGAACCCGTTCTCGCCGAACGGGGACGGTGTCTTCGATGAGACCGTGGTCTACTACACGCTCGCCCTGGAGGCGGACGTCAAGCTGACGGTGCGGAATGCCGACCTCGACTCGCTCGACGTTCTGTCGATCGAGACCGAAGAGCCCGGGCAGCATAGTCACGCGTGGGACGGCACCGTCGACGGATCGGTGCCCCCCGACGGGGACTACTACGTCCGGATCGAGGCCGACCCCCTCGGGGGGCCGCCCGAGACGGTCGACGTCCCCTGCACGATCGACACCCAGCCGCCCGTGATCGCGGACCTCGTGATCGCCCCGAGCCGGTTCTCCCCGGACGGCGACGGGGTCGGGGACAGCCTGCTCGTCTCCTTCGTGCTCGAGGAAGTGGAGGTGGCCGACCACACCACCGTCGACGTGACCAACCTCGACGACGAGCTCGTGGCGAGCCTCCTCGACGAGACCGGCGTCGAGACGGTCGAGGTCTACTGGAACGGCATCGACGCCATCGGTGAGGCGGCAGGTGACACGCTCTACGTCGTCGACATCCTCGCGAGGGACGCGGCCGGGAACGCCACCGAGGACGGCGCGCTCGTCGATCTCGACACGTCGCCGCCGCTCCTCAGGGCCTACATCGATCCCTCCGAGGGAGCCTTCGTCGATACGACCTCGGTGATTACCGTGGCCGGCCGGGTCTACGACCGGGCCGGCGTCGTCGAGATGGAGATCTCGACGAACGGGGAGACGTGGGAACCGCTCGCGTTTTCGGATCCGGACTCGCTGCCGATCTTCAGGGTTCGCTGGGAGGCGACCGTCTCCTGCACGACCTGCGCTGCGACCGGGGCCGACGAGACGATGACGGTCCGCGTGCGCGGTCGCGACGGGAGCCCGACGGCGAGCGGGCAGGGCTACGTGAACACCGAGACGACCTCGAACCCGATCCTCACGTTCGACGTCGTCTTCGACGTCGAGGGGCCGGTCCACGACCAGACGGTCATCGCGGACGACGACGCGATCTACCGGCCGGGCGACACGATCACGATCGACACCGCGTGGGACGAGGAGGGCTACGGGCTCACCGCGAACTTCGACGACGTCGACAGCCAGTACGACCCGGCGAACCTGGACACGACCGATTACGGGACGGGCGCCTATCGCCTCAGGTACACGATCTCGTCCGGAAGCACGATCGTGACCGCCGACGAGGAGCTCGTGATCACGGTCACCGATCGCTTCGGCCGGCCGGCCGAAGCCGACCCCGTTACCGTGACCGTCGTTCCCGTGTCCGGCACGCCGTCCGACCTCAGGGTGAGCGAGAACGCCTTCAATCCGCTCGCCGGCACCGACGACGACGTCACCATCACGGTCGGGTCCGACGCGGGAGGAATCAAGGTCGAGATCTACAACGTGGCTGGATCGCTCGTGAGGAAGCTCGATTCCGAAGGCGAGCCCTCGGTCACGTGGAACGGAGAGAACGACGGCGGCGAGATCGTCGCGAGCGGCGTCTATTTCCTCCGGATCAGGACGAACGTCGACGACGTGATCCGGAAGGTCGCGGTGGTCAAATGACGGGAATCGACGGAGGTACGAACATGCCATCCAAGGGGTTCACGATCCTCCTCTGCCTCGTGCTTGCGGTGGTTCCGGCCGGGGTGTGCCGCGCGCAGGGGACGTCCGGCTCGCAGTTCCTCGGTATCGGAGTCGGCGCCCGCCCGATGGCGATGGGAGGCGCGCACGTCGCCCTCGCCGACGGGGGGACCGCCCTCGCGTGGAATCCCGCGGGGCTGGCGCAGGTCACGGGACACACGTTCAGCCTGACGCACGTCTCCTGGCTCGCCAACGTCGACTACAACTACGCGGCCTACGCGACCCCGTTCGGCAAGAAGGGCGCCTTCGGCGTGGCCCTCGAGCAGGGATCGACCTCGTGGGACAACGACGTGCCGGGTGAGGGGACGTTCGAGGCGGGGGACTTCTACGGCGCGGTGGGGTACGGGCGGCGCCTGCGTCCGAATCTCGGGCTCGCCGCGAGCCTCCGGTACGTCTCGAGCACGCTCGGCGACGAGAGCTCCCAGTCGATGACCTTCGACGTCGGCGCGATCTACCGGATCTCGGAGAACACGTCCCTGGCCGCGGCCGTGCGGAACATGGGCGGAGGAGGGGCGTACGTCTCCGAGTCGGACCCGCTCCCGGTGACGCTGGCCATGGGGGGAGCCTACGAGTGGCGCGACTTCCTCTTCGCCCTCGATTTCGAGAAGGTGAACGACATCGACCTGACCACGCGGTTCGGCGTCGAGTACTACCCGGTCCGCTACCTGGCCCTGAGGGGCGGCGCGATCCTGGGGGCGAATTCGGCCCTCGATTCCTACGCCGGCGGCCTCGGAGTGAACTGGGACGAACGCTGGTTCCTCGACTACGCCTACCAGCCGTCGACCCTCGGCGGCACGCACCAGCTGGCGCTCTCGGCCGGCTTCGGGACGGGCCCCGGCCTCATGGTGGCCGCTGCGGCCGACGAGTCCGGGGGCCTCGAGGAGGTCGCCATCCCGAAGTCGAACATCGCGGTCCTGACTGAGCTCCTGGACGAGGTGGTCGAGGAGGCGGTCGGGAGCATGAGTCTCCCGCCCGGGTCGGAGGTCTACATCGCCCAGGTGGGCCAGCACGAGGGGAGTTGGCTCGTCGAGTCGGTGCTCGTCGAGAAGCTGACCAAGAGGGGACACACGGTCATGACGGGGGGGATGGCCGCCGTGGAGCCTGCGCCGGGTGAGCCGGCGATGTTCGAAATCAAGTACCGCATCGTCGCCGGCGAAACGACCTACGCGCGCGTCTGGCGCGAATGGATGGTCGGCGCACGGAAGGTCGAGCGCCGGAGCGACGTCGACATCCACTTCCAGCTCTCCGACACCTCGCGCGCGATCGTCTGGGCCGACGACATCCAGAGGCAGCGGCGCGAGATCATCCCCGGCGGGAGGATCGAGGAGCTCTCCACCCCGGGCCAGACGTTCGCGTCGCCTCCGGTCGAGGAGGGCGGGTGGGACAAGATACTCGAGCCGCTCATCGTGGCGGCCATCGTGGGCGGTCTCATCTACCTCTTCTACACGAGCAGGAGTTCCAATTGATCGCCGTCGGCCGAGGGAGGACCTCTCTGGCATGTGTCTGAATCTGCCGAACCGACTGGTGCGCGCCGCGTCGACCGTGGCCATCGCTGCCGTCCTCTCGCTCGCAGCCTTCTCCGGCTGTTCGTCGGGACCCGAGCTCAGCAACGTGACGTACGAGGACCTCTACGACATCGGCCGCGAGGCGCTCGAGACCAGCAACTATCTCCTGGCCATCGAGGCGTTCCGGCGCCTCACGGCGGAATCGCCGCTCCACGAGTCGGCCGACGACGCCCTCATCGGGCTGGGGGACGCCTACCGGGAGACCGAGGACTACGCGACCGCGGAGGCGGAGTACCGGCGGCTTCTCTCCGACTATCCCCGGTCGCCGCTCGTGCCGGAAGCGGAGTACAAGATCGGCCTCGCGTACCAAGAGCAGTCGCTGCCGTCGCCGCTCGACCAGGGCATGACGCACAGGGCCATCGAGCAGTACTGGCGCTTCCTCGATCTCTATCCCGACAGCGACCTCGCGGACGACGCGAGGGACAGGATCCTCGAGCTCCGCACCAAGCTCGCGGAGAAGACCTTCGACTCCGCCGAGCTCTACCTCAAGCTGCACGAGCCCGAGGCCGCGCGGGTCTACGCCGAGTCGGTCGTCTCGGACTACCCCAACACCGTGTGGGCGCCGCGGGCCCTCCTCCTGGCCGCGCGGAGCCACCACGTGGTCGGCGAGAACGCTCAGGCGCTCGAGTACTACCAGCGGCTCATGGAGCTCTACCCCGATTCGGCGGAGGCCGGGGCCGCCGCGAGGGAGAGCGAGGGGCTCTGACCCGCGTCGCGACGCGGAGGGAGGTGGCTCCTTGGCGATCGGCTTCATGGGCGGGACGTTCGACCCGATCCACATTGCTCACCTCATCATCGCCGAAGAGGTCGCCGACCGGCTCGGGCTCGCCCGGGTCGTTTTCATTCCGGCGGCGCGCCCGCCGCACAAGTGCGAGCGGGAGTACTCCCGGTTCGAGGACCGGATGGCGATGGTCACGCTGGCCGTCGAAGACAACCCGCGCCTCGCGGTCTCCGACATCGAGAGGAGGCGCGAGGGCCCGTCCTACACGATCGAGACCGTCCGGGAGCTCAAGGACGAGTTCGAGGACGCTGAGGAGCTCTACTTCATCATCGGCGCCGACAGCCTCACGCAGCTCCTCACCTGGAAGGACCCCGAGGCGCTCCTGTCGGAGTGCACGTTCGTCGTCGCTCCGAGACCCGGTGTGGAGATCGCGGACGCCGACCCGAGGATCAGGGACAGGACGCTCGTGCTCGACATGCCCTCGTTCGAGATCGCCTCGAGCGACATCCGCGAGAGGGTGCGGCTCGGTCGCACGATCCGATACCTCGTGCCGCCCCGCGTGCTGGCCTACATCGAGGAAGAGAACCTCTACACATGAACGCAGAGACGAAGCACGGCGAGGGCGTGCCGGTCCTCTTCCTGATCGACGGCACCGCTCTGGCCTACCGTTCTTACTACGCCTACATCAGATCTCCCCTCCTGAACTCGCAGGGCGAGAACGTGAGCGCCCTCTTCGGGTTTGCCTCGCAACTCATCAAGCTTCTCGAGGATCGGAAGCCCGACTACGCGGCGGTCGTTTTCGACACCCCCGAGCCGACCTTCCGGCACGAGGCGTACGCGGACTACAAGGCGACCCGCGAGGCGCCGCCCGACGAGATGATCGAGCAGTTCCCGGCGATCCGCGAGTTCGTGGAGGTCCTGGGGATCCCCGTGCTGGAGCTCCCCGGCTACGAGGCCGACGACGTGATCGGCACGCTGGCGACCAAGGCGCGCGCCGAGGGCATCCGGTCCGTCATCGTCTCCGGCGACAAGGATTTCTTCCAGCTCGTCGACGAGGACGTCTCCGTCTTCGACCCGAAGAAGGACATCGAGTACGCGCCGGGAGACGTGGAGGAGCACTTCGGGGTTCCGCCCTCGCGCGTCATCGAGGTGCTCGGCCTCATGGGGGACGCCTCGGACAACGTGCCCGGCGTCCCGGGCATCGGAAAGAAGACCGCGCTCGACCTGATCGTACGGTACGGCACGGTCGAGGAGGTCCTCGCGCACATCGACGAGATCAGCGGCCCCAAGCGGCGGCAGAACCTCGAGGAGTACCGCGACCAGGCGTACCAGAGCAGGTCGCTCGTGACGATCGATCTCGAGGCGCCCGTCGACCTCGATCTCGACGCGCTTCGTCGCGATCCGTTCGACGTGCCCGTCGTCACGGAGCACCTCGTCGGGCTCGAGTTCCACACGCTCGCCAGGGAGATCATCCCCGAGCCCACCGCCGCCGCGGGCGAGTTCGCGCTCGTCACGACGAAGAAGGCCGTGCGGGAGCTCGTCAGGAAGCTCCGGGGATCGGGGGGGTTCGCGGTCGACCTCGAGACGACGTCGCTCGACGCGCTCACGGCCGAGGTCGTGGGCATCTCGGTCGCCTGGGAGGCGGGTAAGGCCTTCTACGTCCCCGTCGGGCACGAGGGCCGGTCTACGCTCTCGCGCGGGTTCGTCCTCGAGGAGTTCAGGAAGGTCCTCGAGGACGAGGGAGTTCCCAAGTTCGGCCAGAACATGAAGTACGACTACGAGGTCCTGATCGGGCACGGGATCACGATGACGCCGCTCTCGTTCGACACGATGGTCGCGTCCTATCTCGTGGACCCGGGGCGGCGTCAGCACAACCTCGCGTCGCTCGCACTCGAGCACCTCAAGCGACGCATGACCTCCATAGAGAGCCTGATCGGAAAGGGCGACGAGCAACTCTCGTTTGCCGACGTCTCGGTCGAGGCCGCACGCGACTACGCTTGCGACGACGCGGCGACGGCGTTCGACCTCACCGAGCTCCTCGGGGAGCGCGTGCGGGAGGGCGGTCTCGAGGACCTCATGCGCGACGTCGAGATGCCGCTCGTTCCCGTCCTCGCCAGGATGGAGCTGGCCGGCGTCCTTCTCGACGTCCCGCTCGTCGAGGAGTTCTCCACGAGGCTCGGCAGCGAGGTCGAGAAGCTCCGGGGCAGAATCTGCAAGGTCGCGGACGTGGAGTTCAACCCCGACTCCCCGAAGCAGGTCGGGGAGATCCTCTTCGAGAGGCTGAAGCTGCCGAAGGGGCGTCGCACGAAGACCGGCTGGTCGACCGACACCCGCGTCCTCGAGCGGCTTCGCGAGACCCACGAGATCCCCGGTCTCATCCTGGAGTACCGGCAACTCGCGAAGCTCAAGTCGGGCTACCTCGACGCGCTCCCGAAGCTCGTGAACCCGCGCACGGGAAGGTTGCACACGTCGTTCAACCAGACGGTCGCGGCGACCGGGAGGCTCTCGAGCAGCAGCCCGAATCTCCAGAACGTGCCGATCCGAACCGAGATCGGCCGCGAGATCAGGAAGGCGTTCGTCGCCGATCCGGGCAGGGTTCTCCTGTCGGCGGACTACTCCCAGATCGAGCTTCGGATCATGGCGCACCTCTCCGGGGATGCGAACCTGATCGCCGCCTTCGAGGGAGGCAAGGACGTGCACCGATCGACGGCGGCGCTCATCTTCGGCGGCGTCGAGGAGGAGGTCACGTCCGACCAGCGCGATTGGGCGAAGACCGTCAACTTCGGCATCATGTACGGCATGAGCGCGTACGGGCTCGCGAGGCAGCTCTCGATCGGGACCGACGAGGCCTTCGACTTCATCGAGCGGTACTTCGAGACCTACCCGGGCGCGCGGGAGTTCACCAAGAAGGCGATCGAGGACGCCGCGTCGTCCGGGCACGCGACCACGATGCTCGGTCGGACTCGCCCGATCACGGGTCTCGACTCGGACAACGCGCGGGTCAGGGGGCTCGCCGAGCGCGTCGCCGTGAACACGCCGATCCAGGGGAGCGCCGCCGACCTCATCAAGGTGGCGATGATCGGGATCGACAGAAGGATCGCGACCGACGGCCTCCCGTGTGATATGGTACTGCAGGTTCACGACGAGCTCGTGTTCGAGGTCGATGCGGGCGCGCTTGCCGACGTGGAGGCGTGCGTCCGCGAGGAGATGGAGCACCCGGCGGGGTTCGGCCTGCGCGTTCCGATCGTGGTCGACCTCGCGAGCGGGGCAAACTGGTACGAGGCTCACTAGGAGGCGCTCACCAGGAGGGTTCGTGTACCGGATCGGCCTCACCGGTGGCATCGGGTCCGGGAAGAGCACCGCCGCGGGGATCCTCCGCGAGTTGGGCGCCCGCGTGATCGTCGCCGACGACCTGGCGCGGACGCTCGTGGCGGCCGGGACGCCGCTCCTTGAGCGCATCGCGGACGAGTTCGGGAGCGAGGTGGTCGCCGCCGACGGATCGCTCGACCGGGCGCGCCTGGCGGCGATCGCTTTCTCGTCGGAGGTGGGGCTCGGCAAGCTGAACGAGCTCACGCACCCGCCGCTCGTCGCGGCGATCGTCCGGGCGATGGAGGCCGCCGAGCGCGAGACGCCGGCCGGCGTCCTCGTGGTCGACGCGGCGCTCCTTCTCCACTGGGACGTCCTCGACCTCTTCGACGTCGTCGTGGTCGTCCACGCGCCCCGCGAAATACGGCTCGAGCGCCTGGAGGAGGCGGGGCGCCCGCGCCGCGACACCGAGGCGCGGATGGTGTCGCAGGCGCCCGAGGCGACGTTCCGCGACGTGGCCGACGTCGTCGTCGACAACGGCGGTTCGTTCGAGGACCTCAGGGAGAACGTGCTCAGGTTCTGGAGGACGATTCCATCCGAAGTGCGGGAGGTACAATGACAGGCGAGATCGCGAAGGAGCTCGATAGCGTCGCCGCGAGGGTCGGCGAGCTCGAGAACTACCTTTGACGTCGCTTCCAAGCAGAAGCGCCTGACCGAGCTTGAGAAGCTGACGACCGGCGCCGACTTCTGGCAGGACGGGACGCGCGCGAAGGAGGTCATCGGCGAGATCAACGAGCTCAAGGGTTGGCTCGAGCCGCTCGCTTCTCTGAGGGCGAGTTGCGCCGATATGTTGACCCTGGTCGAGCTGGCCGAGGAGGAGGGGGGCGAGGCCGAGGAAGAGGTGGAGCGGGAGTTCGCGCGGATCCTCGAGGAGCTTCGCGGGCTCGAGTTCCGCAAGATGCTCTCCGGGAAGGACGACGAGAGAAACGCGATCCTGGCGATCCACCCCGGGGCCGGCGGCACCGACTCGCAGGACTGGGCCCAGATGCTCTTCCGGATGTACATGGGGTGGGCTGAGCGCCGCGGCCTCGAGACCCGGGTCATGGACGTCCAGCCGGCCGACGAGGCCGGCATCAAGAGCGCGACGGTGCTCGTGAAGGGCCCGTACGCCTACGGCTACCTGAAGGCGGAGGTGGGCGTGCACCGGCTCGTGCGGCTCTCGCCGTACGACGCGGCGCACCGCCGGCACACGTCGTTCGCCTCGGTGGCCGCCTACCCCGAGGTCGATGAGGACCTCGAGGTCGAGATCCAGGACGCCGACGTCCGACTCGACTTCTTCCGCGCGAGCGGCCCCGGCGGCCAGCACGTCAACAAGAGCTCGACCGCGGTCCGGATCACCCACATTCCGACGGGGATCGTCGTGACGTGCCAGAACGAGCGCTCGCAGTTCCGGAACCGCGAGAACGCGATGAAGGTCCTGCGTTCGAGGCTCTACACCCTCCGCGAGGAGAAACGCAGGAAGGAGCAGCAGGCCACGGCCGGCGAGAAGAAGGAGATCGCCTGGGGCAGCCAGATCCGGTCGTACGTCCTGCATCCGTACCAGATGGTGAAGGACAACCGGACGGGCGTCGAGACGTCCGCCGTCGACGCGACGCTCGACGGCGACCTCGACGTGTTCATCGAGGCGTACCTCAAGGCGACCGGCTAGACGGCGGACGGCCGGCGGCCGGGCACCGACCGCCGGGAGCGGCGCGAGCCGCGCCCGGGGGAACTACACCAGAGACCCGGGGGGACACGTTGGAGAAAGGCGAAAGCGCGCTCGTCGCCGAGATGCGGGGCAATCTCACCCGCATGCGGGAGAGCGGCGTCGAGCCCTTCCCGCGGCGCTCGGAGCGGACGCACCGGGCGCGGGAGGTCGTCGAGGCCTACGACGACCTCGAGGGGAAGGACGTCGCCGTCGCCGGGCGCCTCATGAGCGTACGGGGACACGGGAAGGCCGGGTTCGCCGACCTCGTCGATGGGAGCGGCAAGATCCAGCTCTACGTCAGGAGAGACGAGATCGGCGAGGAGGCGTTCGCCGTGTGGAAGCTCGTGGACGTGGGGGACATCGTCGGGGTGCGGGGCGAGGTGATGAAGACGAAGACCGGCGAGGTGAGCGTCAAGGCGAAGTCGGTCACCGTTCTCGCGAAGGCGCTCCGGCCGCTTCCCGAGAAGTGGCACGGACTCAAGGACAAGGAGCTCAGGTACCGTCACAGGAGCCTCGATCTCATCGCGAACGAGGAGGCGAAGGCGACCTTCCTCGCGCGGAGCGCGATGCTCAGGATCGCGAGGGAGTTCCTCTGGGAGCGCGACTTCGTCGAGGTCGAGACGCCGATCCTGCAGCCGAACTACGGCGGCGCGTTCGCGAGGCCCTTCACGACACACCACCACTCGCTCGGGATGGACCTCTACCTCCGGATCGCCGACGAGCTCTACCTGAAGAGGCTGATCGTCGGCGGCCTCGAGCGCGTCTTCGAGATCGGCAAGGACTTCAGGAACGAGGGGATGGACAGGACGCACAGCCCCGAGTTCACGCAGCTCGAGCTCTACCAGGCCTACACCGACTACCACGGCATGATGGAGATCACCGAGTCGCTCGTCGTGCGGCTCGCTCGTGAGCTCACGGGCGGGACCGAGATCGAGTGGGAGGACCGCACGATCGACCTGTCGCCGCCTTGGCGAAGGCTCAAGGTCATGGACGCCGTCGTCGAGGCCCTGGGCGATTCGGCGCTCGAGAGCGATGAGGCGCTCGCGGCCGCGGCGCGCGCGAAGGGGATCGACGTCGACGGGCCGCCCAGGTTCGGGCCGATCGTCGAGAAGGTCCTCGACGAGCTCGTCGAGCCGAGGCTCTTCGAGCCGACGTTCCTCATCGACTACCCGAAGGCGATCTCGCCGCTGGCGAAGGAGACGCCCGACGATCCGGCGATCGTCGAGCGCTTCGAGTTCTTCATCGGCGGGCTCGAGCTCGGGAACTCGTTCACGGAGCTCAACGACCCCGACGAGCAGCGCGTGAGGTTCGAACTCCAGCAGGCGGAGCGGGAGAGGGGTGACGCCGAGGCGCAGGGCATGGACGAGGACTTCGTCGCCGCCCTCGAGCACGGCATGCCGCCGACCGGAGGCCTCGGCATCGGACTCGACCGGCTGGTGATGCTCCTCACCGGATCGCGGAACATCCGCGACGTCATCCTCTTCCCGCCGATGCGCCCCGATCACTAGGTCGCAGGTGGGCCGGCGACAGACCGTCGGTCGCGGCCGAAAGAAAGGAAACGGTCTTGTCGTTCGAGTGGTTCGTCGCCTGGCGCTACCTCAGGGCGAAGCGGAAGACCAGGTTCATCTCGATCATCACGTTCATCTCGGTGGCGGGCGTCGCCGTCGGTGTGATGGCGCTCGTCGTCGTGCTCGCCGTCATGAACGGCTTCGAGAACGAGATCCACCGCCGGATCATCGGGATCAACGCGCACGTCATCGTCCTCCGGTACGGGAACCACCCGATCACGAACTACGACGAGCTCGCAGGAAAGCTCGAGGCGTCGCCCGACGTGGTCGCCGCGTCGCCGTTCACGTACTCGAAGGCCGTCCTCCGGGGGCACGGCGGCTCGGACGGCGTGGTCGTCCGCGGGATCGACCTCGCCCGGGAGGGGCTCGTCACGGACATCCTCACGAACATCGACCCGCCGCTCACGACGCTCCGGAAACCCGAGGGCGAGGTGCCGGCGATCGTCGTCGGCGACGAGCTCGCCAAACGGCTCCGCGTGACGCTCGGGGACACCGTCGCCATATCCTCGCCGTTCGACTACGTTCTCACCCCGATGGGCCTCATGCCGGCGATCGCGCGCTTCCAGGTCGAGAGCCTCTTCAGCTCGGGCATGTTTGAGTACGACCAGTCCCTGGTTTACATTGATATTACGGAGGCCCAGTCGCTCTTCTCCCTCAAGGACGGGGTCGTGGGCGTCGCCCTCAGGATCACCGACCCCTACGACGCTCGGGCGGCGGGGGAGCGGGCCGTCGCGGCAGTCGGGGGGTTCCCGTACCGGTCGAACAACTGGATCGAGCTGAACCGGAACCTCTTCCGATGGATGAAGACCGAGAAGAAGGTCATGTTCTGGATCCTGTCGCTCATCATCATGGTGGCCGCGTTCAACATCGCGAGCACGCTCATCATGGTAGTGATGGAGAAGACGAAGGACATCGGGATCATGAAATCGATGGGCGCGCGATCGGGCTCGATACTGAGGATCTTCATCTTCGAGGGGCTCGTGATCGGGATCCTCGGCACCGCGGCCGGAAGCCTGGCGGGCTACGTCCTGGCGACGCTCCTCGACCGGTACCAGTTCGTGTCGCTTCCGGGGGACGTCTACCCGATCGAGACCCTGCCCGTCGAGATGCACGGGGTCGATTTCGCGCTGGTGGCTCTCGCGGCGGTCGCGATCAGCTTCGTGGCCGCGCTCTATCCCTCGTGGAAGGCGTCGAGGCTGGCGCCGGCGGAGGCGATTCGTCGTGAGTAGAAACGGCCGCGCGCGAGACACGCGGGCGGAGGAACGAATGATACAGGTGTCCGGCGTGACCAAGAGCTTCAGGACGGGTCCCGAGAGGATCGACGTCCTGAGGGGGATCGACGTCGAGATCGGCCGCGGCGAGATCGTCGCGATCGTCGGACCGTCCGGTGTCGGGAAGAGCACGCTCCTCCACATCATGGGCGCGCTCGACGAGCCGACGTCCGGGAAGGTCGTCGTCGATGGGGTCGACGTCTTCGCCATGGCGGAGGCCGAGAGGTCCGCCTTCAGAAACAGGACCGTCGGGTTCGTCTTCCAGTTCCACCACCTGATGCGCGAGCTGACGGCGCTCGAGAACGTGATGATGCCGAACCTCATCGGCGGCACGCCGCGGGCGGAGGCAGAGGAGCGCGCCAGGGACCTCCTCGGGCGCGTGCGCCTGAGCGATCGGATGGACCACAGGCCGGGTGAGCTCTCCGGAGGTGAGGAGCAGCGGACGGCGGTGGCCCGCGCACTCGCGACGGAGCCGCTCGCGATCCTCGCCGACGAGCCGTCCGGCAACCTCGACCGGTCGAGCAGCGAGGAGCTGCACGATCTCATCTGGGGGCTCCGGGAGTCGATGGGGCAGACGTTCGTCATCGTGACGCACAACGCCGACCTGTTCGGGCGGGCCGACCGCATCGTCGAGCTCGCCGACGGTCGAGCGCTGGAGGGCGGGAGGCCGTCTGGGGGCGGCTCCGCGCGAGCGACCGGGGACGGGGAGTAGCTCAGGGAGGGGACGAAGGGATGATCTGCGAGGAGTGCAACGAGAGGCCCGCGTCCGTCCGGTACGCCGAGATGGCCGACGGCCACGTGCGCAGCTGGAACCTCTGCGAGGAGTGCGCGAGGCGGAAGGGGATGACCGCCTCGCTCGCGCCGTTCGCCGGGCCGCTCGTGAACATCCTCAAGGGGCTCCTCGATGAGACCGCCGAGCAGGGCGCCACGCCTGCCGGGCCGACCTGTCCCGAGTGCAAGCTCTCGTACGACGAGTTCAGGCGGACCGGCAAGCTCGGGTGCGGCACGTGCTACGACTCGTTTCACAGCGAGCTCAAGCCGCTCCTCCGGAGGATCCACGGGAGCACGGAGCACACCGGCAGCGTGCCGAGCTGCCTCGAGGCCGACTTCGACTCGCGGCGCGAGGTGAAGAGGCTCAGGGCCGAGCTCGCGCAGGCCGTGAGGGGCGAGGAGTACGAACGAGCCGCCGAGCTCAGGGATCTCATCAGGTCGAAGGCCGACGGGCGCGCGCCCGCCGGCGACGCGGAACCGTAGCACAGCGATGTGGACGTTCGAAATGATGATGAGTGAGCCTCCGGCCTGGCTCGGGGCCGCCGGTCCGCGCTCCGACGTGATCCTCTCGACGAGGGTCCGGTTCGCCAGGAACCTCGAGGGGAGCCCGTTCCCGACGAGGGCGACCGAGCGGGAACTCATCGAGGTGAGGGAGCGCATCGTCGCCGCGATTGCGAAGAGCAACTACCTCACGAACGCCCTCGTCTTTCGCATGGAAGAGACCGATCCCGCCATCAGGCGGGTGCTCGTCGAGCGCCACCTCGTGAGCAGCGAACTCGCCGAGGGCGGGCCCGGAGGGGGCGCCATCGTGGGGGAGAAGGAGATCGTCTCCGCCATGGTGAACGAAGAGGACCATCTCCGGCTCCAGTGCATCCGGGCCGGCCTGCAGCCGGTCGACGCCTGGCGCCTGATAGAGAGAATAGATTGTGAACTGGAGCGGAATTTGCAGTATGCCTTCTCCAGCGACTGGGGTTACCTGACATCCTGTCCCACGAACGTGGGCACCGGAGTGCGTGTGTCCGTGCTTGCGCACCTCATGGGGCTTGTGAGGAGCAACCGGATCGCGCAGGTCCTCGGCAGCGTGTCGAAGCTGGGGCTATCGGTCCGGGGCTTCTACGGAGAGGGGAGCGCCGCGCTGGGCGGGTTCTTCCAGATCTCGAACCAGACGACGCTCGGCCAGTCCGAGGAGGACATCGCCTACACCGTCGAGAGGGTCGCCGGGCAGCTCGTCGCCCTCGAGCTCGAGGCGAGGAAGGAGCTCGCGGAGAACGCGGGGCGTCAGCTGGCCGACGAGGTCGGTAGGGCGTACGGCATCCTCGCCAACGCCAGGATGATCTCCGCCGAGGAGGTGATGGAGCTCGTCTCGTCGCTCAGGCTCGGGACCGCGCTCGGACTCATCGACTCGGTCGACCTCGGAACCGTGAACCGGCTCCTCGTGATCACCCAGCCGGGTCACCTGACGTATTCACACGGCGGCGAGCCGACGCCCGAGGAGCGCGACAGCGCTCGGGCCGACCTCGTCCGCAAGGAGCTTGCGTCGTGCGAGTGACGTTCCGGCTCGCCCAAGACGGAGGACACGAATGCAGAGACAGAGAGATTTCACCCCACGGGTGAGAAGGGTCCTCTACTTCGCGCGCGAAGAGGCCGCGAGGCTTCACCACGACTACCTCGGAACGGAGCACCTGCTCCTCGGGATCGTTCGCGAGGGCGAGGGTGTCGCCGCGACCGTGCTCCGTGAGCTGGCCATCGACCTCGACACGGTGAGGGAGATGGTGGAGTCGTACGTGGCGCGCGGAACCTACGGGGCATCCATGAAGGAGACGCAGTGGACGCCTCGCGCGAAGACAGTCCTCGAGCTCGCGCGCGAGGAGGCGAGGATCCTCCATCATCAGTACATCGGAACGGAGCACCTGCTGCTCGCGCTCATCAGGGAGGGCGAGGGCGTCGCCGCGAAGGTCCTGAGGGACCTCGACATCGATCTCAGGACGGCGCGCGAACAGGTGATGAAGGTGCTGGGCGGGGGCAGCGGGACGGAGGCCCCGGAGCCGGCGACGGGACGGGAGGCGGACACGCCGACGCTCGACCAGTTCGGGCGCGACCTCACCGAGTCCGCGAGGAAGGACGAGCTCGACCCGGTCATCGGGCGACAGCAGGAGATCGAGCGCGTCCTCCAGGTCCTGTCGCGAAGGAAGAAGAACAACCCGGTCCTGATCGGCGAGCCGGGCGTCGGGAAGACGGCGATCGTCGAGGGCCTCGCGCAGAAGATCGTCGCGAACGAGGTGCCGGCGACGCTCAAGGACAGAAGGCTCGTGATGCTCGACCTCTCCTCGACGGTGGCGGGGACGAAGTACCGCGGCCAGTTCGAGGAGCGCCTGAAGACCCTCATCAACGAGATCAGGGAGAGCGACAACGTCATCATCTTCATCGACGAGCTGCACACGATCGTCGGCGCGGGTGGGGCGGAAGGCGCGATCGACGCGGCGAACATGCTGAAGCCGGCGCTCGCCCGGGGCGAGCTCCAGTGCATCGGCGCGACGACGCTCGACGAGTACCGGAAGCACATCGAGAAGGACGGGGCGCTCGAGCGGAGGTTCCAGCCGATCATCGTCGATCCGCCGTCCGTCGAGGAGACGATCGAGATCCTCCGCGGGCTCCGCTGTCGGTACGAGGAGCACCACGCGGCGGAGATCACCGACGACGCGATCGTCGCCGCCGCCAAGCTCGCCGATCGCTACATCTCAGATCGGTTCCTTCCCGACAAGGCGATCGACGTGATCGACGAGGCGGGCGCGAGGGCCAGGCTCGAGATGAGCGCGATCCCGATCGAGGTCAAGGAACTCGAGCAGGACCTCGACGCGGTCTCGTGCGAGAAGAGGGCGGCCAGCGAGAACCAGGAGTTCGAGAAGGCCGCCGAGCTCCGCGACAAGGAGCGCGAGTACCGCAAGAAGCTCGAGACCGCGAGGAAGGACCTCATCAAGTCGAAGCACCAGAGGAAGGCAACCGTCGAGATCGACGACGTGGCCGAGGTGGTGGCCAGCATGACGGGAATCCCGGTCAAGAAGCTCGCGCAGGAGGAGTCCGAGAAGCTCCTCAAGATGGAGGACGAGCTCAGGCGGCGCGTCGTCGGCCAGGAGGAGGCGCTGACGACCGTCTCGAAGGCCGTCAGAAGGAACCGCGCGGGACTCAGAGATCCGAAGAGGCCGATCGGCTCGTTCATCTTCCTCGGGCCGACGGGCGTCGGGAAGACGGAGCTCGCGCGCACGCTCGCTGACTTCCTCTTCGAGGACGACAACGCTCTCGTCCGGCTCGACATGTCCGAGTACATGGAGCGCTTCGCTGTCTCGCGGCTCGTGGGAGCGCCTCCGGGCTACGTCGGCTACGAGGAGGGCGGACAGCTCACCGAGAAGGTGAGGCGACGCCCGTACAGCGTCGTGCTCTTCGACGAGATCGAGAAGGCCCACCCCGACGTCTTCAACATCCTCCTCCAGGTCCTGGAGGACGGGCAGCTGACGGACAGCTTCGGCCGAGTGGTCGACTTCAAGAACACCGTGATCATCATGACCTCAAACGTCGGCGCGCGAGACATCGCGCAGCAGCGCGGGATCGGCTTCCAGAAGGACGAGGGGACCGCCGACGTCTACACGCAGATGAAGGGGAAGGCGACGGAGGCCTTGAAGAGGGTCTTCAATCCGGAGTTCCTGAACCGGGTCGATGCGACGGTCGTCTTCCACCCGCTGGGCGTCGAGGAGACGCGCAAGATCGTCGAGATCCTGCTTCTCGATGTCGAATCGCGGGTCGCCGACGTCGGCGTGACCCTCAAGATCAGCGCCGAGTCGAAGGAACTGCTGATCGAGAAGGGGTTCGATCCGGCGTTCGGAGCGAGGCCCCTCCGCAGGGCCATCCAGCGCTACGTCGAGGATCCCCTCTCCGAGGAGATCCTCAAGGGCAAGTTCAGCGAGGGCGGCCACATCGCGATCGAGCGCAAGGGCGACGAGCTCTCGTTCCGCCGTGCGCGCAAGAAGGTCAAGACTGCCGGTTAGCCCTTCGTTGTGGTAAGCTCGTGCCGGTGATTTCACCGGGCCCATCCACGGGGCGCCGCTCCGCGGCGCCCCGCCACCGGGCCTCCGCGACACCCCGACAGGGAACCGCCAGGAGCATGAGACGCCGAAGGTGGGTTGTCGTTCTCGCAGTCTTCATCGTTGTGATCGTTCCCCTGCTCGTCCTGGGGCTCCGCGTCGGCTCGCGTCATCCCGCCGTGAAGCGCGCGGTTCTCTCCCGAATCGTTCCTGACATCGAGGGGCAGCTATCCATCGGTGAGCTCGACATCGGGCTCGCCTCGCTCTCTTTCGGTGACGTCGTCATCGACCTGGGCGAGGATGGCACCGTCTACGTCCCGTCGGCGACCGTGACCGTCAGCTACATGAACCTCGTCAGGGAGAGGTTCGCGGCCCGGCGCGCCATCGGCAGCGTCATTCTGAGCGGGCCGCGCCTGACGCTCGTTTACGGGCGGGACCGGGCGGACACGACCGCGCCCTTCGACGTGACGAGCATCATCGAGTACCTGCCGGACTACCTGGGGATCTCCGACGGCACCGTCGTCCTCGAGGACGCCTCGACGGGACGAAGGGTCGAGGTGGGATCGATCGCCCTCCTCCTCGAAAGGACGGAGGAGGCCGGGATCCACGGCGACGCCGTGGGGAGCTGCCTCGGCGGTTCGGAGAACCTCACGGCCGAGTTCTCGTGGGACCACGAGGAACGGGTCTTCTCCGTCACCGGCGGCGTCGCGGACGCCACGCTCTCGGACGACCTGCCTCTGCCGGCGGGTCTCCCGATCGAGATCGAGGAGGGGAAGGCCTGGGCGGTCTTCGGAGTCAGCGTCGCGGCCGGCGCCGAGCCTCACGTCGACGCCCGGTTCGGCTTCGACGGGGCTTCGATCGCGCTACCCGGAGTCGACGAGACGCTCGGGGGCGTCAGAGGTGAGGGGGTCTTCGACGGGGACGTCGTGCACTTCTCGGAGCTCGCGGGGCGCTGGAGGACGGCCGCGTGGTCGGCCGAGGGCGCCTTCTGCCTGACGGCGTGCGACCTGCGCGGCGTCGTGGCGCGCGCCTCGGACGTGCCGATCGAGCCGCTCGTGGCGATCGCCGGCGGCACGATGATCGAGCTCGACGGATCGGTCGACCTCGAGATCGGGATCCGCGGCCCCCTGGACGACGTCGCCGTAGAGATCGAGGTGACCGACGGATCGGCCGTCGTCGCCGGCGTGTCCGTGGAGGACGTGAGGGCAGAAGGCAGGCTCACGGCGGAGGCGGTCGAGGTCGAATCGATCACCGCGTCTGCTGGGGGAGGCGCGGTGCGGGTCGCAGGCACGGTGACGCGAGGGGAGCCGCGGCTCCCGTGGCAGATCGACATCGAGGGAGAGGCGACCGACCTCGACGCAACGACGATCGCGGGCCTCGCGGAGATCGACGGCGTCGAGGGACGGCTCGACCTCACGGGCATCGAGGCCGCAGGGACGACAGAGCGCTTCGACCTCGAGGGAGTCGCCACCTGGCGCGACGCGAAGGTGTCCGGCCTGAACCTCGGGGACGGAGCGGGCGGTTTCCTCCTGAAGGACGGCACGCTCCACGCGTCGATCGGATCGGTCGACGGCGCCTACTCGATCATTGGAGAGGTGCGGGAGTTCCCCGAGGATCCCGCGATCGACGCGGAGCTCACGCTCACGAGCTTCGCCCTCGACTCGCTTCTCGTCCTTCCGGAGGGCCCGACGCTGCCCGTGACGCTCGACGGGACGCTCTCGGTCGACGGCGCCCCCGAGGCGCTCGCCGTCCAGGGCGCGATCGTCCTCGCGGGATCGCAGGGGTCGGCCTCGATCGACGTCTCCGGAGATCTGCGCGGGGTCGGCGCCGGGCGCGAGCTCGGGCTCGTGCTCAAGTCCCGAGACGCCTCCGTGCGCGGCGTTCCGGTGCCGTTCGTAGGCAGCCTCCGGTTCGACGGGTCCGGCGTCACGCTCGAGGTGACCGACCTGGCGGGCGTCGGCCAGGCCCACGTCCGGGTCGGCCTCTCGAACGACCATCCGATCAGTGGTGGCCTCGTCATCTCCGAGGGAGCCCTCCGCGACGTCGCCTCGATGGTCGTGAACGGCCCCGCGCCCGAGGGAGTCGACGGCCTCATCTTCGCGTCCGTGTCGGTCGGCGGGACGCTCGAAGATCTCGAGGCGAGCATCCAGCTCCAGATCGGAAACGGCGAGGTCCGGGGTGTGAGGGATCTCGACGCCGCGCTCGTTGCGAGGGTCGACGGCGGTGTCGTCGAGCTCCGCGAGTTCGCGCTCTCCCACGGCGGAGTCGACGTGGTCACCGCCTCGGGGTCGGCCGACATCGACGGCGACCTCGCCGTCAACGTTCGGGGCGAAGGTATTCCGGGGACCCTTCTGGGCGGCGCGGAGGGAACGCGGTTCGATCTGGCGATGGGCATCGGCGGAGAGACGAGACACCCGACGTTCGACGGGAGGATCGAGTCGCGGGCCGGCGAGTTCCTGGGCATTCCGTTCGACGACTTCTCCGCGAGGGTCATCGGGGCCCGAGGGCTCGCGCGGATCGACCCGCTCGTTCTCGAGAGGGACGGGAGCTACCGGATGACGGCCACGGGCAGGCTTCCGTACGACGTTCTCGCGGGCGGCGACGACGCGGAGGAGGGATCGCTCTCGATCGAGGTCGACGGCGACCCGATCGCGCTCCTTGGGGAGCTGACGTCGATCGCGGAGAGCGAGGGGGGCGAGGGCAGGATGGTCGTCCATCTGGTGGGGGGACCGGACGGGCTCACCATCGCCAGCGCGAGTCTCGACGCGCGCGCGGCGGTCGTCCGCCCGGTGGCGCTCTTCGACGAGATCTCCGATCTCGAGGCCCGCGCCGAGATCGTCGACGGCGAGCTGCTCACGGGCGAGGTTACGGGGCTCGTCGACGGCGACCGTCTCACCGTGGCGAGCCGCCGGGGCGTGCGGGTCGAGGACAGGCCCCTCGAGTCGCTCATCGTCGGCTCCCTCGACGTCGGGATCCTGGGGATCTCGACCGATCCCGAGGGCGTGCACGCGAGCGTGCCCGACCTCATGTCGCCGGGCGACGTCGGGACGATCGAGATCCGCGGCAAGGACGGCGGGCCGGAGCTCTTCATCGCGGGGCCCTCCGAGCACCCCCTCATCTGGGGCGAGCTCGTGTACTCCGACATGTCGTTCACCTACCCGTTCCCGGAGTCCGGGAACGGCGACGGGCTCAGCTTTCTCGAAAACGCCGACCTGTCTCTCCGGATGATCGCGGGGCGGAACGTCTGGTACCGGCGGTCCGACGCGAGCCTCCGCCTCGAGCAGGGCAGCTTCCTCACCTTCCTCGGGGTGCCGTCCGACGGCCTCTGCGTCGCCGGTCAGGTGGAATCGACCAAGGGCACGGTGACCTACGCCAACAGCGACTTCGACGTTCGGCTCGCCTCCGTCGACTTCCCGTCGTTCTGCGAGCCCCCCCGGTTCTTCGTGGAGGCGGAGACGCGGGTCGAGGACGGGACGACGATCACCCTCACGATGGAATCGATCGAGGAGGCCCTGACGCCCGAATCCGCCGGCGTGCCTCTCGACGAGAGCGCGATCGTGCTCTCGTCGGACGCGCCCGAGGACAACACGCGCGAGCGGATCCTCTCGAAGCTCCAGTACGGCGTCTCCTACGACCTCCTCGCGGGGGAGGAGCAGGCGGCGATCGAGCGGCGGGGCGCCATCGAGGTGATCGGCGGGCAGATCAGCGGGGTGGTCACGAGGCCGCTCGTGGCGCCGATCGAGGCCCGGATGAGGCGCAACCTGCGCCTCGATCTCGTCCGGATCGAGGTCGACTTCGTGCAGCACTTCGTCATGCAGGTCGACGGGTGGAGCGCGCAGTCCTCCAGCAGCACCTACGTTCCCTTCCTGCGCAACACGAGGCTCACGCTCGGCAAATACGTCTCCGAGGACTGGCTCATCTCGTACATCGGCGAGACCCGCAGCGTCAATGTCGTCGCCGGAGACAATCGGCTCGCCGTCCGGCAGGAACTTGGGATTGAATACGAGGTATCCCGCAACACGTCTCTCTCTCTGAGGGTCGTGTATGACCCCATCTGGCCCGGCTGGGACCGGAGGATTTCGATCGAGAACAGGTATCACTTCTGATCTCGCCACACAGCGTAACTCCGTAGCCCTTAGACGTTTCCGCGGCCAAACTATGTGTTTACACTGCCCGAACGCTGTGCTACGATGCCGCCTTGGCGCAGGAGGCACGGAGGTGTCATACGATGCGATTGCGCATGAGGGGTCTCTGTACCCTGGTTCCGCTCGTTCTGCTCCTGTCCGTGGCCACGCTCGGGGCCCAGGTCGTGAGCGACATACAGGTTGAGGGTAACGAGCACGTCAGCAGAGACCGCGTCCTGCTGGGTTTCGGCGTCACGATGGGGGAAGAGGTCTCGGGAGAGGCCGTCCGGGAAGGTGTCCAGAGGCTCTACGCCCTGGGGAACTTCTCCGACGTCCAGGTCTACGCCGAGGACGAGGACGACGGGACGATCGTGCTCGTCGTCGTCCTCGAGGAGCGGCCCAGGATCTCCGAGATCGAGATCACCGGGCACGACAAGGTAGACGACTCTGACATCGAGGACCTGCTGCGGTTCAGCAAGAACACCCCGTTCGATCCCGGCAAGATCGAGGACTCGCGCGTCGCGATCCTCGCCCTCTACGAGAGCAAGGGCTTCCCGTCGGCGACCGTCGACATCCAGGCCGAACAGACCTCCGAGAGCACGGTCAAGGTGAATGTCCAGGTCGACGAGGGGGTCCGCGTGACGATCTCCCGGATCGCCTTCGAAGGGAACACCGCTCTCGACGAGACCGACCTCCAGAAGGTGCTGGAGACCAAGGAGGACCGCTGGTGGCGGACCGACGCCTTCCTGGATCGCGAGGTCCTCGAGAGCGACCTCACCAAGCTCGTCGAGCGCTTCCGCGACGAGGGCTACATCGACGCCGCAGTGCTCGGCTACGAGACGGTCTACGACGAGACGGGGGAGAAGGTCGAGATCACGATCCAGGTCGACCAGGGCGAGCTCTACCGGGTCTCCGCCGTTCAGTGGCTCGGCGTTGAGCCTTTCGCCCTCGAGGCTCTGGAGAGGCTGACGAAGATCAGGATCGGCGACGTCTACAGGCCAGATCTGGCCGAGGAGACCATCCGGGAGGCCTACGCCTGGTACGGCGAGGAGGGTTACATCCACGCCCGGATCTACAGCTCCGAAGACGTCGAATCTGCGAACGAGCTCAAGGTCATCTTCCACGTCGACCAGGGCGAGCCCGCCCGCGTCGGTCAGATCCACATCACCGGCAACACGCGGACGCAGGAGAAGATCATCAGGCGGGAGCTCCTGGTCAGGCCGGGCGACCTCTACAAGACCTCCGAGGTGATCGCGAGCCAGCGCAAGGTGGCGAACCTCGGCTTCTTCGACGGACCGTTCGTCGAGTTCGCGGAGAGCGGCGATCCCGACAAGATCGACCTCGTGTTCCAGGTCGAGGAGCGTCAGACGGGCCGCGCCGGTGTCGGCATGTCGCACACGGGCGAGCGGGGCATCACCGGGTTCATCGAGCTCAGCGAGGGGAATCTCTTCGGAAGCGGTCGCTTCCTCGACCTCAAGTGGGAGTTCGGCAAGATCGCGAACGAGATCGTCCTGGGCTTTACCGAGCCCTGGTTCATGGACCGCAGGCTCTCGCTCGGATTCGACGTCTTCGACACCCGGGACGAGAGGTACTACACGTCCCTGCCGGACGGCTTCTTCGAGGACGCGTACCCCGATTCGATCTACGAGGAGTTGCTGCGTGGGGACAGCTCGAGGCGCTACGCCGTGGAGCGGAAACGGCGGGGCGGCGACGTCCGCCTCGGCTGGCCGCTGTTCGGTTCCCGGTACACGATGATCTACACGAAGTACACGCTCGAGCAGTTCAAGCTCTACGAGTTCACGGACCTTACCTACACCTACGAAGAGACACACATCGACACGACCGTGGCGCCCCCCGACACCGTGACCGTGACCAGGAGCGAGACCGACCGGTACGATCGCTTCAACCCGGGGTGGGAGTGGAGGAGCGGATTCACGGTGACGCTCGTGCGTCGGACGACCGACCGGAGGATGCACGCGAGGCTGGGCAGCTACTCCAGGCTCACGGCCGACCTCTTCGGCTGGGCCTTCGGTGGCGACGTCCGGTACCAGCGGTACGTCCTCGACACGAGGAAGCACTGGCCGTCGGTCTTCCGGTCGACCTTCACGCTCCGGGGGAGGGGCGGAATCGTCACGGGGTACGGCGACCCGTTCACGGTGCCGGACGACACCCGGTTCGAGCTGGGCGGCGTCGGCCTGAACGGCGTCCGCGGTTACGACAACAGGGCGATCCTCCCGTTCGGACGGTCGCTCTACGGTGGGAGAACCATGCTTCTCGGGAGTGCGGAGCTGAAGTTCGCGGTCACGAACGAGCGGGAACAGATTCCCGTCTACGTGCTGGGTTTCATCGACGCCGGGAACGCCTGGGAGAGCGCGAGTGAGGTGGATCCCACCGACCTCTTCTGGGGGGCGGGCTTCGGCGTCCGGCTCGAGGTTCCCGTGTTGGGCAACCTCGGTATCGACATGGGCTACGGGTTCGACGAGTTCCTGGGCGGCAGTTGGATAGTCCACTACCAGTTCGGAATCGACTACTAGGCGCCGCGCCGGTCGGCGGGTGGCGCGGTCTCGGCACGAACGGAGGTCATCTTGAGACGAAGTGCGACAATCATCGTGGCGGCGGTTCTCCTGATCTCTCTGGCCGGCACGAGCGCTCTCGGGGCAGACAAGATCGCGTACATCCACTCGGAGCAGATCCGGCAGGAATACAACGGGGCCCGGGACATCGAGACCGCGCTCCAGGCGAGCGTCGCCGACTGGCGGGCCCAGGCGCAGACGATGGAGTCCGAGATCCAGGGGCTCGTCACCGAGCTTCAGAGCCAGAGGCTGCTCCTCTCCGAGGACGCCGCGCAGGAGAAGGAACGCTCCATCCAGGAGAAGCAGGTGGCGTTCGAGGGGTACCTGAACGAGGTCTGGGGCGTCGGCGGTCTGGCCGCCCGGAAGGAGGCCGAGCTCTGGCAACCGGTCTTCGACAGGGTCAACGCGATCATCAACGAGATCGGGGAGGAGGGTGACTACTCCATGATCTTCGACGCCGCGCAGATGGGGATCGTGTTTGCCGTTCCCGAGACGGATCTCACCCAGCAGGTCCTGGACAAGCTGAACGGAGAGGTCGAGTAGCCGTTCGACCGGCCGCTCGCGGTACCCGAAGGGACCGACTTATGAACATGACCCTTGATGAGGTGGCGAAGCTCGTAGGCGGCAGGGTCGTCGGCGACGGGTCGATCGTGCTCTCCGGCGTGGCCGGAATCAAAGAGGCCGGTCCGGGGCAACTCACCTTTCTCTCCAATCCCAAGTACGAGCGGTATCTCGCGGAGACGGCCGCTTCGGCCGTTCTCGTCTCCGACGAGCAGAGCTCTGCCGCCGAGTCGAACGGGAAGCCTCTCCTCGTCGTGGAGAACGCGTACGGGGCCTTCGCCCGGGCGATGGAGATCTTCGCCGACGCCGCGCCGACGGTCGCGCCCGGCGTCCACCCGAGCGCAGTCGTGGACGACACCGCGAAACTCGGCGCGGACGCGGCGGTCGGAGCGAACGTCGTGATCATGGACGACGCAGTGCTCGGCGACCGCGTCATCGTGCATCCCGGGGCCTATCTCGGGCGCGGCGTCGTGGTCGGCGCGGACACCGTGATCCACCCGAACACCACGGTGCGGGAGGCGTGCCGCATCGGCGAACGGGTCATCGTGCACTCCGGCACGGTGATCGGGAGCGACGGTTTCGGCTTCGCGCGCGAGGGCGACGTCTGTCGCAAGGTCCCGCAGGTGGGAATCGTCGTCGTCGAGGACGACGTCGAGATCGGATCGAACGTCTGCATCGATCGCGCGACGATCGGAACGACACGAATCGGAAGGGGAACCAAGATCGACAACCTGGTGCAGATCGCGCACAACGTGGTGATCGGCGAGGGCGCGCTCGTCGTAGCGCAGGTCGGGATCTCGGGAAGCACGGAGGTCGGAAACAACGTGGTGCTCGGGGGGCAGGCGGGGGTCGTGGGCCACATCCGGATCGGCGACGGCGTGATGGTCGGCGCGCAGTCCGGGGTCACGAGGTCGATCGCCGCAGGCGAGCGCGTGTCGGGCTATCCTGCCCGGAAACACTCAGTGGCGAAGAGGCTCCTAGCATGTCTGAACCAGCTTCCATCGCTGTACGGGAAGGTGAAGGAGCTCGAGCGCAGGCTCCGCAAGGTAGAAGAGGAGGGGTGATGGGGCGAACGCGCCAGCGGACGCTCGGTGGCAGGTGCTCCTACAAGGGCATCGGGATTCACACGGGTCGTCAGTCGACGGTCTCGTTCGGACCGGCTCCTCCCAACTCCGGCATCGTGTTCAAACGCGTCGATCTGCCGGGATCCCCGACGATCCCGGCGTCGATCACCCACGCCGTGAGCTCGGACGACATCGCGCGCCGCACGACGCTCTCCCTTAACGGCGTCAGGATCTTCACGGTCGAGCACGTCCTCGCGGCGCTCGTGGGGCTCGGGATCGACAACGCGGTCGTCGAGCTCGACGCCGACGAGCCGGCGGAGCCGATCGACGGAAGCTGCAAGCCGTTCGTCGACCTCCTGACCGAGGCGGGCGTGGTCGAGCAGGACGCGTCACTCCAACACCTCGAGATCGTCGAGCCGGTCGCCTTCACAGAGGGCGACGTCCACCTCGCGGCGTCGCCTTACGACGGCTTCCGTCTGTCGTTCACCATCTCCTATGCGAACCCGACGATCGGAACGCAGTACGCGAGCTTCGATCTGACCGAGGACACGTTTCTCCGGGAGATCGCTCCGGCTCGGACGTTCGCCCTCGAGCGCGACGTCGACGCCCTGAAGAAGCAGGGTCTCATCAAGGGGGGGAGCCTCGAGAACGCGATCCTCGTTGGGGAACAGGGCATCGTCAACCAGGCACCGCTGAGGTTCCCCGACGAGTTCGTGCGTCACAAGATGCTCGATCTCCTCGGGGATCTGGCGCTTCTCGGGATGCCCATCAAGGGCCACGTGTTCGCGTCCAAGGCCGGGCACGCGACGAACGTCAAGTTCGTGCAGAAGCTCAAGGAGGGCATCCAGGAGGGGAAGGTCAAGTACAGCGGGACGACGACGTGGGACATCGGCGTCATCGAACAGATCATGCCGCACCGCTACCCGTTCCTGTTCGTCGACAAGATCCTCGAGCTGGACGACAAGCGCGTCGTCGGGGTCAAGAACTTCACGATGAACGAGTGGTACTTCGCGGGGCACTTCCCCGGCCACCCGATCGCGCCGGCCGTCCTCATCATCGAGGCCATGGCACAGGTGGGAGGGTTCCTCCTCCTGTCCCGGATCGAGGAGAGAGAGAAGAAGCTCGTGTACTTCACGAGAATCGACAACGCCAGGTTCAGGCAGCCGGTCCGACCGGGCGACACGGTTCGGTTCGAACTCGAGCTGCTGCGGCTCAGGCGAGGAACCTGCAAGATGCGCGGGGCCGCCTTCGTGCGCGGGGAACTCGTCGCCGACGCCGTGCTCTGGTCACAGGTCGTGGAACGATAGCCGGAGGATAGGATGCCCGAAGTCGATCCAAGAGCCATCGTGCACGAGGACGCCACGCTCGCCAAGGGCGCCGTCGTCGAGCCGTTCGCGATCGTCGGGCCGAACGTCTCGATCGGCCGAGGGAGCCGCGTCTGTTCCCAGGCGCTCATCAAGAGCGACACCGAGATCGGCGAGGACTGCGTGATCGGTCACAGCGCCGTCGTCGGCTCGGATCCGCAGGACCTCAAGTACGACGGCGAGACGACGCACCTCAAGATCGGCGACCGCACGACCGTGCGGGAGTTCGTCACGCTGAACCGCGCGACGGGGGAGGGTGAGGCGACGGTCGTCGGCAGCGACACCCTCATCATGGCCTACGCCCACGTCGCCCACAACTGCATCATCGGCGACCACGTCGTGATCGTGAACGCGGTGAGCCTCGCCGGTCACGTCGAGATCGAGGACTTCGCGATCGTCTGCGGGATGACGGCCGTGCAGCAGTTCGTGAGGATCGGGTTGCACAGCTACGTCGGAGGAGCGTGTCGCATCTCGAAGGACGTGCCCCCGTACTTCAAGATCGGGGGCGTGCCTACGAGACCGATCGAGGTCAACACCGTCGGCCTTCTCCGGCGCGGCTTCTCCGAGGAGTCGCTGAACCAGCTCAGGAAGGCCTACAGGCTTCTCTACCTGACCGATCTGAACACGACGCAGGCCCTTGTGCGGATCAAGAAGGAGCTCAAGCCGACTGCGGAGATCGAGACGCTCGTCGGGTTCATCGAGGCGTCGCAGCGCGGGATCATCAAGTAGCGACCGCCCTCCGGGCGAGCGCCGAACGGAGACCTGAGCGAGATAGGGAGAGCGAGCCCTCCCGGTTCGCCGTGTCGGACGGCGGCGCGGCCGGACGGCGGTCGGTCTCTCCAGGGGAGGTCAGACAGTGCGAAGGGTCGGAGTGATCGGCGTCGGACACCTAGGGCGGTTCCACACAAAGGTCTACTCGGAGATCCCGTCCTGCGAACTGGTCGGCGTCCACGACACCGACGGAGAGCGAGCGGCGGCGATCGCGGAGGAGTACGGGACGCGGGCCGTGGCCGATCTCGGGGAGCTCCTCGAGAGCGTCGACGCCGTGAGCATCGCGGTCCCGACGGGCGCGCACCACGAAGTCGGGATGCGCTGCCTGGCGAGCGGCGTCCACGCCCTCATCGAGAAGCCGATCGCACCTACAGCGGAGGAGGCCCGCGACCTGGTGCGCGCCGCCCGGGAGGGCGGCCTCACCCTTCAGGTCGGGCACATCGAGCGGTTCAACCCGGCGATGCGCGCCGGCCTGTCGATCATCTCGAAGCCCATGTTCGTCGAGGCCCACAGGCTCGGGATCTTCGTCCCGCGGGGCACCGACGTCGCCGTCGTGCTCGACCTCATGATCCACGACATCGACCTGATCCTCGCGGCCGTCGCCTCGCCGGTCGCCTCGATCCACGCGGTCGGGGTGCAGGTGCTCTCGTCCTCGATCGACATCGCGAACGCACGACTCACGTTCGAGGACGGCTGCGTGGCGAACGTCACAGCGAGCAGGGTCTCCCGTGAGAGGATGAGGAAGATCCGCTTCTTCCAGCACGACGCCTACGTCTCGATCGACTGTATGAAGCCGCAGACGCAGATCTTCCGCCGACGGGACGTGCCGGAGGAGACGCTGCGCCGGATCGCGGCGGGCGAGATCGAGGGCGGCCTCGAGGACATCGTGAAGTACGAGGAGCCTGCCCTCGACGGGGCGGACTCGCTGACGCTCGAGCTCGAGTCGTTCCTCCACGCCGTCGAGACGGGCGAGAGGCCGCCGGTCGACGGCGTGGACGGTCTCAAGGCGCTCGAGGTGGCGCTCGAGATCCTCAGGCAGATCGGCCGGCAGTGACGTCCGCGGACGCCTTGCCGGTCCCGCACGGCGGGCGTGTCCCAGGACGCGCCGCCGGCTTCCGGGCTCCCGGGGGCATGCGATGACCGATCCCAGAACATCGCTCCTCATGGTCGCAGGTGAGACCTCCGGCGACCTCCACGGCTCGAAGGTCGTCGCGAGGCTCCGAGAGCTCGCGCCCGACCTCCGCGTCTTCGGCGTCGGCGGCGACCGGATGGGCGCGGCCGGGATGGAGCTCGACTTCCACGCCGACGACTTCGCGGTCGTGGGGCTCGTGGAAGTGCTGCGTCTCGTTCCCAGGCTCAGGCGGGCGATGGGAGAGCTCCTCCGGCGCGTCGACGAGCGGGGCGCCGCGCTCGCCGTTCTGATCGACTACCCCGGATTCAACCTCATCCTCGCGAAGAGGCTCAAGGCGGCCGGCGTGCCCGTCCTCTACTACGTCAGCCCGCAGGTCTGGGCGTGGGGGGAGGGGCGCGTCGCGAAGATCGCCCGCCGCGTCGACCGCATGGCCGTCGTCTTCCCGTTCGAGCGCGACTTCTACGCCGAGCGCGGCGTCGACGCGCAGTTCGTCGGGCACCCGCTCCTCGAGGAACCGGACATCGCCCAGGCGCCGCCGGCGAAGACATCGATCGGAGATCCGCCGCTCCTCGGGCTCCTGCCCGGGAGCCGGCGGAACGAGATACGCCTCCACCTGCCGGCGATGCTCGACGCCGCCCGCGCCCTCAAGGCCGAGCTCGGCGCGCTCGACGTCGCCCTGGGACGTGCCCCCGGAGTCGACGTCGCCGCGCTCGAGGAGGCGGGCGACCTCGCCGACCTCGGAGTCGACGTCGTTCCCCCGGAGAACATCCACGACCTCATGCGGCGCTCGACGGCGCTCCTGGTCTCGTCGGGGACGGCGACTCTCGAGGCCGCATGTCTCGGCACCCCGATGGTCGTCGTCTACCGAATGGCTCTCCTCTCGTATCTCGCGGGCCGGATGCTCGTCCGGATCCCCGACATAGGTCTCGTCAACGTCGTCGCGGGCGAGCGGATCGTTCCGGAGCTGGTTCAGGGCAGGGTCACCGCGGAGAACCTGGTCCGCGAGGTCCGGCCATTCCTCACCGACCGCGAGGTCCTCGAACGGACGTCCGAGAGGCTCCTGGCGGTGAGGGGCGAGCTCGGGACGCCCGGGGCCAGCGACCGCGTCGCGAGGATGGTTCTCGACATGATGGGTGATGCGTGATGGCTGCATCGAAGCCCCGGCTCTCGATGGGCGATCGTCTCCTGGTGAACCTGGTCGGAACGCTGGGGCCGATCGTCGTGAGGCTCCTCGGCGCCAGCTGGCGCGTCCGGGTGGCGAACCCCGAGCTTCTCGAGAGCGTGCGCGAGCGGTCGTCCGGGATCGTCTTCGCCTTCTGGCACGGTCAGCTCCTTCCCCTCGAGTACATCTACCGCGGCCTGAACGTTCAGGTGCTCTCGTCCTGGCACCGGGACGGGGAGATGTCCGCGCGCCTGATGACGGCGCTGGGGTACGGCGTCGTGCGGGGGTCGCCGAGCCGCGGCTCCGCGCGCGGGCTCATGCGCATGCTCGCGAAGGCGGTCGAGGGGCTCGACCTCGCGATCACGCCGGACGGGCCGCGCGGGCCGGCGCGGACCGTCAAGCGCGGCATCTTCTACATCGCCGAGAAGTCGGGGTCGCCGATCGTTCCGGTCGGCGTCGCGGCCTCGCCGGCGAGGAGGCTCTCGAGCTGGGACGGCTTCGTGGTCCCGCTTCCGTTCTCGCGGGTCGCCGTCGTCTACGGCGACCCGATTGCGCCCGATCCGGCGGCGCCGTTCGACGAGAAGGCCGCCGACTTGGCCCGCTGTCTCGACGCCCTGACCGAGGAGGCGGAGCGCATCGCGCGGGGCCTCTGACGGCTGACGCGTGATCGCTCGCCGAGGGGGACGCTCTTGTCGTACATGGGGTACCGGATCCTGACGAACGTCGCCTACGCCCTCGCCTTCCCATGGCTCGCCTGGCGCCGCGCGTCCGGCGGCCGGGAGTGGGCCGAGCGTCTGGGCGACGTGCGGCCGCGGGCCGCAGGCGGGCTCTGGATCCACGCGGCGTCGGTCGGCGAGGTCGCGGCGGCGGCCCCGCTCGTCCGCGCGCTCCGGTCCGGTGGGGAAGACGTCGTCCTCACCGTCGTCACGCCGACCGGCAGGGAGGTCGCGGGACGGACGGCGGGCGAGGGGGTCGAGGTCTTCTTCGGGCCGCTCGACCTTGCGCCCTGCGTCGGGAGGGCCGTCGCGGGCGTGGCCCCGAGGGCGCTGCTCCTCGTGGAGACCGAGCTCTGGCCGAACCTCATCGCCGGGGCGCGGGCGGGCGGCGCGACGGTCGGCGTCGTCAACGGGAGGCTCTCCGAGCGGAGCGCGCGCCGCTACCGGCTGCCGGGCTCTCCGATCCGGGGACTCGGCGACGCGATCGCGTTCGTTGCCTGCCAGTCGGACGAGGACCGCGACCGGTTCGTCCGGATCGGCGTGCCCCGCGAGAGGGTCACGCCGGTCGGGAACACGAAGTACGACGCGCTCCCGGCTCCGCTCCCCGCGCGGGAGCGCGACGAGCTCAGGGACTCCCTCGGGATTCCGGCGGACTCGCCCGTCGTCGTCTTCGGGAGCGTGAGGCCGCTCGAGGAGGAGGCGGTCGCGGCCGCCGCTTCGGGGATCGCGTCGTCCCACCCCGACGCGCGGATGGTCGTGGCCCCGCGGCACCTCGACCGGCTGGCGCCGCTCGAGGGTAGGCTCAGGGCGGCCGGCCTCGAGTTCACGCGGCGCACGGCGGTCGGCGCCGGGGCGCCGCCCGCGGGCTCGGGCGTCCTGCTCGACACGACGGGCGAGCTTTCGAACCTGTACGCCATCGCCACCGTCGCGTTCGTCGGAGGAAGCCTCGGGCCCTACGGTGGGCACAATCCGCTCGAGCCCGCCGCGCACGGCGTCCCGGTCCTCCTGGGGCCTTCCACCGAGAGCTGCGCCGAGTCGGCGGAACGACTCGTGTCGGCGGGGGGCGCCGCCGTGGTGAGAGACGGAAACGAGCTTACCGCCGGGATCCTCTCCCTTCTCGCGGATCCCGGGAAGAGGGAAGAGGCGGCGGCGCGGGCCATCGAGGCGATCGAGGCCGGCCGCGGCGCGACCGGTCGCACGATGGCCCTTCTGAGAGATGCGGGGGTGATCGAGACGTGAGGGAACGGGACGCACGACCGGCGCCCGGACGCCAGGGTGGCGCAGCGGGCTGGTGGGGCCGCTTCGCCCGTGGCTACGGGGACACGCGCGGGCTCGGGACCGCCGTGGCGGGACTCCTGGTCCTCTCCTCGGTGCTCTACGGTATCCTCGCGTCGTTCTCGCTCTGGCTTCGGGCCGTCCGTCCGGTCGCGATCGATGTGCCGATCATCTCGGTCGGGAACCTCACGGTCGGCGGCACCGGGAAGACCCCGCTCGTCGTGCACCTCGCGAGACGCCTCATGCGGAAAGGGCGCGTCGTCGCGGTCGTGAGCCGGGGCTACGGGCGCCGCGGGCGCGGGACCGTCGTCGTTTCGCGGGGCGACCGCCCGATCGTGCCGTGGCTGAAGGCGGGCGACGAGCCCTACCTGGTGGCGCTCCTCACGAAGGGAGCGCGCGTGGTCGTCTCGTCGCGGCGGACGGACGGGATCCGATGCGCCGTGCAGAACCTCGGCGCAGATGTTATATTGCTTGACGACGCCTTTCAGCACGTCCAGCTCATGAGGGACCTGGACATCGTGACGGCCGACGCCCGGTACCCCGTGGGAAACGGGTTCCTTCTTCCTGGAGGCGCGCTCCGCGAACATCCGCTCGGGATAGGACGCGCGGATCTCATCGTTGCGACGCGCTGCGGCGACGAGGGCGCCCGCCGGATCGCGGCGACGATCGGGCCGCTCGTCCCGGAGGCTCCGATCGTCGAGACGCGCATGAAGGCGGTCGAGCTGTGGGACGTGTCGACCGGGCTGACGGTGAGCCTCTCGGAGGTCAGGGAGCGCGCGGTGCTCGTCCTGTCGAGCATCGCCGACCCCGCGAGCTTCGACCGCACGCTCGAGAGGCTGGGCATCCGGGCGGCGGCGCGGGTGACGTTCCCCGATCACCACCGCTACTCGCGCCGAGACTTCGCGGCGATCGAGGAGGAGATCCGGGTTTCGCAGGCGGCCACCGTGCTCACGACGGAGAAGGACGCCGTCAGGCTCTCGGAGTGGCGTCCGGCCGTTCCGGTCGTGGCGCTCGGCATCGAGCTCGCGGTCACGCGGGGGGACGAGCACTTGGAGAGGGCGCTCGAGCGAGCCCTCTCTGGAGGGGGAGACGATGGAGCTTGAGGAGTACGCGAAGCTCTCGACCGACGACCTGGCCGCGCGCCTCGAAGAGCTCAAGCGCGAGAAGAACGCCGTCGTGCTCGGACACAACTACCAGGTGACCGAGGTCCAGATGGTGGCCGACCACCTCGGCGATTCGCTCCGGCTCGCGCAGCTCGCGACCGAGACCGACGCGGCCGTCATCGTCCTCTGCGGCGTCGACTTCATGGCGGAGAGCGCCAAGATCCTCAATCCCGGAAAGACGGTGCTCCACCCGAACGACCGGGCCACGTGCCCGATGGCCGCCATGGTCCCCGCTCGTGACCTCCAGGCGTTCCGGGCTGACTACCCGGACGCCGCCGTCGTCTCCTACGTGAACACGTCGGCCGAGGTCAAGGCCGTGTCCGACGTCTGCTGCACGTCCTCGAACGCCGTGGAGATCGTCAGGAAGGTCGACGCCGACGAGATCATATTCGTGCCCGACAAGAACCTCGCCGCGTACGTCGCCTCGAAGACCGAGAAGAAGGTCATTCCCTGGGATGGCTACTGCTACGTGCACGACGGCTTCGTGGCGGAGGACGTCGGGCTCGCCAGGGGCGAGCACCCGGGCGTCCCCGTGGTCGTTCACCCGGAGTCGCCTCCCGGCGTCATCGACGCGGCCGACTTCGTGGCTTCGACGGGCGGCATGATGAAGCTCGCCGCGGAGCACGAGGAGCTCATCGTGGGGACCGAAGTGGGGCTCGTCGACAGGATGAACCGCGAGTACCCGGACCGGCGCTTCTATCCGCTCTCCGCGTTCGCCGTCTGCAGGACCATGAAGATGATCGACCTCCCTCAGGTCGTGTGGTCGCTCGAGAGCGGGAACCACGTGGTCGAGATCCCCGAGGAGATCCGGGCGCGCGCCGAGGGGGCGCTCGCGAGGATGCTCGAGCTCTCCGTGTAGTCGCCCTGTTCCGAACCGGCCCGCCGAGGCGCCCGTCGGGGCTCCCGACCGCGCCGCCGGAACCGCCCGTCCCGGAGGACCCATGGAATCCGTCGATTTCGTCGTCGTCGGCAGCGGCATCGCAGGACTCACCTTCGCGCTCTCGGCCGCCAGGAGCGGGAGGGTGGTCGTCATCACGAAGAAGGACGACGCCGAGTCCGCGACGAACATGGCGCAGGGCGGCATCGCCGCGGTCGTGCGCGGCACCGACTCGTTCGAGAAGCACGTCGAGGACACGCTGACCGCCGGCGTGGGGCTCTGCCGCCGCGAGGCGGTCGAGATCGCTGTCAGGAGCGGACCCGACGCCGTCCGCAGGCTGGTTGCGTGGGGCGCCGAGTTCTCGAAGAGGAAGGACCCGGAGGGAAACGAGGTCCTCGATCTGGGACAGGAGGGCGGACACTCTGCCCGGCGGATCGTCCACGCCGCCGACATGACGGGGAAGGAGATCGAGAACTCGCTCCTCTCCGCCGTCGGGGAGAACCCGGACATCGAGGTCTGGGAGGATCACGTCGCCATCGATCTCGCTCTCGGTGTCGGTTCCGCCGGCCCCGTCTGCGTGGGCGTGCACGTGCTCGACGTCGAGCGCGAGCGGGTGACGGCCGTCGCTGCGCCCGTGACGGTCCTCGCGACCGGCGGGTGCGGGAAGGTCTACCTATATACGACCAATCCCGACATCGCCAGCGGCGACGGCGTGGCGATGGCGTTCCGGGCCGGGGTCCCGGTCCGGAACATGGAATTCGTGCAGTTCCACCCCACGTGCCTCTATCACCCGGAAGTCAGGTCGTTCCTCATCTCCGAGGCCGTCCGGGGCGAGGGCGCCGTCCTCCGGAGTCTCTCGGGCGAGCGCATCATGAAGGGCCGCCATCCGAGGGAGGACCTCGCGCCGCGCGACATCGTCGCCCGCGCGATCGACGCGACCATGAAGGCGACGGGCGACAAGCACGCGTACCTCGACATCACCGCCGAGGACCCCGAGCGCATCCGCGCGCGGTTTCCGAACATCGCCGAGAAGCTCGCCGAGGTCGGGATCGACTTCGCAATCGAACCGATCCCGGTCGTCCCGGCGGCGCACTACCTCTGCGGGGGCATCGCGGTCGACCTCGAGGGCAGAACGCCGCTTCCGGGGCTCTACGCCATCGGCGAGACGGCGCACACGGGCATGCACGGGGCCAACCGGCTCGCCTCGAACTCGCTCCTCGAGGCCGTGGTTTTCAGCGACAGGGCGGCCCGCTCGGCCGTCGACGAGCATGCGGGCCTCCGGGGCGTCGTCGTCGCGGCGGGGGAGGTCGAGTGGGAGGGAAGCGACGCCGGGCCGGTGCCCGAGGGCGTCGTCATCGACTTCAACTGGGACATTGTCCGGCGGCTCATGTGGGACTATGTTGGAATCGTGAGGAGCGAGAGGAGGCTCGAGCTCGCTCGGACCGGCATCTCGGCCATCCGCGCCGAGGTCGCGGGGTACTTCGCGGGCCACCCCGTGAGCAGGGACCTCCTCGAGCTCAGGAACATCTCGCTCGTCGGTGAGCTCATCATCCGGAGCGCCCTTTTGAGAAACGAGTCGAGGGGCCTCCATTACGTCGAGGATTACCCCGAGCGGGACGACGAGCGCTTCCTCCGCGACACGGTCATCGCCGGAGTGCCGGAGCCATGAGAATCAGAGCGCTGCGTTTCATCCTTCTGTCCGCCGTCCTCCTGGCCGGATGCCGGTCGGGGGACGCCGAAGGAGGCGATCCCAAGGTGAGCAACACGAATCCCGGAACGGGCAGTGAGGTCCGGGCCCCCGTCGTCGCCGGGGCCTTCTACTCGGGCGACGCCGGAGAGCTCGAGCGAGACGTCGATCGCTACCTTGCGGAGGCGAAGCGGCCCGAGCTTGCGGGCGAGGTCGTGGCCATCATCTCGCCGCACGCCGGCTACGTGTATTCGGGCGGAGTCGCCGCCCACGGCTACGTGGCCGTCGAGGGGCGGAGGTATGACACGGTCGTCGTCGTCGCCCCGTCGCACAGGGTCGCCTTCCGCGGAGCGTCGGTCTACGGCGGGGACGGATACGCGACGCCGCTCGGAACGGTTCCCGTCGACGGCGACCTCGTGGCGGCCGTCAGGGCCACGTCGTCCGACATCGGGTACGAGCCCGCGGCGCACGCGGCCGAGCACTCGCTCGAGGTCCAGGTTCCCTTTCTCCAGCGGACGCTCGGCGAGTTCTCGATCGTGCCGATCATCATGGGCGACCAGTCGATCGGGGGCGCCCGCGTCCTGGCCGCGGCGATCGCCTCGGCCGTCGAGGGTGCCGAAGGGAAACGCGTCCTGCTCGTGGCGAGCACCGACCTGTCTCACTACCACGACGACGACACCGCGCGCAGGCTCGACGCCATCGTCGTGCGCGCCGTCGAGGACTTCGATCCGGAGGGGCTCCTCGAATCGCTCGCCAGGGGCGAGTGCGAGGCGTGCGGCGGCGGACCGATGGCGACCGTGATGATGGCGGCGCGGGAACTCGGCGCCGACCGGGCCAAGGTCGTGAAGTACGCGACGTCGGGCGACACCTCCGGAGACAAGAGCCAGGTGGTCGGGTACCTCGCGGCCGTCATCACGCGTTCGGGATCGTCCGGAGGCGGGACCGACGCCGCCGACGAGGCCGGAAGCGACGCCGGCGCGGCAGGGGAGACGCCGGCGCCCTACCGAGGCCTCACGATCGACGAGAAGAAGGAGCTCCTCACCCTCGCGAGGGGAACGATCGAGAGCGCCGTCGGAGGCGGGAACGCGCCCCGGTCGACGCTCGAGTCCGAGGCGCTCGATACGGCGTGCGGCGCGTTCGTGACCCTGAACGAGCGCGGCCGCCTGAGAGGCTGCATCGGCCACGTGAGGGGCGACGTGCCGCTTCGCCAGACCGTCGCGGAGATGGCGGTGCAGGCGGCCCTCCACGATCCGCGGTTCCCCTCGGTCACGAAGGAAGATGTGGAGTCGCTCGAGATCGAGATCTCCGTGCTGTCGCCTCTGATCGAGGTCAAGGACGTCTCGGAGATCGTCGTCGGCCGCGACGGGCTCATCATCCAGGACGGCGCGAGGAGCGGCCTTCTGCTCCCGCAGGTAGCGACCGAGTACGGCTGGGACCGCGAGACCTTCCTCGAGCACACCTGCCGGAAGGCGGGGCTCCCGGAGGGCTGCTGGCGCAGGGAAGGCGTCGTGATCCTGAGGTTCTCGGCCGAGGTCTTCAACGAGCGCGAGGTCCTCGGAGAGGGCTAGTTGTCTGCGAGTCCGCTCGCTCGCGACCCGGCGGCCTCGCTGCCGGGGGCGAGAGTCTGGAGGGTGGCGGAGGTGACATCGTGAGTCGCCTGAACACACGGACGGTGGCAACTCTGGGGCTTCTCGTCGGCGCGATCCTGGTTCTCGCCTTCGGGATCGCCGGCCTCGCCGTCGGCGGTCGGTCCGGCGGCGGACAGGGGTTCGTCGAGCCGAGGGAGGCGAGGTACTGGGAGAGCCTCGACAACGGCCTGGTGAAGTGCGCGCTCTGTCCCAGGCGGTGTGTCGTTCCTCCGGGCGAGCGCGGGTACTGCGAGGTCAGGGAGAACAGGGACGGGACCTACTACACGCTGACGTACGGGAATCCGTGCGCCATCCACATCGACCCCATCGAGAAGAAGCCGTTCTACCACTTCCTGCCAACGACGACGGCGTTCTCGATCGCGACGGCCGGCTGCAACCTCGAGTGCAAGTTCTGCCAGAACTGGCACATCTCTCAGGCGAGGCCCGAGGAGCTCTACAACGAGAGCCTGACGCCGGAGGAGGTCGTCGAGGCGGCGATCGCGAACGGGTGCCGGAGCATCGCGTACACCTACTCCGAGCCGACGATCTTCTTCGAGTACATGATCGACACGGCCAGGATCGCTCGCGAGAACGGTGTGAGGAACGTCTACCATTCGAACGGATTCATCAACGAGGAGCCCCTGAGGGAGCTGTGTCAGTATCTCGACGCGGCGAACGTCGATCTCAAGGGGTTCAGCGAGGAGTACTACCGTGAGATGAGCGACGGGGAGCTCGCCCCGGTCCTCCGCTCGCTCAGGATCCTGAGGGAGAACGGCGTCCACCTCGAGATCACGACGCTGCTCGTTCCGGGCCGGAACGACGATCCCGAGATGCTCCGGGCGATGTGCGAGTGGATCCACGAGAACCTCGGCGACGCGGTCCCGATCCACTTCTCGCGGTTCCACCCCCAGTACAAGCTCCCGGATCTGCCCCCGACGCCGGTCGAGCGGCTCGAGGAGGCACGGAGGATCGCCCGCGAGGCGGGCCTCAGGTTCGTCTACATCGGGAACGTCCCGGGGCACCTGGCGAACTCGACCTACTGCCCGGACTGCGGCCGCAGGCTCATCTACCGGATCGGCTACTCCGTCGATCCGTCGGGCCTCGACTCGGGGGCGTGTCCGGCCTGCGGGAGCGACATCGAGGGCGTGTGGGAGTGACCCGCGCCCGGGGGAAGACGGTGCGTTCCCGCTGCTCCGGGGGGACGATGAGCCGTTCTCGGGAACGCCCGGGACCGGCCCTTGGGCCAGCCTCCGGGGCCGGACCACGGTATTGACAGCGGGCCGAGTGTTGCTCTAAACTGAAGTGTTCCGGCGGTCCCGCGACCGTCGGGGACCGGATTTCCCTGAGCTTCAGGGCTTGCCTCTCGCCACCCAAGGAGGAACGGATGCGATCCGTGCTGGTAACTGTCTTGATCTGCGCGCTCGCCGGCGTCAGCTCGGCAGACATCCCGGTGCCGGGCGAGTACACGTATCTGGACAGCATCAACGTCACGGGGGATCCCCCCGATACCAACGTCGTGTGGGTGTGGACGGAGGTGGAGCTCGAGTCGATTCAGGACGGCATAAATCTGGCGGAGTCGTTCTTCACACATCCACTGGCGGACCGGATTCCCGAGCTCGAGGATCAGGGCGTCGACACGGGGCACAGTGACGAGGTTCTCGTCCGCGGGGGCACGCACAGCACCGTGCACTTCTTCCACACTCCCGACGGGAGGAGAACCGCCATCTGCCAGATGGCGGACGGCGTCACCCTGAGGGGGGCCGACCGGAGGAACTCCAAGATCGACCACACCGGTGCCCAGTTCGGCGTCCTCTGCCTGACAGCCGGTGAGGAGACGGTCATCACGAACCTGACCATCAAGGGCGGCATCGGGAGGGACCGGGGGCGCGTCGACGACGGGGATCCAAGGAACCTGGTGGCGGGCATCGCGTGTCTGGTGGACGCCAGCCCGCTGATCGACGAGGTGACGATTCAGGAGAGCGCGACCGGCATCACCGTTCGGGGAACCTCGACGCCCGTGATCACGTCGACGGTCATCGCACGCGGGAGCCACCACGGGATCTACGTCCAGACGGAAGGTGCGGGACTGCTCACGATCGACCACGTCACGCTCGTTCAGAACTTCGACATCGGCATCAGCCTCTTCACGGGCGAGACCAGCATCACGAACTGCTCGATCACGCACAACGGGAAGAACGGCATCAGGGTCTACGGGGATCTTCCCGTCGTCGAGTACTGCAACCTCTACGTCAACGACTACATCGATCCCGATCCCGTCGACGGACCTCAGGACTACCTGGGGATGGACAACCTCGAGGGCCAGTTCGGGAACTTCTCGGACGAGCCCTACTACTGCGACTTCGTGGGTGCCGTGGGGTACGACTACCACGTCTGCACGGCATCGCCGAACGTCGGAACGGGCTTGGGGGGGAGCGACGTGGGCGCCTACGGCGGCGCCTGTTCGGAGTGCGTGTCGCTGGTCGAGGCATCGACGTGGGGCGCGATCAAGGCGCTCTATCGTTAGACTTCACGCGGCAGCGCCCGCGCGCCCAGGCTTCGAGAATCGATAGCAGAGAGCCCCGCCGGCAGCGGCGGGGCTCTCCTATTCGGGGTGCTCGGGGGCCGCGCGATTCCCGGATCGATCACCCCCTGGCCGCGCCCGCGAGGATCGGGATCGCGAGGCAGACGAGGACGGCCACGTTCAGGACCGCGAGCGAGGCCATCGCGAGCGGGATCCCCATGACCGGCAGGAGGAAGACGGCAGCGGCGGTCGCGCCGACGGCCGCGCCGAGGAGGTCGGCCCCGTAGAGCCGCCCGCCGGCCGCGCCGGCGTCGTGCCCCGTCCTGTGGTAGAGGCCGGCCGCGAGGGGGAACTGCATGCCGGCGAGGACCGCCGAGCCGACGACGATGAGCGGGAAGAGGTCGGCCCACAGCAGGAGCGCGTCGTGCGGAAGCGCGGCGACCCTTGCTACGGCGAACGCGAGACCGATGGGAACGCAGGCGATCGCGAGCTGGAGGACGGCGAACGCCCGCGCCCCCGCGCCCCTTCGAGCCGCGAGCGTCCCGAGCCAGCCGCCGAGCGCGAGTCCCGCCATGAACGCCGCGACGATCGCGGCGAGGCGGTGGTAGACGTACCCGTAGAGGCTCTGGAAGGCGAGAAGGGCCGCGATCTCGAGGCTGATCTCCGTCAGCCCGACCACGAAGACCGCGACGAGGACGTTCCTGCGAAGCGCCGTCGGGGCGCGTCTCCTGGCGAGCGCCGGAACTCCCAGGAGGAGCACCAGGGCGAGCCCGACGATCGCCGCGTTCCTCACGGTCAGGTATCGCGGCGCCGCCGACAGGAGCGTGGGTGTCCTCGAGAACTGGCGGTTCCAGAGGACCATCGAGAGGTAGAGCGCGGTCGGGGAGAGGTCGGTGTTCGCCGGCGCCTCCTGTCTTCCCACGCCCTCGTCGAGCGTCCGTCTTCTCTCTTCCGAGAGCCTGTCCGCGAGGTAGTAGTCCCGCACGAAGACGACGTCGAGCCGGCGCTCCGCGATCCTGCGCGCGAGGATCTCCGGATCGCGCGTGAGGTACGCGCTCCCGGCCGGCGGCTCCGGCGGCGGTTCGGACGAAGACGGCGATCCGGATCCGGCCCGCGCGGAAGCCCCCGCGGACGCGACGAAGTGGCACGGGTCCCCCGGGATCATCACAACCGCGGGGTAGACATCTTCGATCGTCCGTTTCAGCGAGGCCAGGAAGGTGCCGAGCTCTCGCCCTATGTAGTTCTCCGACGACGTGACCGACAGCCCGAAGACGCCCCCCGGCGACAGGATCTCGGAGACCTCCCGGAAGAAGCCGGTCGTGTAGAAACGGTTGAGCTGGGCGGTCGTCGGGTCGGGGACGTTCGCCACCACTACGTCGTATGGTCCCGGGCGCCGCTTCACGAAGAACCTGGCGTCGGTGAAGTGCACGGTGACGCGGGGGTCGTCGAGCCCCGCCGTCATCGCCGCGCCGAACTCGGCCCCGGCGGCGCGGACGAGCGCCGGATCGAGTTCCACGTAATCGACCGCGGTCACGCTCGGGTGCTTGAGGATCTCCTCGACGGTGCCCGCGAGCCCGCCTCCGAGCAAGAGGACGCGCGACGGCCGCGGGTGCGACAGGAGCGTCAGGTGGACCGCCTCCTCGGCCGCCAGCCGGTCCGGCGAAGAGGCGACGAGGACGCCGCTCTCGTACACGCTCTTCTGGCTTCCGATCTCGGCCGCGACGATCCGGCCGTAGATCGAGTTCGTCTGCGACCGGAAGCCGAGAGACCTCCAGGAAGCGGCGACCGTGGCGTCGTCGATCCGGGAGCCGGCCGTGACGGCGAGGAGGGACGCGACGCCGGCGACGATTGCGGCCGTGACCGAGAGGCCCGGGCACCGACGTCCGGACCGACGGGGCGCCGCGAGGGCGAGCGCGAGAACGGCGCTCGCCGCGGTGGCGAGGAGCGCGATGCTGACCGGGTCCAGACGGGGGAGGAGGACGAAGCTCATGAGGATGCCGCTCGCGGCGGCGCCGATCGCTTCGAGAATGTAGACGGCGCCGATGGCGTCCCGGGGCCGGGCGCGCTCGCCTGCGAGGACCGCGACGGCGAGGGCGAAGAGGAACCCGGCGGCCAGAGTGAAGGGGGCGAGCGACGCGACCGAGGCGAACAGGAGCGACGGCAGGCCCGCGAGCTCGCCGGCGGGCAGGCCGATCGCTCGGCGGGCGAGCCTGGCCGCGAGGAGCGCCACGGGCGCGAGAAGGCCGAGGACGAGGAGTCCGCGGGCGAGGGTCCGCCGCGTCGGCCGGATGCGGCCTGCGAGGGCCCCGTAGAGGGCGCTCCCGAGCCCCGTCAGCCCCAGCCAGACGGAGAGGGAGACGCCGAACGACATTTCGTTCCCCCTCCAGGCGACCATCAGCTCCCGCAAGAGCAGGATCTGAACGGTGAGGGCGGTCGCTCCCTGGAGCGCGAACGCGGTGCGGAGGGTGAGCGGCGACCGGCCGCTTCCCTCGCTCGTGTCGTTCTGCCGTTCGTCCATGGCATCCGGAGTCTAGCAGAACCGGGGAGCGCATGTCGAACCATTCCGTCCGGAACTCCGCACTCGGTAGGAGGTTAGGCGAACAGAAAACGGTTGACACTCCCGAGAAGCGTCTGCTAGCCTTCGCCCGACAGGAGTCTCTCCCGTCGCCGTCCTACGCGTACATCGAAGCCACGTCCACGGGGAGGAACGCCCTCGTAGCGTACCCGTGTCCCCGTCGCAGGCGACGCCGCGCCGACACCCGGGAAGCGAGCATGGCCGACAAGGCGAGCCAAGGGACCGTCCAGCAGGACCTGGAGCTGGTCGAGCGCCCGAGCGAGGATCCGACCGGGGACTCGAGCGGGAGCTCGAACGGTCGTCCGCGCCGCGGCTCGAGACGGGGCCCGACGAGGAACCCGCCCGGAAGCTCCGAGGCCCAACCCTCTCGGCTCGCGCGCCTCGTCGGCTGGTATCTCCTCAAGTTCAGACGGCCGGAGCCGATCTCGTTCGGCGAGGCGTTCAGCAGCGCCGGACGCGTCCTCGTGATCCCCGAGCGGGGGGTGGCCGGGGCCCTCTTCGCCATGCCGACCCTGCGCGCGATGCGCCGCGGTTTCCCGAACGGCAGGATCGCCGCCCTCGTGCACGAGGACGACCGCGATCTCCTCGAGGGCTCGGTCGAGATCGACCGCGTCGTGTCCTACTCCCTGCCGTCGGGCATCCGGAGGTTCTCGTCGCTCATCTGGCTCGCGCACAGGATCCGCTCCTACCGGTTCGACATGGCGATCATCCTCGACAGACAGTTCGACTTCGAGAGGGTCCTCCTGTGCTACTTCACGGGCGCCGCGATCCGCGCCGGGCTCCAGAGCACGGAGACCCACCCGTTCCTCAACCTCGAGGTGAGCAGGAAGGTCCCCGGGAAGACGCGCTCGCAGCTCGGTATCGAGATCGCGCGCGTGATGGGGATCGACGTCTCCGGGCTCGACCTCTACTGGCACGTGCCCGAGCGCGAGCGGCGCCTCGCGGAGCAGCTCGTCCACTTCCGCAAGCCGCGTGAGGACGAGCTCCTCGTCGGCTTCGATCCGGGGCCGGGGAGGGGCGGGACCTCCATCACAGTGAGCCAGCAGGCGCGCCTGCTCGACAAGCTGTGTTCCGACTACCAGGCCAGAGCGATCCTCCTGACCGCTCCGGAGAACAACGCCCTCGTGAAGAAGCTCGAGTCGAAGCTGTCGCGCGAGCCGATCATCGTACAGCAGCGCCGCATGCGCGATGTCGTCGGTCTCCTGGGACAGTGCGACCTCTTCGTCGCCGGGAACACCGACCTCGTCTACTTCGCGGTCGCGATGGGCATCCCGACGGTCTCCCTCATGACGCCTCGCGAACTCGAGGAGGCGGCGATTCTCGAGTCCGACTGCCTGCAGGTGGTCGAGCTCTTTCCGGGCGAGCCGTTCCCCATCGCGGAGTTCATCGAGAGGACGCAGGCCGTGCTCCTGAGCGGGTCCGGCTAGCGACACGGAACGACATGCGACTGTTCCTGAGGCTCATCGGTTACGTGAGACCCTACTGGCGCCGCCTTCTGGCGGCGTTAGTCTGCATGGCGATCTTTGCGGTCCTCTCGGGCGTGTCGCTCGGCATGATCCTCCCGTTCGTGAACATGCTCTTCCAGGGGGATGCGCTTCTCACGACCGGGACAACGGCCGTGGCAATGGTGGAGCCTGTCCGGGCAGCCTCGGATGAGGCCGCCGCCGACGAGGCTCCGGCTGACGACGCGGCCGCCGGAGACGCGGACGGCGCCGTCCGGATGACCGCGACCGTCGAGGGCGCGAAAGACGCGGTGAAGGAACGGCTCCTCTCGTACTTCGCGAGCGATTCTCCAACGAGCGTGCTGGGGAAGATCTGTGTCGCGCTCCTCGTCGTCTTCTTCGTGAAGGGGGTCTTCGCGTACCTTCAGGGCCTCCTCATGATCTCGGTCGAGCAACGCGTGATCCGCGATCTCCGGAACGCCCTCTTCGACCGGCTGACGTCGCTCTCGCTCTCCTACTTCCACGGCCAGCGCACGGGCCAGCTCATCTCACGCATCACGAACGACGTGGTGATGGTGAGGAGGGCGCTCGTCGCCACGTTCACGAGCCTCTTCCGCGAGGTCCTCCTGACCGTGCTCTACCTGGGGCTGGCGTTCTGGATCAGCTGGCGCCTCTCGCTCATCACGTTGGCCGTCTTCCCCGTGATCGCGATCCTGATCGGCAAGTTCGGTCAGCGCCTCAGGAAGCGTAGCAGGCGGATCCAGGAGAAGATGGCGGACGTGACCTCGACGGTGCAGGAGGCGATCTCCGGCATCAGGGTCGTCAAAGCCTTCGGCATGGAGGACTACGAGCGGCGCAGGTTCTACCGGAACACGGCGGAGTTCTACCGGGCGACGATCCGGATGGAACTCCTGAGCGTCCTCGCGAGCCCTCTGACCGAGTACCTCGGGGTCATCGGCGTCGTGGTCGTCCTCTGGGTGGGCGGACGGCAGGTTCTTCTGAACGGAAGCGTTTCGGCCGACTGGTTCCTGATCTTCCTCGCGGCGATCCTTTCGACGATGCAGCCCCTGAGGAAGGTCTCGCGTGCCAACAGCGATCTGCAGATGGGGCTCGCGGCGGCCACCCGGATCTTCGAGGTCCTCGACACCGTTCCGCGGATCGCGACGGCTCCCGGCGCGACCGACCTCGAGCGGTTCGAGAGAGGCATCGTCTACGAGGACGTCTCGTTCAGCTACGACACCGGCGACGAGGTTCTGACCTCGATCGATCTCGAGATCGACCGGGGCGAGGTCGTCGCCGTCGTCGGGCCGAGCGGGGCCGGCAAATCGACGCTCCTGGACCTCCTTCCACGCTTCTACGACCCGACGGAGGGCCGCGTCAGCGTCGACGGGTGCGACGTGCGTGAGGTCGACGTCGCGTCGCTCCGCCGACTGATGGGCATCGTCACCCAGGAGACGATCCTCTTCAACGACACGGTGCGGAACAACATCGCGTACGGCCTCGAGGGAGCGCTCGACGAGGAGATCGAGACGGCCGCGAGGGCGGCGAACGCCCACGACTTCATCAGCGCGATGCCCCACGGCTACGACACCGAAATCGGGGAGCGGGGGGCAATGGTCTCGGGCGGCGAGCGCCAGCGGATCGCCATCGCGCGGGCGATCCTCAAGAACCCGCCGATCCTGATCTTCGACGAGGCCACCTCCTCTCTCGACACGGAGTCCGAGCGGCTCGTGCAGGAGGCGATCGAGCACCTCTTCAAGGGGAGGACCGTCCTCCTCATCGCGCACCGGCTCTCGACCATCAGAAACGCGGACAGGATCCTCGTGCTCGACGGCGGCAGGATCGTCGAGTCGGGCACCCACCAGGAACTCCTGGATGCCCGAGGGCGCTATCGGCACCTCTACGACATGCAGTTCGCGGACAAGCCGGTCGCCCCGCGCGCCCGGAGCGGGTGACGGCGTGCCGAAGCAATCCCTCGAACGGATCGTGATCGTGAGGCTCTCCTCGGTCGGGGACGTCGTGCTGACCGAGCCGGCGACGGCCCTCCTGCGCGAGGCGTACCCCTCGGCCGAGATCGGTTTCGTCGTCAAGGGATCGCTCCGCGATCTGGTCGCCGGGAACCCGCACGTCGACACGATCCACGTTCTCGAGGAGAGCTCGCTCGCTGCCCTCCGGTCGCTCGCCCGCGAGATCGGTGAGCGCCGGTACGACGCCTTCGTCGATCTCCACCGGAACCTCCGCAGTGCCTTCCTCGCCCGCGCGTCCGGCGCGCGCCTCCGGACGGCGTACGTGAAGCGCGAGCTCCGGGACGCGTTCGCCGTCAGGATCGCCCGCCGTCCGTTCCGAGCGTCGAAGCGGCTCGTCGAGCGGTACGTCGAGAGCCTCGCTCCTCTGGGAATCGCGCCCGCGTACCGGCGGCCCGTCTTCCACGTCGCCGGTTCCGACGCGGAGTGGGCCGACGGCTACCTCGCGGGCTCGGGTCTCGTGCCTCACGGCTACGTCGCGGTGGTGCCGGGGTCGGTCTGGCCGACGAAGCGCTGGTCCGCCGAGCGCTACGCCGCGCTCGCCGCGCGCGTGGCCGCCCGTCTCGACCTCCCCGTCGTCCTTCTCGGCTCGCGCGACGAGATCGAGCTCTGCGAGACGGTGGCGGCAGGAGCGGGCAGCGGCGCCCGGGTGGCCGCCGGGCAGACGACGCTCGGCCAGATGGCGGCCCTCATCTCGCGGGCGACGCTCTACGTGGGAAACGACAGCGGTCCGACACACATCGCGATGGCCGTCGACACGCCGACCGTCGCCATCTTCGGACCGACCGATCCGGGGCAGTTCGACTTCGAGCGGCACGCCCTCGTCTACGCCGACCTCGAGTGCAGCGCCTGCTCCTTCTTCGGGGGAGAGCGCTGCCGGCTCGGGCACTGGGACTGCATCGGGACGATCGGCGTCGATGACGTCTACGCGAAGGCGGGCGCTCTCCTCGAGCGCCGGGGGCGCGAAGCGGGGCGGGGGGTGGCGTCGCCGCGCGGGCCGGCGCCTCCGGAAGGCGGCACGGGAGGTCCGGGATGAGGGTGGTCGTGATTCAGCTGGCCTATCTCGGCGACGTCATCCTGACGCTCCCGCTCCTCCGTCTGGCGCGGCAGGTCGACGGCGTCGACTGGGTCGGGGCCGTCGTGAGGCCGATCGGGGCCGAGTTCCTCCGAGGGCAGGGCGTCGTCGACGAGATCGTCGTCTACGACAAGCGCGGCGCCGACACCGGGACGCGCGGCACGCTCCGGATGGCGAGCGCGCTCAGGAGGCTTCGGATCGACGCCGCGCTCGTCGTGCACCGGTCGTTCCGGACGGCGCTGATCGTGCTGCTCTCGGGGATCCCGAGGCGCATCGGATTCGACGAGAGCGGCGGGAGCTTCCTCCTCACGAGGACCGTGCCGTACCGGGCGCGCCCGCACGAGGCCGAACGGGCCGCGAGCCTCGTCGAGCCCCTGGGGGTGAGCACGGGACCGGGACGGGTGCCGTTCGAAGTAGTCGTTCCCGAGGGCGGCGACGCGTCCCTCGACCTGGCGCTCGACGCCGCCGGCCTCCGGGGAGACGACCCGATCGTCGCCGTCGCGCCCGGGAGCCAGTGGCCGACGAAGAGGTGGGGGGCGGATCGGTTCGCCGCCGCCGCCGACCTCATCGCCGGCGATCTCGGCGCTGCGATCGCTATCGTCGGCGCCGAGAGCGACCGGGCCGAGAGCGCACTCGTCGCCGATCGGCTCGGCGGGAAGGCGGTCGACCTCACGGGACGTCTCCCGCTCGACGCCTGGATCGCTCTCATCGCGAGGGCCCGGGTCCTCCTCGCGAACGACTCCGCGCCCGGGCACGTCGCCGCCGGCGTCGGGACGCCGGTCGTCGCCGTCTTCGGACCGACCGTGCCCGAGCAGGGCTTCCCGCCCTACGGCGATCGAGCGAGGGTGCTCGAGGCCGGCATCGACTGCCGCCCGTGCGGGAGCCACGGCGGGGAGCGGTGTCCGCTCGGCACGCTGGACTGCATGGAGCGGATCGGGGTCCCGGATGTCGTCTCCGCCGCGCGCGAGATCATGGAGGGAACGGACTGACGTGGAACGCGCTCTCGTCGTGACCGACTCCAGCATCTGGACCGCCGAGACCGAGTACGCCGCTGCCGTCGCCGCCGCGGAGGCGTCCACGGGCGTCGGCGTCGTGGTCGCGGCCCCCGCGGGGAGCGAGATCCTCGAGCGCCTCGCGGGCGACGCGGGGAGCGGGAGCGCTCGCGCCGGGGAGATCGTCGGGACCGAGCTTCCGGGGGCCCTCCCGGGGCGGTCGCCCGCGGACTTTCTTGCGAACGTCCGCGCCCTCTCCGAGCTCGCCCGCCGTTCGCGGTTCGACGTCGCGCACTCGTCGCACTCGACGTCGCACCTCATGACCGCCCTGGCGGTCGGCCGGAGGGCGCCGCTCGTGCACCTCCGGGGAAGCGCCCGACCGCCGCGGAGAGGCCGGGCGAACCGGTTTCTCTACAGGAGGATGACGCACGCCGTCATCGTCCCTTCCGCCCGTGTGCGGGACTGGGTCGTCGAGGGGCTCGAGGTCTCCCCGGACCGCGTCCACCAGATCTTCATGCCGATCGGCGAAGAGCACTTCGCCCCCCGGCCGTCGGGCGGCTCGGTCAGGGGGGCACTCGGGATCGCGGCCGGCATTCCGATCGTTGTGAACGTCGCGCGGCTCGCCCGGGTCAAGGGGCACGAGGTTCTCCTGACCGCGTGGGCGCGCGTCCTCGCGGGAGGGAGGCAGGCGGCGCTCCTTCTGGTCGGCGAGCCGTGGGAAGGCGAGCTCGAACGGCTCGCCGCGCTGGCGGGTGAGCTCGGGATCGAGGGGTCCGTCGTCTTCGCCGGGCGCCGCGAGGACGTCCCGCTCATCCTCGACGAGGCGGCCCTCTGCGTCAGCTCGTCCGTCGGGAGCGAGGAGAACGCGCGCGCGGTCGGGGAGTACATGGCGGCCGGACGCGCGGTCGTCGCCACGCGGGTCGGCGTCGTCCCGGAACTGGTCGACGACGGATCGAGCGGGTCTCTGGTTCCGCCGGGCGACCCGGAAGCGCTCGCCGCCGGGATCGAGACGCTCCTCGACGACCCCGCGACCGCCGGACGCATGGGCGATGCGGGCAGGCGGTTCGCGGCGGAGAGGCTCACGCCGGGCGCCTTCGTGGCGGCCCTCGAGCGGGTCATCGCGTCGGTGCCGGCCCGGCCGGGCCGACAGGCCGGCGCGGGGCCTCGGACGGGCGAACCGCGCGAACGGCGAAAGGACGGGGCGAGATGAGGGAGAGGGAGTTCCGCGCCGACAGCGTCCGCTCGATCCTCGTTGTGAGGCTCTACTTCATGGGCGACGTCGTCATCACGACGCCGGTCTTCGAGGCGCTCCGGAAGAGGTTCCCCGAGGCGACGATCTCGGTCATGGTGAAGAAGCGCGCGCGCGACGTCCTCTTGGAGAACCCTCACGTCGACGAGATCATCGTCTACGACGAGGTCGAACGCTATCACAGTCCAGCGTGGCTCGTGCGCCTCGCGCTCCGCCTCCGGCGCCGCCGGTTCGACCTCGCCGTGGATCTCACGGGCGACCATCGGTCGTCGCTCCTCCTCCTCATCGCCGATCCGGCGTTCTGGATCGGTCTGAACCACACCGGCTGGGGCTTCGGGCGCCTCCTGGACAGGAGGATCCCCTACGACGCGCCGGGCCACGTGGCCGACCATCTTCTCTCGTCGGTCGACGCGGTCGGAGCGCGCCTTCCGGGTGAGGCGACTCCGCGCCTCTACCTGAGCGACGCCGAGCGCGCGCGCGCGCGAGGGATTCTCGTCGAACAGGGACTCGGCGAGAACGAGGACTACCTCATGATTGCGCCCGGTGCCAGCACCCCGTTCCGCCGGTGGCCGCCGGAGCGCTACGGCAGCCTGGCGGCGGCAGCGAAGGAGCGGCTCGGGCTTCGAAGCGCGGTGACGGGTTCGCCCGGCGAGAAGGCGATCGCGGACGCGGTGGTGGCAGCATCGGACGGCGCCGCCGTGAACCTGGCGGGCAGGACGACCGTGCGCGAGCTCGCGGCCGTCGCCGCAGGAGCCAGGGCCTTCGTTGGAAACGACAGCGGACCGATCCACCTCGCGGCGTCGGTCGGCACGCCGGTCGTCGGGATCCTCGGTCCGACGACTCCCGAGGTGTGGGGCGCGCGCGGAGCGCCGAGACACCTCGTGGAATCGGACTACCCGTGCCGCCCGTGCGACCAGAAGACCTGCGTGCGTCCGGACGATCCGTGCATGCAGGCGATTGGCGTCGAGGACGTCATGCGCGCGCTCGAGGAGTTCCTCGCGGAGGTGCGATCTTGAGCCGGGAGTGGCCGGAGATACTCTGCATCTCGGTGAACCACTGGACCGGCCTGCCGTCGACCATGCAGCACCTGATGCAGGTCTTCGGGCGGTCGTCCCGCGTACTCTACGTCGACCCCCCGATCGACGTCTTCTCGGCGATCGGCCGTCCCCGTCGCTGGGCCAAGTTCCGCGGGCTCCGCCGGGTCGACGAACGGATCTGGGTGCTGTCTCCGGTCGCGCTCGGAAACCCGTCGGACCCGGACGCCAGGCTCGCGTTCCACAGGAGGAGCGCCTCACGCGTGCGGCGCGCCGCGGGCTCCCTCGGAATGAGGGAGCCGCTCGTCTGGACGTTTGCTCCGGAACACCTCGGGTACGCGGGCGCGCTCGGGGAGCTGGCGCTCGTCTACCACGCGGCCGACGAGCCGACCGCGACGAGCCGCCGGCCCGAAAGGACGGCCGCTATCGAGCGCGATCTCATGGACGCCGCGGATCTCGTCCTCACCGCCTCGCAGGCGCTCCTCGATGCGAGGGCGCACACGGGCAAAGCGCGCCGGCTTCCGAATGCGGCCGACCGCCGGCACTTCGGCCGCGTGCTCGCGGACGACCCGGACGCCACGCCCGAGACGCTCGCCGAGGCCGCCGCCCGCCCGAGGATCGTGCCGCGGGCGCTCGAGGGCCTCACGGGTCCCGTCGTCCTCTTCGCCGGGGCCGCCTACGCCTGGTTCGATTCGGAGCTCTTCCTTTCGGTCGCCCGCGCGCGGCCGGACTGGAACCTCGTGGCGGTCGGTCCCCCCGGGCGGGCGCTCCCCGCGGCCCGGCTCCCGGCGAACGTGACGCTCGCCGGGCGGAGGCCGTACGGCGAGTTCCCGTGGCACGTCGCGGGCTGCGACGTCGGGTTCATACCGCTCAGGGAGGGGGAGACGGCCACGAACTGCGATCCGATCATCCTGCACGAGCTTCTGCTCTGTGGGAAGCCGGTCGTGACGACTCCATTCCCCGCGGCGCTCGAGCGGGGGGCGCTCGTGCGGACCGCGTCGACCGTCGAGGAGTGTGTCGGTGCGATCGAGGAGGCGGCAGGCGAACGAACGGACGGCGACGCTCGCATGGAACGCGTGCGCTACGGCTTCGCGAACACCTGGGAGGACCGGGCCCGGACGGCGCTCGGGTACGTCGAGGAGGCGCTCGTCGCGCGCCGGGCGAGAGAGGGAGGGGCGCCGCCGTGATACGCGAGGGTGTACGGGATTCGAGCCTGCCGTCCGCCGCGCCGGGGCGTTCGAGGAGCGACAAGGTCGCGGGTGTCTTCGACGGGATCCAGTCGTTCGGCCTCCTGCTTCTCCTCTTCGGGCTCCCGGTCGGGGAGGCACTGAAGTCGTTCGGGTTCGCGATCGCGGTCGCAGGCTTCCTCGGGAAGCTCGCGTGCGGACGCCGCCCGGCGTTCGGGCGCCGGGCGTCCCTTCCGGCGCTCGCCGTCTACTTCGCCGTGGCGATTCTCTCCGTCGTATTCGCGCGTCCGGAGTTCAGGAGGCCGCCCGAGCTCCTCGCCTGCGCGATGACGCTCGTCGTCTTCCCCCTCGTCCTCGACGCGTGCGCCCGCAGGAGCCGGACCGTGCTCTTCGTCTGGGCGATCGTCGTGGGGGCGGCCGTCGCCGCCCTCATGGGATACGCGGGATACGCGGCCGCCGACGTCCGGCACCGGCTCGCCCTCCCGTCGATCGAGAACGCGGTGTCGGCCGGGGAGTACCTCGCGGCGGCGGCCGTGGTGGGAGTCGGCCTCCTCTGGTTCGAATGGAAGGCCCCGTTCGCGGGTCCAATCCTCTGGATCTCGACCGTCGTCTCGGCCGTGGCCGTTCTCCTGACGAAGTCGCGGGGGCCGTTCATCGGGGCGGTGGCCGGTCTCGCGACGGTGGCGGCGGCCTGCCTCCGCCGGCGGTACGTCGTGCTCCTTCTCGTGGTCGCGGCCGTGGCGACGTGGGGGTTCGTCGCGACGCACCCGGACGCGCGGATCGTGAGCGCGCGCTACCAGATCGACGCGCGGCTCCTCGCCTGGCGGGGGGCCGCCGAGAGGCTCGCGGAGCGTCCGGTCCTCGGCCAGGGCCTCGGGAGCTTCAAGCTCTTCGACATCGTCTACCGCGATGAGAAGGTCGAGGAGCTCCAGATGCACGGCCACAACGTCTGGCTGCACGCGGCCGCCGAGACCGGCGTGCTCGGAGCTGGCGCCCTCGCGGTATTTCTGGTATTGGGTATGAGAGACGTGGTGCGGGCGGCCCGGTCGGCCAGGAGGCGCCTCTGGCGCTCGGTCGCGGTCGCGGCGCTCGGCGGAGCCGCTGTGCTCGTCGTCGCCGGGCTCTTCTCGGTGACGGTGAACGGCGAATCGGGCATGCTTCTCTTCGCGCTCCTCGCGATCGGAGCTGCCACCGCGCAGGAGGAATCGGCGGAGTGACGAACGGATCGACGAACGGGCCGACGAACGGACCGACGAACGGAGCCACACCGAACGCGCGCCGGGCGGTCTTTCTCGATCGCGACGGGACGATCACCGTCGAGCGCGGGTACGTCACGCGGCCCGACGAGCTTGCGCTGATCGACGGCGCCGCGGCCGCGGTCCGGGCGCTCAATAAGGCCGGTCTCCTCGTCGTCGTAGTAAGCAACCAGTCGGGCGTCGCCCGCGGCTTCATGACCGAGGAGGACCTCGCGCGGCTCCACGAGAGGCTCGAGGAGCTCCTGTCCGCTGAGGGAGCGCGCCTCGACGGCGCCTACTACTGTCCGAACTACAGCGAGGGCGTCGACGAGCGATACACGCGCGACCTGTCCTGCCGGAAACCGAACACCGGAATGGTCGACCAGGCGGCGCGGGAGCTCGGGATCGACGTCTCCTCGAGCTTCATGGTCGGCGACCACGCGACCGACGTGGAGCTCGCGAACCGCGCCGGAATGCCCGGCATCCTCGTTATGACCGGAAGAGGGGAGGAGCACCTTGCTGCGATCGAGGGAGGCAACCCGGTGGCGGCCCGCGTGGCCGCGGACATCGGCGAGGCGGTCGCGTGGATCCTCGAGCGGGCGACCGCAGGAACGGGACGCGGACCGGATGGCTGAGCGACGCGACGGGGCAGCCCCGGTGGTGAGATTCGGGCTCGCGATCGCGGGGTTCGCGGCCGTCGTCCTTCTGTGCTGCGCCGCGCCGGGCGCGGCGGCGGGTATTCCCGCCCTCGGCCCGGACGGCGACGTCGCCGTGCCTCCCTTCGGGGTCGGCGAGCGGCTCGTCTTCGACGTCAACTACGGGTTCATCAACGCCGGGACGGCCGCCATGGGCATCAACGAGCTGGTCTACGAGCGCGGCAGGCTCTGCTACCACATCGTCTCCGTGGCGGAGTCGAACTCGTTCTTCTCGGTCTTCTTCACGGTGAAGGACGTGGTGGAGTCGTACCTCGACGTCCGGGAGCTCGTCACCCTGCGGTTCGAGAAGCACATACGCGAGGGCGATTTCCGCTCGCACGACGTGGTCTATTTCGATCACGACCGCCACGTCGCCTTCTATCCGGAGAAGAGGGGGCGGCTCATCCCGCTTCCGCTCGACTCGCAGGACATCCTGTCATCGCTCTACTACGTCCGCATGATGGATCTCGAGGTCGGGAAGTCGGTCTACATCGAGAACCACGCCGACCGGAAGAACTACCCCCTCGAGATCAGGGTGCTGGGGCGCGAGCGGATCAAGGTGCCGGCCGGCGAGTTCGACTGCATCAAGGTCGAGCCCATCCTCCGTGCCGCCGGCCTCTTCAAGAACGAGGGCCGGCTGACGATCTGGATGACCGACGACGAGCACAAGATCCCCGTGCTCATGAAGAGCAAAGTCGTGATCGGGTCCATTTCGGCCTCCCTCACCCACGTGGACTACGCGGAGGACTCGGGCGCCCGCATTCCGTAGGAGGAACTATGCCATCGCGTTTCCCGCAGGTAGACCTCAGTCGAGTGCGGACGGTGTCGATCGAGGACCGGGGTGGAAGGGTCCGCATCGGGGATCTCGTCGCTCCCTACGATCCGGGTCCTGAGCTCGACGACTTCCTCGCGGTCGTGCCGGACATCCTCGCCGGCGTGAGCTTCAGGAGGGCGGTCGCGGCGGTCGCGACCGCGGCCCGCGAAGGGAAGACCGTCCTGGTCATGTACGGCGGACACCTGGTGAAGTGCGGCCTGTCGAGACTGCTGATCGACCTGATGGAGAGGCGCGTCGTGACAGCGCTCGCGACGAACGGCGCGGGAGCGATCCACGACTTCGAGCTCGCGCAGTGGGGTGCGACATCAGAGGACGTCGCGTCGGGTCTCGTCGACGGGACCTTCGGGATGTGTCGCGAGACCGCCGACCTCATGAACGCGGCCGCCGTCGCCGGACGCGAGAGCGGCCAGGGACTCGGGGAGGCGCTCGGCGTCCGTCTTGCGGAGGTCGACGCGCCGCATCTCGACGCGAGCGTCGTCGGACGCGCGATCGCCCTGGGTGTTCCGCACACGGTCCACGTGGCTCTGGGAACCGACATCATACATCAGCACCCGTCGGCGGACGGCGCGTCGCTCGGCGAGACCAGCATGACCGACTTCCGGATCCTCGCGGAGGTCGTGGGCGACCTCGAGGGCGGCGTGGTTCTGAACATCGGCTCGGCTGTCGTGCTGCCGGAGGTGTTCCTGAAGGCGCTCACCGTTGCCAGGAACCTCGGTCGGAAGGCGAGCGGATTCACCGCGATCGGCATGGACATGGAGGAGCCCTACCGGGCGATGACGAACGTGGTCGGGCGGCCGACGGCGCAATCTGGCATGGGCATTGCACTTAGGGGGAGGCACGAGCTGCTCTTCCCGCTGGTCTGGGCGGGCATCAGGAGAGCCCTCGAAGCCTAAGGGATACCCGCAACGATGGTTGACAGGAAACAAAGCTTGTGATACAATAGAATCAACCCTGTGAGAGTGACCGACAACGAGCACCGCATCGAAAGGACTCGCATAGCCCCACTGCTAAGGGTTTGCTTCGAATCCTGAAAGTGCCTTGACATCGCGTGTGCTGACGCATCCGGCTCTGCCCGGTGTGCTCAGTGCTTGCTGTGAATCGGGCGCGCCCTTGGCAGAGCAGAGCCTTGTTTGATGGAGCCGGGCGCGGCCTGAGGCCGACGCCCGGCTTCTTTGCTTCGGAGGCGTCGGGGCAGAGCGGAGGCATCGGGGCCTTGTACTTCGTCGACGAAAGATTCGGTTACGGGACGATCGAGGAGCTTGCCCAGGCGGCTTCTGAGCGGGAGGGCATCCTGCGAGGCACGTTCTATCGTCGGTTCGTCAAGCGCCCGCTCGACATCGTTGCGTGTTCGATCGGACTCCTTCTTCTCTCCCCGGTGTTCTTCATCATTTCCCTCGCCATCAAGCTGGACTCGCGCGGTCCCGTCTTCTTCCGGCAGCTCCGAGTCGGAAAGGACGGCCACGAGTTCTGGTTCTACAAGTTCAGATCGATGGTCGTGAACGCGGAGGAGATGAAGGACAAGCTGATGCACCTCAACGAGCTCGAGGGCCCGGTCTTCAAGATCAGCGAGGACCCGCGCATCACGAGGGTCGGTCGCTTCCTGAGAAGGACCTCGCTCGACGAGCTGCCGCAGCTCATCAACGTGCTCCGCGGAGAGATGAGCCTCGTCGGACCGCGCCCGCCGCTGCCCGGTGAGGTCAAGAACTACGAGTCGTGGCAGCGCGAACGGCTCGCGGTCTGTCCCGGTCTGACGTGCCTGTGGCAGGTGAGCGGGAGAAACCACATCGGCTTCACCGAGTGGGTCAGACTCGACATAGAGTACATCCGCCGGCAGTCTTTGGGGCTGGACGTGAAGATCCTGGCCCGCACGCTGCCCGCGGTGATCTCCCGGAAGGGGGCCTACTAGACCTACTGCTCTTGAGGGCCGCGGCTGCGGCTCGAGCGCAGATTCAGACCCTGGCAGATCCGGCAGCGGGTGCGCAGTTCCGAACCCTCACTCACACCGCAGCGCTGCCGGATTCTCTTATGTTGGGGGCGGCCCTTTCGTTTGACAGCAGGGTGGGCTTTCACTACGCTTGCGCGGCAAGAGGCGTGGTTCCGGCAAGCTCCCCGGTACCGGGAGGTCGGGTCAGACTCGCAGGGTGGGTCCCGAAGTGTCCAGAGACGAACGTGATGCGCTCCCGTCGGCGCGAACGGCGGGCGTGAGCGATCGGCAGGCGCAGTGGTTCCTCATCGCGATCGTCGTGCTGGGCGCCGTGCTCAGGTTCTACAGGCTCGGCTTCCAGAGCCTCTGGATCGACGAGGTTCTGACGATCCACGCCGCCGGCTTCGGGGAGAGGCTCTCGTTCCCCGAGGTCTTCTGGAACATCCAGGGCCCCCTCCACTCGACCCTCGTGCACGCCATCGGAAGCCTGACGACATCGGAGTTCGCGCTTCGCCTCCCGTCCGCGATCCTCGGGACGGCGACGATCCCGGTGGTCTACCTCCTGGGCCGCGATCTCGCGGACAGGCGGACCGGCCTCGTCGCGGCCCTCCTCGTGGCCGTCTCGCCCTTCGCCGTCTGGTACTCGCAGGAGCTCAGGAACTACTCGTTCCTCATGTTCTTCTCCGCGCTCTCGACGCTCCTGGTCTTTCGACTGGTCGAGCGGAAGGGCACCGGGTGGATCCTCTACGTCGCCGCCGTCGTGCTCGGCGTCCTCTCGAACTTCGCGGCCGGGTTCCTCGCGATCGCGCATCACCTGTTCGCGGCGGGACGCGTCCTCCGGGACAGGAGGCTCGCCGCACGTTGGGCCCTGGCGTGGGTGGCGGTCCTGGTCCTCCTCATTCCGGCGATCATGGGCCTCGTGCGGTGGACCAGCATCGACAACGTCGGTGAGCGCGTGGTGCTCCCCGCCGCGGCGGAGGAACAGGAGCTCCTGCGCGGCGAGACGACGTTCACGCCTGCCGCCGTCCCGTACGCGTTCTTCGCGCTCTCGTACGGCAGCACGTTCGGTCCCAGCCTGAGGGAGCTTCACGTCGCCTCGCCGGCCCGCGCGTTTCGGAAGCACGCGCCGCTCGTGGCGCCGGCGGCGCTCGCCTACGCGGTCGCCTGTCTCCTGGGGCTCTGGCGCTTCCGGCGCTCGCGGCGGGAGCTCGTTCTGATCCTGTCCGTCCTCGTGGTGCCGGTCGCCGGAGCGTCGCTCCTGGCGCTCGCGAACATCAAGCCGTTCAACCCCCGCTACGTTTCGGTCTCGCTGCCGGTCCTCCTCGTGGTCGCGGGCGCGGGCATCGGGTCCCTGAGGCGGGTCCCCGCGGCCTTGCTTTGCGGGCTCATCGCTGTATTCTGTATGGTGTCGCTCGGGAACTACTACTTCCGTGGCGACTACCGCAGGGAGGACGTGCGGGGTGTGGTGCGGTACCTCGAAGCACGCGAGCGTCCCGGCGACATGATCCTCGCTCCGGTCGTAGGTGACGTGCTCGAGTTCTACTTCGGCGGCGCCGCCGATCGCTTCATCATCTACCCGGGCCAGGCCGGATCGGACGCGGAGGTTGCCTCGCGCATCGAGGCGGCCGTGCCCGGGCACGACCGGCTGTGGTTCGTCGACTCCCGGCTCTGGCACGCCGACCCGGAGCGCCGCGTCCCGGCGTACCTCGAGGGCCGGTACCGTCGGGCGGCGGAGGAGACCTTCGACGGCGTGAGGGTGGTTCTCTACGAGCTCGCTCCCGCCGTGCCGGCCGAGTAGGACCGGGCGATCCGCCACCCGTGTCGGCCGGGCGTGCCACGGGACCACAACGTGCCCGGTGTGGCAAGAGCGAGTGACGGCGGCAACACCTGTCCGTTCGCGACCCGAGCGGGGGAGACGGCCGGAATCGAGGCTTGCCGGGCGCTCCTTGCCAGGGGAAGGGACGGAGCGTCGGGGAGCGGTCGGGCGCCCCGGGATGCCGTAACCGTGGCACGAGTTATGCTTTAAACCCCGACGGAGGCGCGCCTCATGGGTGCGGGCTGCGCCGCAGTGTGCGA
>JALGWI010000121.1 GCA_025774245.1 bacterium
GTCAAGGACGCTGGTTTCGGCGACAAGGAGATCGTCGAGATGCTCGGTGTCATGTCGCTGGCCACGCTGGCCAACTACGTGAGCAACGTCACCGAACCCGATCTCGACTTCCCCGAGGCGCCTGCGATCTCCTAGTGTGCCGGCCCACGCGGGCGGTGAGCGTGACCGTTCGGTGGCGCGCGGCCGGACCTGCAGCAGGAGGACACCATGGGCATGCGAGAGGAGATCCGCAGGGTTCTCCCCGAACTCGAGATGATCAAGGACGAGGGGCTTCGAGATCTGACCCTCGACGTGTGGGTCGACGCGATGGAGCAGGGTGGATGGGGGGTGGCGGATCTCAAGGACATCCCGTTCACGCTCCTGATCGACACGAGCTGCACGCTCCTCGAACACACGCGGGGAGTGACGCTCACGGCGATCGCGATCGCCGATACCCTCACGGAGTTCTACGGGGACGGGATGCCGATCAACCGCGACGAGCTTGTCTCCGGCGGGATCCTGCACGACGTCGGGAAGCTCGTGGAGTACAAGCGCGAGGGCGGCAAGATCGTGAAGAGCGAGATGGGGAAGGACCTCCGCCACCCGTTCTCGGGAACGGCGCTCGCGTTCAAGCACGGACTGCCGACATCGATCTGCCACATGATCGCCGTGCACGCGAAGGAGGGCGAGGGCGCTCGCCACACGACCGAGGCGTTCATCATCAACCACTCGGACTTCGTGAACTTCGAGCCGCTGAAGAACATGGCGAAGAAGTAGAGGGGCGAGTGGCTCCGAATGAGACTGCGAGGCCCGGCCGGAAGGCCGGGCCTCGTCTTGCATGACCCCCGGACCGTGGCGTTACCGGTAGAGCGACTTGATCGCGCCCCAGCTCGTTGGTTCGACGGCCGTCGGGTAACCGCAACCCGCCGCGAACGCACCGACCAGCTCGCCGCAAGGACTGAATGACGGAAGACACGGCGATCCCTCGTGGAGGCTGAACCGTTCGCTGGGATTCTCGTCGAGGCAGAGGAGCGGGTCAGCTGAGAAGTTGCCCTCCAGAGTCCACTGGTCGGCGGTGCAGCCGACCCAGTCGCCGCCTTCGTTTCCGAAGATGTCGCAGCAGGTGAAACTCGGAGGGTTCTCGACCTCCTCGCACCAGACGGCCTCGCCACCGATCCCGCCCGCGATGATGGTTGCCTCAAGCGACACGTCCGAATACACGCGGCAGGAGATCCCCGATCCGTACTCCGCGATGTTCCCGTAAAGCGTGGCGTTCGTCAGGTTGAGCGTCGTCGTGGAACCTGACGGCCAGCCGCAGTCCACGGCGCCGCCCCACGTCGCCTCGTTGCCGGTGAACACCACGTGGCTCAGCTCCACAACCTGTCCCAGGGCGCAGTGGAGTCCGCCGCCATAGCCCTCGCTCGCGACGTTGTTCGAAACGGTGACGTCTGTCAGGGTGAGGAATGAGTCCTTGCACCAGATCCCCCCACCCCAACCCTGTCCATGCGACGCGTAGAACGACAGATTGCCGTTGATGTAGGTGTTCGCGACGGTGACGTTTGCCCACTCGCAGCCGAGACCTCCTCCCTGGCCGGCCTCGTTCCCATCGAACGCGACGTCGGAGAGGTCGACCGTGGAGCCACTGCCGCAGTACAGGCCGCCGCCTTCGAGGAATGCGTAGTTGTTCCTGAAGGTCACATCGGAGAGCGTCGCCGTCCCACCCTGGCACGACATCCCGCCTCCGCTGTGGGCGGAGGTCGAGTTGCCCTGGAACATGACGTCCTCGAGCGTCGCAGAGGCGTTGTGGCATCGGACACCGCCCCCGTCCTCCGACTCGAGACCGTTCGCTACCGTGATGCCGATGATGGCGACGGGATGCGATAGATCGCTGCAATCTATCACTCTGCCGAGTCCCTGCGCATCGATCACCACGTCAGCGGGGTCGTCGGTCTCCCCGCGAAGCGTCACACCGTCGCTCATACTGATGTCGTGCTCAGCGTATGTACCACTCGCCACGAGTACAACATCGCCGACCGCGGCGGCGTTGAGTCCGGCCTGGATGGTCAACTGGTCCTCCGGCACCCGGATCGTCGCGGCCTCGGCGATCCCCACTCCGGGGATCATCGAGGAGCAGAGAACAGCAACCACGACGGATACAGCGATCGATGTCTTGGCTCTCATCTTTCTATCCCCCTGTCGACCTTCTCCTGGTTCTGTCTGCGGTCGCCCAGTTGCGCGTTCTCGATGGCGAGCCGCGCGACGTTCCCGGCGTCTCGGATGAGGAACTTGGATCCCTTGAGGAGGCAGTGACACGCCCCCAGTCTGAATCCCTCGCTGATGTTCGGCCCTTCACCCGTGGCACTGAGCATCACGATGGGCAGCTCCGGTCTGATCTCCCTGAGTTGGCTGAGGGCCTGCACGCCGCCTGCGTCGGCATCGAGATCCATGTCCACGATCGCGAGGTCGTGTGAGTTCCGACGGAGCGCCGCGAGGGCTGCTGCGTGATCGGAGAAGACGTCGCATCGCATCTCGTGTGAGAGAAGGACGGCCATGTCCTCGCCGTCGATTCTGTCCTCCGCCACAATAAGCACTCGCGGTTTCCCTTCGTCACGCATAGAGTCTCCTCGTCTGCCGAGACACCGTGTCTGCGCACTCAATCCCGTCCCGGTGATCTCAGCTTCTGTTCGAGGGGTGGTGGTCACGTTCGTCCCGTCGGGACCCGAGCGAACTCCGAAGCGCGCGCTCGGGCCCCTTGGCCGGCAGCTCGGCTATCTGTACGTTGCCTTGATCGCTCCCCACGTCGTTGGCTCGACGGGGCACCCCGGGTTCCAGTACACCTCCAGGTTGTCGAACCACGCGCGAGTCTGGCAGGAATTGCCGGCGTGGACCTCGACGACCTCGTACCAGTAGTCCCCGTTCATCAACGTGTCCGCCTCCAGAAG
>JALGWI010000084.1 GCA_025774245.1 bacterium
TCCCACGTGGTCACCTGAAGGTATCTCGACCGCTCGAGGTTGGTGATCAACAGATTGGGAATGGCCTCCCGCAGGTAATCATAGGCAGCGTCCCCGGTCTGGTTCTTGAAGCCGGTCACGACGATGGGCCGGGCCGGGCCTTCGGGCGCGGACCTGGGTGACTCTTCTGCCACTAGCCTCGCCGGCGCGGTCTCTGTCCGGGCTTCGAGCTTCTTCCTGAGCCCCCGGAGGTCGACCATCACGTCGTCCACGTGCTGGTAGCGCTCCCCGGGGCGCTTCGCCATCGCCTTCCCCGTGATGCGCTCGAGCTCCAACGGCACGCCGGTCCGAAGAGCCGTCATCGGCTCCGGCGCTTCGTTCACGATCGAGTAGATGATCGCTTGTTCGTAATCACCTCTGAACGGCCGCTGTCCGGTCACCATCTCGTAGAGCATCACACCGAACGACCAGATGTCCGTCCGATGATCGACGTCCTTCCCCCGGCTCTGCTCAGGCGACATGTAGGCGATCGTTCCCGTGGTTGTGCCTGTCTTCGTGAGTCGTGTCTGCCCCGGCGACTTGGCGAGGCCGAAGTCCAGGATCTTCGCTCGCCCCTCAGTCGTCACCATGACGTTCCCGGGCTTCATGTCGCGGTGGACGATGCCCTTCCTGTGTGCTGCCGCAAGACCCTCCGCGACCTGGACAGCGAGATCGATCGCCTCGTCGAGCCTGAGCGGACCTCTTCCGATCGTCTCCCCGAGGCTCTCGCCCTCGATCAGCGCCATGGCAATGAACGTCTGTCCGTCGGCTTCCCCGATCTCATGGACGGTGCAGATGTTGGGGTGATCCAGGGCTGCGGCAGCCTGCGCCTCGTGGAGTGAGCGGGCCTTGGCCTCCGGATCGCGCATCATCTCAGGGGGCAGGAACTTCAGCGCGACGGCTCGTCTGAGCGTTGTGTCCTCGGCCTTGTAGACGACGCCCATGCCGCCTTCGCCGAGCTTCTCGAGGATCTTGTAGTGGGAGATGGTCTTGCCGATCATCGGCAACCCCTTGGAAGGAGTCAGCCTGTGGCTCACAGAGGAGAGAGGCGCAGATGCCACCCGAGGTTCATCTTAGCGGATTGTCCGGCGGCGCGCCATCGCATTTGCTGTTGAGCGGGGCACGACAGATGAGGACGGAGACGACCGAAGCTCCCATCCCGACCGCCCACACCTGCCTGGTCGCGTCATTCGCCCAGCGTCAGCACCACATCAAGAGTTCGAAATACGTCCGCTATGGGAGCCAGCGAAGCGGGGCCCGGCGACAACGCCAGGCCCCGTATGTAGTTGGACGAGGTGCGATTGGACACCAGTTCTCACCTCAAGAGGGCCTCCCGTCCCTTGTCCATCTCTCCATCAACCTCGACGGCGCAGCGGAAGGAGCCCCGAGTCGCCGACAAGGAGTACATGCTGGTCGAGAAGCGGTGCAAGCAGTACAATCAGTTGGAACCCCACAGTGCCCTGGGATACCGACCGCCGGCACCAGAGACTGTCCAGCCGGCACCTCTACACGCGCTATCTTGAGTCTGGGGGTGGTGCGACGACTGGGGGCAGGTCGGCAACAGCTGCTGCCCGGCCTCAGCTGACTGCGGAAGCGAGGGCCACCGAAGAGCCCGGTGAGGGAAAACCGCACGCCGGGATCTGTGCGGGGGCCGTCGGGCAAGTGGCGGTTCTACCGCGACGGCGGACTGAGAGCGAAGTGAGGGTGCAGGCTGCAAGCCTTGTCGGGGGGACTCGATGAACGATTCACGCATCACACTGTCCGATGGGCGCGGCCTCGCCTTTTCCGAGATCGGCGATGCCAGCGGATCCACCGTTTTCTACTTCCACGGCGCGCCGACCTCCCGGCTGTGGCTCGTCCCTTGGGAGATGGAGTTCGCAAATCGCGGACTCAGAGTGGTTTCTCCGGATCGACCCGGTTACGGCGGATCCTCTCCGCAGCCGGGCCGAACGATGTCCGATTGGCCCACGGACGTGGCAAGGCTCGCCGACGCCCTCGGCATCGATCGGTTTATCGTCGCAGGCTATTCATCTGGAGGCCCGTACGCCGTTGCATGCGGTGTCCTACTCCCCAAGCGCGTGTCGGGCGCCGTCGTCCTTGCCGGCGTCACCGATATGGCGTGGCCCGAAGCCTGGGACGGCTACGCCGAGGCAGAGATCTCCATGATGCGCATGCCAGATGAGCAATCTGTTGCGGCGCGGTGTGAGGAGCTGTTCGGTGCGGACGGCAGCGGTTTCCCTGGGTCTTCTGGGCTCGAGCTCCCCGAGCCCGACAAGGCGCTCTTCTCCGACGAGAAGACGGCAAACGCGCTGCGGGCAAGCATCACCGAGGCCTTTCGTCAAGGGGTCGGCGGTTACGCCTCGGACGTCTTCGTGCAGGGAAGGGCGTGGCCCTTCGCTCCCGGCGCGATGACCACGCCCGCCATCCTCGCGCACGGAGAGCTTGACACGATCGTCCCTTTAGCTCACAGCCGCCATACGGCCGAGCTGATCCCCGGATCATCGCTCCGAATCCTGCCCGGGCACGGACACATGAGCATTTCCTCGGAGCTTCCGGGTCTGTGCGCGGAGTTGATCCAGTCTCTCGGCTGACTTCCAGTGAACGGTCCGCGGCCTGCGACAACAGGTGATGACGTTGATGAAGCCGCCCAACAATGCGCTGCAGCCGACGCCGAACCCGCTTCGCGGGCTCGCTTCCCTCCGCGCTTCGCGCTCCGGTGCGGCTGAGCTTGGTCGTTAGGCGGTCCAGCGCCAAGTAGCTCAGTACTTCACAATTCCGTCACCGAAGGGAACATGCCGTTAATGCTGCAACTCTGGCGTGTTGAATCGAGAGTTAGCCGGAATTCGCCCGCCCCTGATTCTCTTTGTGATGGAGATGGTGAGAGAGATTCCTGACCGATTCCATGCAAGGAGGTGATGCTTATGCTAGACGGCAGCCGGCTTTTCGCCTTGCAGGCAGCGCAGGAGTTGGCTGGTACCGTTCCAGTAGCGTGACAGACTGAAGAGAGAGGAGGTGACAAGAATGGCTATAGGTGTGGAAAAAATCCCGGCCGAAAACCGGTGGGCCATCGCCACTCAGGCGCTGACAGGGGCGACAGTTGTTACCTCAAAGGCACTACGAGATGTGTTGGGCCACGAGAAGTACAATGAGATCCTGGGACAGATCTGGGCCGAGCAAGGGAAGGCTGGCAAGCAGATTGCGGATGCCCTTGGCTTATCCGGTGGAGATGCCAAGTCTGCCGCCGAGACAGCCCAGTTAGTTACCGTTGTGGCCATGGGTCCCGAGTTCGATTTCGAGACTGTGGAGGCGACAGCGGAGAAGGCAGTGATAAGATCCACCGGAGGTCCTTGGTGGAACAGGTTCAACCAGTTGGGGATTTCAGAGGACCTCTGTTCTGCTGGATGCGCTGTCTACTGGGATGCCCTTGCCAAGAGTCTCAATCCCAAGTTGACCGTGAGCCTAACCAAAGCTATGCCTCGAGGCGACCCATACTGTGAGTGGGTCTTCCAGCTTCAGAAGTAGGGGCAGCCACGCTGCCAGCGTGAAGCCGCTCATGGAACTCAAGTAGCACGTGGTCACGAGCTAGGCAGTCTTGCCGTGGAACACATTGGCCCGCCGCTGGGCCATTCCATCTCGCGGGGGCGACTCGTAACCAGGCCGGTCGTGCGAGGACGGCGAGTCGGCGGGTCTACCCAGGTGTCCTCGAATAGCCCTCTGGCCGGACGCGACCCGGCAAAGGAGCATCATCACCGCGCCGTGAGCCCCGCCATCTCTTCGGCGACGCTCTGATTCCACGGCATGTCAAGAGTTCGAAATACGTCCGCTATGGGGAGCCAACTCGCGGGGTCGCTCTTGACACAGGGGCGACCCTGTCCTTTCATGCAGCGTCGCGTACCTCCACTGCCAAATTCCCCCAGACCTTGACTGATGCCATCGACATTGACGGAGGCGCCGGAGAGCAGTCTACCGGGCCGCGCGAAGCTCGGGAGTTCGAAGCAGGAGCGCATTGCCAGTCTGGGGCATGGATTCTGCACCGCGGGTAGTTCTCGATCGGCGTCCGCGGTAGGTAGCGCATCGATTGGGAAGCGCTCAGACGCTGGTCAGGGGTGATTCCGGGAGGTCTGCACGACGGCCGCAACCGGAGAGGCCGCCTGGCTGCCGCTCGGTTCGAGAGCAGTTCCGCGATAACCGTGGGAGGAGCATGATGTTCGCAGCCTTTGTTGTGTCGACGCTTCTGTTCTGGGTATGCGTTGTGGTTCTCACCGTCGGCATGGTGTCACCACGTCTGGTCCTTCGCGGTGAGAGGCGCACGCGCGGTCGTGTCGGGGCGATCTACGGGTCGCTAGCAGGCGGCGTGATGATCGCGTCGATGATCATTGGTGTCGGCGCCGCCGTCAATGATCCTGGTTTCCAGGAGGCAGCTGCAGTGGCCGTGCAGCCGGGGCCGGCGACCGAGTCCGGCGCGCCGAGTGCTGGGAAAGCGGCGGAGTCCCCGATCGCCAAGAGGGACCGGACCATCGATGCTCGCGAGAACGACCTCGAGGAACTCTGCAAGGACTGGCTGTTCTACAGGAAGCAGATCCTCGAAGCGGAAGCACGAGGCGATCACGCTGCTGCCTCCAAGCACAGAGCCGCCTTTCAGCGTGTGAACGGCTGGCTTGACGAGTATGGGGAGGACGATGTCTCAGCGATGATGTCCAAGCTCGAGGCAGAGGGTTACAGAGCTCCCTAGATGGGTCGTGCTGCGGGGCTTCGCTTCGTTGACCTGACTTCCTGGAACTGATCCAGGTCGAGAGCTAGACTCCGACCGTCATCAGACGGGGGATCAGATCACGGGGGCAAGTTGAGAGGCAGTGTGACCGTCAGCCTGATGGCGCCGGGTGGGAGAGGAGCCCGATTCCTGTATGCCCCTTGACCCCGGCGACCATCTCCAGCCCCACCATATCCCACAGAATCACGCTCTGAGACACCGCCCCGGGGAGCCAGCAAAGCGGGGCCTGGCGATAGCGTCAGGCCCCGTGCGCAGCTGGGTGCCATCAGCGTCGATGCCACTCTGATGTCTGGAGGACCATCCCTACCGAGTCCCCGGGCTCTTGTGGTCGGCGACCTCGAGCGAATCACAGACTCCAAGCGCATGCCTCGCCGGAGCTGGCACACCGGGGCCCGCCAGCGATGGCAGGTGGGGGGTTCAACCGAGAACCAGTTCGAGTCTCGTCGGCCCCGCCATTCCGGGGAGCCCGGTCCATTCGCACGGGGCTCCTCCACGTCTGCTGTCGCCCTCTGGCGGGATCACCTGAACCTCGCCTTGAGCGCCCCCCAGCTGGTCGGCTGGACGATCGACGTATCGCAGCCGAGGCCCAACGCGCCAACGAGTTCGTTCCATGAATTGTTGGGCGGCAGGCACGGCGAATCCTCGCGCAGGCTGAAGTCACCGCTCTCGGCGTCACAGAACGCCGGGTCAGCGAAGAGATTGTCGTAGTACGCGCCGCAGAGGCTATCGCCGGCACTGCCGATGTTTCCGAAGAAGCAGCACCGCGTGATCTCGGGCACCGTGCTCCCCTCGCACGCGATGGCTCCCCCGTCTGGGCTGAAGGACACGATGGTGTTGGTGATCGTCAGCGAGGCGTCGTCGCTGTACACCCCACCCCCCAGTCCGCCGGCGGTGTTGCCGAAGAAGGTGCAGCTCGTCACAGTCAGCCAATACCACACGCAGCACAGCCCACCGCCGTGCTGGCCGGCGCTGTTGCCGGAGAAGATGCAGCCCGCGACAGTCGGCTCGAAGCCGAAGCACCAGATCCCACCCCCGGAGGAGTTCGCGCTGTTTCCGGAGAAGACGCAGTCCGTGATCGTTGGGTAGGAATCCTCGCAGAAGAGCCACAGACCGCCGCCGCAGTAGTCGGCAGTGTTCTCGGAGAACGTACAGTTCGCGATACCCAGCGAGCACTCGTCGCCGCTTACCCCGCCGCCACGGTAGGCGCCGTTCTCCGAGAAGGTGCAGCCAGTGATCGTCGCTGAGCAGAAGCTGACGAAGCGCATCGCTCCGCCGTGGCTGTCTGCCGTATTGCCGGTGAAGGCGCAGTCCGTGATCGTAGGCGAAGAGTGGTCACCGTGAACTGCCCCGCCACTTCCTGCTGTGCCGGCGGAGAACGTGCAGCCGGTGACCGTAGGCGAGGAGAAGCGGCAGCTCATCCCGCCGCCATAGAGGGCGTCGTTGCCCGTGAACGTGCAGTCCGTGACCGAGGGCGAGGAGTCTTCGTAGCAGTGCAGCCCGCCGCCCCCGTGGTCCGAGGTGTTGCCGGAGAAGGCGCAATCAGTGACCGAGGGCGAAGAGAGGCGGCAGCCTATCCCGCCACCTCCCGCGTAGAAGCCGCCCGCGCTGTTTTCGGAGAAGACACAGCCGGCGATCGTCGGCGAAGACTGATCGCAGTAGATCCCGCCGCCGCCCTCGTCGGCCGCGTTCCCCGAGAACGTGCAGCTCGCTATGGCCGGCGAGGACTGATCGCAGTAGATCCCGCCGCCCATCTCTGCGGCGCCGTTCAGAACCGTGAAGCCCTTGACCAGCGATGTGGGGTCCTGGCCACCGTGGAAGTGGAACGCGCGGTCCTGGTGCTCGCAGTCAATCGTTGTCTCCTCAGCGCCGCTCTCCGAACGGAGCGTGATGTTCTTCATCCCGAAATCGAGGCCACGATTCAGCTCACCCACGTATGTGCCGGGCGCCACGAGAACCGTATCGCCCTCGCTGGCCGCATCGATGCCGTCCTGGATCGTCGGCTGGCCGTCGGGGACATGGATGGTGGCCCCTGACGTGCGGGTCCAGGGGGCTAGGAGGAGCAGCAGAAGCCATGCAAGAGTGAGCCTGCTCACGATGATCTCCTTGGCTCAGGGCCCTTGTCGATGCGTGGCTAAGGAGAAGCGCGGAACGGGGACGCCACAGGGTGTTCGATGGGTGAAGTTCCTCAGAGTATCACATTCATGACTGATGGTCCATCGTGAGTCGGGTCGAGCCAGCGACAGTGCGACCGACTGGTATACCTGGGGTCCCAACGGCAGACGGCGCGCTGATGCATCGCTCCATGCTCGGCATCGGTTCCTCACGCGCAGCCGATTCAGCCCTCCGAAGCTCGAGGCTCATATACCGTGTGACTCTGGCGTGCCTCATCGGCAAGAGACAGGCCCCACCCGTGCGGCGCATGCGGAGAGCCCACATCCTCTGGTGGGCCCCCGCACAGCGTGATGGGGCTCAAGGTTGGGCTTGGTCCTGGGCACCCTAGAAGAGAAGCCCGAGACCTCATCGAAGAGCGCCCTCACTCTGTCGTCAGGCGCCAGAAGCACGGCTCGAGGCGAGTCTCGTCGGCCCCGTCGGTGCAGCTTCGACCGGAGCGGCGTGGTCCTCCCGCGAGGATCCAATCTCAATGGGACCTTTCGGGCAGGCTATGGTCGAGCGACTAGTCTGAGATTGGCGTGCCCCTTCTGCCCGCGGACCGTCTCAAGCCCGATCTGGTCCCACAACAGCACGCTCTGGGACACCAACCCGGGGAGCCATAGAAGCGGGGTCTGGCGACAACGTCAGGCCCCGCATACAATTGCGTACCGTGCGCTTGGAAACCAGTTCTCATCTCAAGAGAACCACCCATCCAGTCAGCTTCTCCCCTCCGGCTTCGACGCGGCAGGAGAACGGAGGGTGCGTTGACCACAATCCGCCACGGCCGCGTCCTCTGGACCCGGAGCCACCGGGTGCGACGATTGAGCTTGACCTGGACGGGTTCCCGTGGCTATACTAGCAGTCAGCAGAAGCGACCACGTCGGTATGGTGACATATCCGGAGGCTCTGAAGAGGGCTTGGCGCACACGCCGGCCCTTTTTGCGTTCCAGGGGGCGCCATGAGGCGCCCAAGTGTGTGGAGCGGTACTGGCGATCGGTGATGGCGCCACCTGCAGGGGCGGACAGGCCCCGTGACGAAGGAAGTCGGAGGGTCGGATGATCCGGGCCCCGACGGAACAGTCGTCGGCGTAAGGGATAATCCCGGGCTGACGAGATCAAGAGAGGCAGTATACAATGAGCACGAACGGAACCGTGAAGTGGTTCAACGACAGCAAGGGCTTCGGCTTCATCGAGTTGGAGGATGGGTCGAAGGACGTCTTCGTTCACCATTCGGCGATCCAGGGTGGCGACGAGTTTAAGACGCTGAACGAAGGTGACCGCGTGCAGTTCGACGTCGTCCAGGGCGAGAAGGGCCCCGCGGCGGAGAACGTCACGAGGGTGGAGGCCGACAAACCGTCGCAGCCTGCCGGGGCCGCCACGGCACTGGACGAGTCAGGGAACGAGGTTGCCCTGCCGCCGGAGGGTACGGAGACGGACGTCGAAGTCTAGCTAGCGGCCGCAGGGCCGCAGACTGACATACCGGCACGGGGCCGCCCCACAGCAGATGGGGCGGCCCTGTTGCGTCAAGTGCGACGCCTTTTCAGCGGACCGGCTCAAGGGACAAGCTGAGCGACAGGTGCCCCTTCGGTCCCCTGACCATCTCCAGTCCCACCATATCCCACAGAATCACGCTCTGAGACACCACCCCGGGGAGCCAACATCCAGAGAGCCCACCCTTGACAGGGTGGGCTCTCTGTCTCTCGTGCCGTGACTGGCTACCTGAACATCGCCTTGATCGCGCCCCAACTGGCCGCCTGCACGGGCGTCACTGATTCGCACCCGACACCCCATGCACCGATCTGCCCGCACTCGCGGTTGTTGCCCGCGGCGCACGGCGAGTCCACCTGCAGCGTGTAGGGCGCGTCCGGGTTCTCGTCGAGACAGAAGAGCGGATCCTCACAGATGTTGCCGTCGGACCCGCACCACGACGGATCCCCACCTTCGTTCCCGTAGAAGTCGTTACAGGAAGAACCGCTGTTCAGCCCGAAGGCGAGGGGGGCTTCCCCCGTGTTGAAGGCGATGATGGTGTTCGTGATCGTGGCGTCTCCCCAGCCCATGAACCCGTCGCAGTAAATCGCTCCCCCAGAGCTCGCGTCGTTCTCGACGATTGTGCACCCTGAGAACGTCGGGTCGTGGGCCAGGAAGAACGCTGCCGCTCCACCATTCCCCTCGGCGGTGTTGAGGACAAACGTGCAGTCGGTCAGCGAGGTCGAGGCGTAATCGGCCGCGTAGAGCCCGCCGCCCTCGCCCGCGGTGTTGCTGGCGAACGTGCAGTTGGTGAGCGAAGTCGAGCCGGTAATGCCCGCGTAGAGCCCGCCACCAGAATCATCGGCGGTGTTGTCCGCGAAGGAGCAATTGGCGAGAGTGATGTCCGCTCCCTCCCCCCATTCCAGGCAGAGCCCGCCCCCGCAGCCATCCCACTCGTCACCAACCGCGGTGTTGCCCATGAAGGAACAACCGGCGAGGGTGAGCGCGAGGGCGCCCGACGTCCCACAGCTCATCCCACCTCCGGCGTTCTCCACGAACCGGCAGTCCGTGAGGGTGTAGTCACCGTCCTGGGAGCCGTGGAAGACGGCGCCTCGTCCGGCATTCTCTGCGAACTCGCACCCCGTGGCGAGGAGAACCGACGAGCCTCCGCAGGACATCCCTGGACCCGCATTGCCCAGGAACGTGCAGTCGGTGAGCGTGACCGACGAG
>JALGWI010000122.1 GCA_025774245.1 bacterium
ACACGATTCCCACAGAGCTCTCGGGCCAAATCGGTTTGCCTCGCCGTTCCCGGGGTGCTATCCTCTTTAGTTCTGGATGGAAACGTCATCGAGCCGGGCCCTCCGGGCCCGGCGACGCAGGCTACGCCACGTTGGAATCGCATCGAAAGGAGCACCACATGCCACACAGGCGCGTGTACTACTTCGGCGGCGGGAAGGCCGACGGCCGCGGGGAGATGAAGAACATCCTCGGCGGGAAGGGCGCCAACCTCGCCGAGATGACGAACCTGGGGATTCCGGTCCCTGCCGGGTTCACGATCTCGACCAAGGTCTGCACCCACTACATGGACAGCGACGGGACGTTTCCGGACGGGCTCAAGGACGAGGTCGCCGCAGCGATCACGAAGGTCGAGGAGGCGATGGGCACGGGGTTCGGCAACCCGGACGACCCGCTGCTCTTCTCGGTCCGGTCGGGCGCCCGGGTGTCGATGCCGGGGATGATGGACACCGTCCTCAACATCGGCCTGAACGAGAAGACGGCCGCCGGTCTCATCAAGAAGACCGGCGACGAGCGCTTCGTCTACGACAGCTACCGCCGCCTCATCCAGATGTACGCCGACGTCGTGATGAGCCTCGACAGCGAGGCGTTCCACGGGATCCTCGAGGCGCGGAAGAAGACGAAGGGCGTCTGGCACGACCTCGAGCTCGACGCGAACGATCTCAGGGAGATCACCGTCGAGTACAAGAAGAAGGTCAAGGAGCTCTCGGGCAAGGAGTTCCCGGACGATCCCACGGAGCAGCTGTGGGGCGCGATCAGCGCGGTCTTCGAGTCGTGGAACATCCCGCGCGCCATCTCCTACCGCCGGCTCAACGACATCGCCGACGACTGGGGGACGGCGGTCAACGTCCAGGCGATGGTCTTCGGCAACATGGGCAAGAACAGCGCGACCGGCGTGGCCTTCACGCGTGATCCCGCTACCGGCGAGAAAGTCTTCTACGGCGAGTATCTGCCGAACGCGCAGGGCGAGGACGTGGTGGCGGGCGTGAGAACGCCGCGACCGATCAACCTCGCGCAGAAGCAGGAGGGCGACGAGGAGTCGCTCGAGGAGACGATGCCGTCGATCTACCAGGAGCTCGAGGCGATCAGGCAGAATCTCGAGCGGCACTACACCGACACACAGGACATCGAGTTCACGATCCAGGAAGGCAAGCTCTGGATGCTCCAGACGCGGACCGGCAAGCGGACGGCCGAGGCCGCGATCAGGATCGCGGTCGAGATGGAGGCCGAAGGGCTCATCGACCGCAAGACCGCAGTGCTCCGCGTCGAGCCCGAGCAGATCGAGCGGCTCCTTCACAAAGGACTCGACCCGTCGGCGAAGTACGACGTCCTTGCGAAGGGACTCCCCGCGTCGCCGGGCGCGGCCGTCGGCCGCGTGGTCTTCACGGCGGAAGATGCCGTCGGGTGGGCCGAGAGCGACGACGCGGAGAAGGCGCGGACGATTCTTGTGAGAGAGGAGACGTCCCCCGAGGACATCGACGGCATGAACGCATCGCAGGGATTCCTCACCGCCAGGGGCGGCATGACCTCGCACGCGGCGGTCGTCGCGCGCGGCATGGGGAAGTGCTGCATCGCGGGCGCCGGTGACGTCAAGATCGACTACGCAGCGAGGACGTTCTCCGTGAGCGGGACCGTCATCAAGGAAGGCGACTGGCTCACGCTGAACGGGTCGACGGGCGAGGTCATCCTCGGCCAGGTGCCGACCGTCGAGGCGGAGCTCTCGGGGAACTTCGCAACGCTCCTGGAGTGGGCCGACGAGTTCAGGCAGCTCGGCGTCCGCACGAACGCGGACACGCCCGAGGACGCCGCGCGCGCGCGAGGCTTCGGCGCCGAGGGCATCGGTCTGTGCCGGACCGAGCACATGTTCTTCGGAGACGAGCGGATCAGGCACATCCGCGCGATGATCATGGCGGCCGACGAGACCGAGCGGCGAGCGGCGCTCGACAAGCTGCTGCCGTTCCAGCGCGCCGACTTCGAGGGGATCCTCGAGGCGATGGAGGGGCTTCCGGTCACGATCCGGCTCCTCGATCCGCCGCTCCACGAGTTCATCCCGCCGGACGAGGAGATCGGCCAACTGGCGAAGGAGCTCGGTAAGGACGCCGCTCAGATGATAGAGCGTGCGGAGGAGCTGCGCGAGGCCAACCCGATGCTGGGGCACCGCGGGTGCCGGCTCGGGATCACGTATCCCGAGGTCTACGAGATGCAGGCGCGTGCCATCTTCGAGGCGGCATGCTCGCTCGCGAGGCGCGGCGTCGATGTGAAGCCGGAGGTCATGGTCCCGCTCGTCGGCGAGCCGAAGGAGCTCGCGATCCTGAGGGAACTCGTCGACCGCGTGGCCAGGGAGGTCATCGCGCAGGAGAAGGTGGCGGTCGACATACGCATCGGGACGATGATCGAGATCCCACGGGCCGCGCTCACGGCGGATGAGGTCGCGGAGTACGCGGACTTCTTCTCGTTCGGGACGAACGACCTCACGCAGATGACCTACGGATACAGCCGCGACGACGCGGGCGCCTTCATCAAGGACTACCTGAAGAAGGGCATTCTCCGGAAAGACCCGTTCCAGTCGCTCGATCAGCGGGGCGTCGGCCAGCTCGTGAAGATGGCCGTCGAGAAGGGGCGCCAGATCAACCCGGACCTCCACCTTGGCATCTGCGGCGAGCACGGCGGCGATCCCGCCTCGATCGACTTCTGCCACCACGCGGGGCTGGCGTACGTGAGCTGTTCGCCCTACCGCGTGCCGGTGGCGCGGCTCGCTGCGGCGCACGCGGTCCTGCGGGCACGGATGAGGTCGTTCCACTAGGCTCGCCCGGGCGT
>JALGWI010000029.1 GCA_025774245.1 bacterium
GTGGTACTCCGGTGCGAGTCGCCTCTCCTCAGGGCGCGTGAGCCGCTGAACGTCACGCTCGGGTACAACCTGATCCAGAGCAACTCGGTCGCGAACATCGAGATCTCGACGGCGGCCGGTTTCGACTCGCACATGTTCGACATTACGATCGGCGGCGCGCTGGAGGCCGCCAACAACATCCACGGCTCGGTCGTCAATCTCGCGGCGGCCGCCGCGCCGGGCGTCACCCTGACGATTGACGCTCCGTACAACTTCTGGGGTGACACGGTCTGCGCCGTGTTCGAGCCGAGGTTCCAGATCGACGCGAGCATCCCCGACGAGAACTTCGTCTTCGAGCCCTACGTCAACGAGGATCACTCGACGGTCTACCCGGAGTGCGAGCCTCCTGCGGTCGACCCCCGGAGCTGGGGAAGCATCAAGGGGCTTTACCGGTAGCACCGCGGCGAGGACCCCGCCCGCGTCGAGGCGGGGATGCATACGCCAGACACAGGCCGGCCCCCGCTGAGCGCGGGAGCCGGCATTTCTTTAAGTCATGGGCGACGCGGTGCTCGGCGCGGGATGCTGCGCCTGCCGCTCTACGCCGCTACTTGTTCTCGTAGATCCCGACGGGGATACCGTCGGTGTCGAAGAAGAGGCCCCAGTACCCGACGCTTGGAATCTCGGTCTTGCCCATGCCGATCTTCCCGCCGGCGCCCTCGACCTTCTTCAGGGTCTCGTCGATGCTGTCGACCAGGTAGTAGACGCTGAGCGCGAAGTGGGGCGCCTGGTCGGGCTTCTTCATGATGCCGCCGCCCGGGTCGCTCCCCGTCTTGATCATCGTGTAGTCGGGCATGCCAGAGTCGACGAACTCCCAGTCGAACACCTTCCCGTAGAAGGCCTTCGCCTTCTCGGGATCGCTCACCATGAGCTCGAAGTGGCAGAGCGGATTCGCCATCGCTTCACCTCCCGTGTGGTGGACGCGCGCTCGAGGCGAGGCGGCTCGGGCCGCGCGCCGGTCTCTGCTGCAGCCTCGACTGAGATCGTGATGGATCGATCAGCTTCGGGGACTGATAGAGTACCACCGGGCGCGGCTCCCGTCAAGGAGGGCGCGGTCACGCGCGCGTCGTCCCGCCGCGTCACCGTCAGCCGCGCTTCCCGCCCGAGCCGGACTGTCGATCGTAGTTGCGGACGACCATTGCGTGAGCCGAGCGCATACCGAACGTCTCGTAGAACGGCACGAGCTCCTTGTCGCAGACGAGGTCGACCATGTAGAGGTGCTCCACCTTGGCGAGCATCCGCCGGACGAGCTCGCGTCCGATGCCCCGGCCCCTGTGAGATGGGACGACCTCGAGCAGCGGAACGTAGGCGCAGAGCGTGCCGTCCGTAACGGCCGAGACGAACCCCACGACGTCACCCGTCGGCATGTCGATGGCCAGCACGATCTCGTCGCTCCTCTCGAGGAGCTCGAGGTGCGTGTCGGGTGTCGGCGGGTTCGGCCATCCGTGGAAGAAGCCGCTGAGGTTCCCGGCGGTGACGCCGGCCGCGCTGTCGGCGTACCGGATCTCCGCCTCTGTCGCCGGGGATCGGGGGCCGCGCTCAGTCTCGTCGTGCGCCCCACCCGCTGCGGCGCGACCGCTGCCGTCTCCGCTGCCGCCCACACGGCCGCCGAGCGTCGACGCCCACCAAGTCCCGCGGTCCCCCGTCTGCCAGGCGGCGAGGAGCGGGACGAGCGGCTTCGGCTCGAGCCCGCGGTCGGCGAGTTCCCTCTCGTGGGCCCACGAGAACTCGAGTCGCTCTTCCCTTGGGCGGAGCGGCACCGCTCTGGAGAGCTCGGGCGACGTCACGGCGAAGCAGTGGTTGATCTCGTGGTGCTCGCCGCCGGCGTCGGTCCAGGCGTGCTCGACGGCGCCCAGGTAGTCGCCGACGCGGGACGAGATGCCCAGCTCCTCTTCGAGTTCCCGCTCGAGGCAGGCGACCAGGCCCTCCCCGGGTTCCACGTGTCCGCCCGGGAGGAAGGTGTTGGACGCGCCCCGGGTGTGGGCGAGGAGGAAGTGCTCGTCGTCCTCGATGACGGCCCTCGCGAGGATCTCGGTCTCACGTGGCGGCACGGTATTCCCCTTCTCGAAAGACGCTATCCAAAGCGGGCGGCGATCCACTCGCCGACGAAGTGCGTCGAGACGATCACCACGACAGCGATGAGGAGGTGCTCACAGATCACCCGCCAGGGCGGAGTTCCCTGGGACCGGGCCATTCGATAGCTGGCGATGCCGAGGACGCCGAGCCCCCAGATCACGCCCACGATGATCGCGGTCCGAAGATCGAACAGCAGGACCGGCACGAGGAAGGTCAGCGAGAACACGAACTTCGTGAGGAAGGTGGAGATCGTCGCGGCCCAGACCTGCTTCTCGGTGTGGACGTTCTCGGCCTCCTCGGATATGTGGATCCCGAGCGCGTCCGAGAATGCGTCGGCGATCGCGATCGTGAGGATCCCGCCGATCACGGCGAGCCGCGAGTGCGTGCCCGCGTGGAGGCCGACCATGAGCCCGAGGGTCGTGATGATCCCCGAGGTCATGCCGAAAGTGAATCCTGTCTGAAGCGAGTGTCTCATCGCGTGTACCTCGAAAAGACCCTGAGTTCGACGCGGTCGATCCAGTCGATCGCGCGCCAGAACGCGATGTCGTCCACCTCGTGCCGCCGCGTTCCTGCTCGGTGGGCTCCTACTCCGCTGGCTCGCGCGACATCATCGCGGGCGGGTTCTCCCAGTCGACGGGACCGACCGAGAAGCGGTAAACGAGACGCTCGAGCACGACGTCGAGCCACGCCCTCGTGAAGTACGCAAACGCGCGGTCCCACTCCTCGCCCTCGCCCCATCCGGTGTGCGTCAGCGACACCCGTGTGCGGCCGTCGCCGGTGTCGGCGAACCTCACGACGACCGACGTACGCTGGGCGCGCACGTGGGGCATGTCGAGGGGCGCGTTCCACGTGAACGCGAGCAACTTCGGGGGCTCGAACGCGAGGATCCTCATCCCGTCGCCGCCGCGCTGACCCGGCTCGGCGGCAGGGTTGAAGAAAATCTCGTACAGCCCGTCGACCTCAGGCTCGATGTGGCAGCCCGGGGCGAAGAACGACCGGACGCCGTCCTCGGTCGTCCAGGCGTCCCAGGCCTCGTCGATGCCAGCATCGACCACGACGTCGCCCCTGATCGCTCGGTCAGGATCACGAGTCGGCACGATCGTCTCCTATGGTGAAAGCCGTGCAAGCGTTCGCGAGCCGCGGGTCGCCGAGCACCAGTCGCCGGAAGTTCTCCTCGACCGTCCGCTCGATCTCGCCGGGCGAGGTCTCCCTGATCTCCGCGAGCGCGCCGACGACGTCCCGGATGAGGTGCGGTCTGCCTGGTTCCCCGGTCAGCCACTTCGGACCGCCGGGGTTGTCGGTCTCCGTGAGAAGGAGCCCGACGGGGACCTCCCTCGCGAGCGCCCGGATGTGCTCGGACACCGCGACCTCCGGGCCGAACGTGAAGTACGTGCCGCGCTCGACGAGCTCCCGGAACGTCTCGACCGGTCCAGAGTACCAGTGCACGATCGCCCGCTCAATGCCGTAGAGATCCAGGAGACCGAGGACGGTCTCCTCCGCACCCGAGGTGTGGAGGGTCACGAGCTGATTCCGGTCGCGCGCCGCGGCGAGGAGGAACTCGAAGACCGCCTCCTGCGCCGGATACTGCGACTCGTCTTCGACGAACCGGCGGTCCAGGCCGATCTCTCCGAGCGCCGGGCTCGTGAGCGCGGGGTCGTTCAACTCCTCCAGGCGATCGACGTAGAGAGGCGCGTTCCACGGGTGCACCCCGAAGGTCGCGAGGACGAGGTCGCTCCTCCCGGCGATCTCGAGGTTCTTCCCGTACGAGTCGGGATCCATCGAGTTCGTGACGGTGAAGATGGAGAGATCCTCGATCTCGAGGAGGGCCTGGTCGAGGTCCTCCCCGTACAGATTGAGGTGTGCGTGCGCGTCAATGAGCACGCCCGTACCTCATCCCCATCTGGGAGAAGAGGAACGAGTAGTAGTCGACGTACTGGTCGAGGATCGTGCTCATCTGAAGGCCCATGCCGTGTCCCGCCTTGCGCTCGTAGTGGAGCAGGATGGGGCGGCCCGACGAGGTCGCGGCCTGGAGCCGCGCGGTCGCCTTCATCGCGTGCGACGGGTGGACGCGCGAGTCGGACTCGGCCGTCGTGAAGAGGATCGCCGGATACGCCCTGCCGTCCACGATGCGGTGGTACGGCGAGTAGTCGTAGAGCCACTCGAACTGCTCTGGCTCCTCGGGCGTGCCGTACTCGGGGGTCCAGATCATCGCGGCGTAGAAGCGGTGGAAGCGGACCATGTCGAGAAGCGGCACGTCGCTGATGACGACGCCGGCGAGATCGGGCCGCTGCGTGGCGAAGGCGCCCGTCAGGAGCCCGCCGTTACTCCCGCCCCAGACCGCGAGGCGTTCGGGAGAGGTGTAGCCGTTCTCGATGAGCCACTCCGCCGCTGCGATGAAGTCGTCGAACGTGTTCTGCTTGTTTCCGAGCATACCGTCGCGGTGCCACTCTTCGCCGTACTCGCCCCCTCCGCGGAGGTTGGGCTCGGCCCAGACTCCGCCGTGATCGAGCCAGAGGTAGCGGTTCCTCGCGAAGCCCGGCGTCGTGGACGAGGTGAAGCCTCCGTAGCCGGTGAGGACCGTCGGGTTGGTTCCGTCGAGCTCGGTGTCCCTCCTGTGGACCAGGAACATCGAAACCTCCGTCCCGTCCCTGGAGGTGTACCAGACCTGCCTGGTCACGTACGGGGCGGTGTCGATCGGCGCCTCGACCGCCATGTTGACCGCAAGCTCGCCCGTGTCGATGTCGTAGCGGAGGATCCTCGGCGGAAGGAGGTAGGAAGAGATGCCGATGAACGCGTCGTCGCCCTTCCAGTTGCCGGTCCAGTCGAAGACCGTGGCCATGTCGGGAAGCTCGACGTCGTTGAGGTGGGTGCCGTCCCGGTCAAACACCCGCACATTCGAGTGCGCGTTCTCCAGGTAACGCACGAACACTCGACCGCTCACGTACATGTAGGTCTCGATCGCGTTCTCGGACTCGGGGATGATCTCGACCCAGTGCTCGCGCCCGGGCTTCGTGAGATCGACCCTGAAGATCCTCCCGTTCGGGGCCTCGTGTTGCGTGGACATGAAGAACTCGTCCTCGATCGGGACTCCGCTGGTTCTCGTGGCGAGTCCGACGACGAACGGCTTCCATCCCTCGTCGCTCTCGAGATCCATGAGATAGATGTCGTTCTCCGCCGAGCCGTACATGGCGTAGCCGAAGAGCCACCGCCCGTTCGTGGAGAGCGAGATCCCGGTCCACGTGTGCATCTCGAGATCGCCGCCGAAGATGAGCGGGTCATCAGCTGAATTGGTCCCGAGCTCGTGGTAGAAGACGCGGCGGTGGTAGTAGAGCTCGTCGTCGGGCACCTCGCCCGGGCTCGGGAAGCGCGTGTAGTAGAAACCGCTCTTGTCCGGCTTCCACGCGAGCGACACGGCGCGGGTGTGGGGGATCGTGTCGGGGTGAAGCTCCTTCGAGTCGACGTCCATCACATAGAGCGTGCTCGACTCGCTTCCGCCCTCCGAGATTCCGTAGGCCAGGAGGCGCCCGTCCGGCGTCGGGTGCCACCAGTCGAGTCCGACGGGCACGTCGTCGCCGAAATCCTCCGGATCGATGAGCTTCGTGGGCTCACCCTCGACGCCGCGCCTGACGTAGAGGACCTGCTGCTCGTTCTCCGGATCGCGCCTGAGGAAGAAGAGGCGGTCGCCGCGCTCCCACATGTAGCCCAGGGAGGGGATCTGGAAGAGCTCGTCGAGGCGCGCGCGAAGCTGATCGCGATCGGGGAACGTCGCGAGGACGGCCTCCGTGTAGGCGTTCTGAACGTCGACCCAGGCCTGCGCCTCCTCGGACTCGAAGTCCTCGAGCCACCGGTACGGATCGGGAACGACGATGCCGTGAAGCGTGTCGGCTGCGTCGACCGTGCGGGCCGCCGGAGGAGCCTCAGGAGCGTCGGCCGTCGTGGTGCGCGCGCAGCCCGTCGGCGCGACGGTGAGGGCGGCGAGGGCGAGCGTGAGAAGGACGCAAGTCAGGGCCGCGGGCGGCCTGACGCCCGAAGGTGAACTCTCCTTCGACATGGATGGATCTCCTTGCGGTTAGCCAAGGCCCACGAGCTGCCCGATCTGGTAGACACCGAAGCTCACGAGCCACGCGAGAACCAGCTGGTAGAAGACCGAGAATAACATCCACCCGGTCCCCACTTCCCGTTTCACTGCCACTACCGCTACGACACACGGCGTGTATAGGAGGACGAAGATCATGAATGCGAAGCCGGCGAGCGGCGTGATGCCTCTCGCAGGATCGCGGAGCGCGTCCGAGAGCGACCGCTCCGATTCTCCGTCGACTCTCGTATGATAGAGGACGCCGAGGGTCGAGACGACGACTTCCTTGGCCACGAACCCGGTGACCAGGCTCACGCCCATCTCCCACGTGAACCCGAGCGGCCGGACCACCGGATACACGGCCTTTCCCGCCCTCCCGATGTAGGAACTCTCAATCTGCGCCGCCTCGGCCTCGATCTCGAGCTCCTGGATCCTCCCGAGGACCTCTTCGGTGCCGACCGCTCTCAGGGCGTCCATCTCGGCCTCGTACTCCTCGGTGAGCGCCGTGTTCTGGGGGAACGCGCCCAGGAACCACAGGATGATCGAGGCTACGAGAATCACGCCGCCCATCTTCTGGAGGTAGATCTTCGAGCGCTCCCAGGTGTGAATCGCGAGTCCCTTCGCCGTCGGGAGGCGGTAGGGGGGAAGCTCCATGACGAACGGCGCCGGGGCGCTCCGGAAGAGCGTCTTCGAGAACAGCCTTCCCACGAGGATCGCAGCAACGATGCCCGTCACGTAGACGACGAACACGACCGTCCCGGCGCGCTCGGCGAAGAACGTGCCGGCGATGAGAAGGTAGACGGGGAGGCGCGCGCTGCACGACATGAGCGGCACGATGAGCGTCGTGAGCGTCCGGTCGCGCTTCGACTCGAGCGTCCTCGTCGCCATGATGGCCGGGACGCTGCACCCGAACCCCACGAGGAGCGGGATGAACGACTTTCCGTGGAGTCCGAGCGCGTGCATCACCCTGTCCATGAGGAACGCCGCCCGCGCCATGTAGCCCGAGTCCTCGAGGAAGGCGATGGCGAGGAAGAGGGTCATGATGTTCGGGAGGAACACGATCACCGAACCGACGCCGCCGATCACGCCGTCGACGATGAGGCTCGAGAGCATCGATTCGGGGAGGACCGCCGCGAGCGTGGTCGAGAGCCAGCCGACGAACGTTTCGATCCACTCCATCGGGTACGCCCCGACGCGGAAGGTCAGCTGGAAGAGGATCCAGACGAACGCGAGGAAGATGGGATACCCAAGGTACCGATTCGTGAAGACGCGGTCGAGGCGGCGGGAGAGCTCCATCCGGTCGGCGGTCTCCTCGGTCAGCACCTCCTTGAGAGCTCCCTCGATGTAGCCGTAGCGCCCCTCCGAGATGACCTTCTCCGGATCGGACTTGGTCGCAACCTCGATGTGGCGGGCCGCTCGCTCCGCGGCTTCCCGGATACGCCGCGCCCTGTCGTCGTCGGACGACAGGAGCTTCGTGATCTCGATGTCACCCTCGAGGAGCTTGATCGCGGCCCAGCGCGGCGGGTAACTTCCGATGAGCTCCTGACTCCCCTCGAGGAGATCCGTGAGCTCGTTCAGGACATCGTCGACGTGCGAGCCGTAGGAGATCGGGACGTGGCGGTGTCCCTTCACGCGCTCTTCGAAAAGCCGGATCGTCGCGTCGAGAAGATCGTCGATACCGATCTCGCGGTGGCCGACCGTCGGCACGACGGGGGCACCGATGAGCGTCGCCAGACGGTCACGGTCGAGCTCCGAACCGCAGGCCGCGAACTCGTCCCACATGTTGAGATCGACGACGAGATCGACACCAAGCTCGAGGAGCTGCACGGTGAGATAGAGATTGCGGGCGAGGTTGCCGGAGTCGACGACGTGGATGACGACGTCGGGCTTCTCCTCGACGAGGTACGCGCGGGCCACCCGCTCCTCGACCGAGTAGGCGGTGAGGCTGTAGGTGCCGGGGAGATCGACGACCTCGATCTCGTAGCCGTTGTACGTGAAGGAGCCGGTCTTCTTCTCGACCGTCACGCCCGGCCAGTTCCCGACCTGCTGGCGCGCGCCGGTCATGCTGTTGAAGATGGAGGTCTTGCCGGAGTTGGGATTGCCCGCGAGGGCTATCCGGAGGTTTTTCGGTGCAGCCATCGTGGACCCCATCCGTGGCCCCGTCGGTGACGGCCCCCGCCGCGTCCGCCCTTGCGCTCGGGGCACCATGGCGGAACGAGCGCCGGTTTGACGAGAATGAGCGCCGCCTCTTCCCTTCTGAGCGTGACGTGGGTTCCACCGATGCAGTACTCGATGGGGTTCATGAGCGGCGCGTGCTTGATCACGCGGACGCGCGCGCCCTTGACGAAGCCCATGTCGAGGAGCCGGCGGCGGAATGCCCCCTCGCCCTCGACGTCGACGACCCTCGCCCCGTCTCCCGGCGCGAGCGCCGTCAGCGGGACGTGTCCCTCAGGGTTCATGTTCTCTTCTTCTCGTCGCATTCTTCCCTCGGCGCGGCGTCGGCCGAGCCACACTCCTGTATGAACGGGCACCCGCCGCAGGCGGGGGAGGAGGCGTCGGTGGCGCGCCTGATGGATCGCCACACGATCCTCGCGAGAACCGCGACGGCGATCACGAGAATCACCGCAAGAACGAACGTCTCCATGGCTTACCCGCCGTCCTCCGTGCTTTCTCCCGGATCGGCGCCCCGGCCGGGGGCGGCGTCGCGCTCCGAGGGTTCCGGGCCGAGCGCGGGCTGCGCGTCGAGGAACTCGAGCAGCTTCGCCAGGGTGTCCTGCGAGAGCCCGTGCTCGAGCCGGCACGCCTCCTCGTCGGCCGTCGTCGGCTCGACGCGGAGCACTTCGTGGAGGAAGCGAAAGAGGACCGTGTGCGACCTGTAGACCCTGGCAGCCCGCTCCCGCCCCTTCGGCGTCAGGAGGACCTTCCCGTACCGCTCCTGCCGGACGAAGCCGTCGTCCTTGAGCCGGCCGATGGCCGACCGGGCCGTCGGGACCGTAACCTTGCGGTCCGCAGCCACTTGAGAGACCCCCACGGTGTCGTGGTGAAGGGACAGAACGTAGATGGTCTCGAGATAATCGGCGGTTCGGGCGGAAAGCATGATTCCTCTCAGAAAGTAAGTCTCCTCTTACATTAGCAGGAAACGTGCCCGCTGTCAAGGCGCGGAGTGTTTTTGGAGTGCCTTTCCGCCCTGGTTCACGACGGGAGAGGCGCTCTGATCGAACGGATTGGTCCGGAGGGCCAGGGAGAACAGGTACGGATAGTTGTCCCTGAGGTGCTTCATGTAGTCGAGCCACTCGTCGACGAGCTTCGAGTAGGCCCTCGCGATGTCCCCGCCGAGGTGCTTGAGGTCGCTCTCCGGGAGTTGGGCGAAGTCGCTTCGGCTGGTGAGTTCCTCCGTCAGGTGGAACGTGGCCCGGAGGAGTTCCGTGAACGTCTCGTGCTCGAGGAGGGTGGGGTTCTCGAGAAGCCTGAGCATGAAGTCCCGCCGGTCGGAGACGAATCTCCGGAGATCGGGGAGATCGACCTTCGCGACGTCGACGTCGTACGAACGCTTCCGGAGCCGCGCATCGACGGCGCGGTACGCCTGGTCGGTCCAGTCGGCCTCCATGACGAGGTCGGAGCGGATCTCCTCGAGCGCCGGGTCGGCGTCGGAGAACCGGGCCAGCAGCTGGGTGCCGACCTCGCTGAAGAACACCCCGATCACCATGTTCAGCTTCTCGAGCCGCCGGCGCTTCTCCCTCGCGCCAAGCAGGCTGTGGATGACGAGCGTGACGAGCAGGACCTCGATCGGCAGGAACGCGAGGTGTCCGACCAGGTAGACGAAGATGTGATGTGTGTCGTGGAAGATCGCGAAGTGGATGAAGTAGATGGCGACCGAGAGGATGACGAGCGTCAGCCCCAGTCTGACCTGCCAGCTCAAGCGTTTCATGTCTCACCCTTCGTCCCTGTACGCAACGTGGTGCCCGCGGTTCGAGGCGCGGGTCGTCTACCGGTAGAACGCCTTGATTCTCCCCCAGGACGCCGGCTCGACCGCGGGCTCACTGCACCCCTGTCCGTGCGCGCCCACGAGCTCCTCCCACTCGTTGCCGTCGGCGAGACACGGCGACGTGCTCGCAAGCGTCACGTCGTCGTTCCCGATGTCGCAGAACACGGGGTCGACCCCGATCACGTTGTCGGGGCGCGCGCTGCAGAGGTCGTCGTCGCCGTCGTTCTCGTGCGAGTAGCAGTGCGTGACGACGGGGTCGCTGTCGAACTGGCAGCTCATGGCGCCGCCGGTCGAGTACGCGATGATCGTATTGCTGATGGTGGGATCGCAGTTGTCGGTGAGGTAGATTCCCCCGGTGTCGGCCGCCTCGTTCAGCGCGAACGTCACGTTCGTGAGCGAGGGGCCGCTGTCGTCGCCGCAGAACACGCCGCCCCCGCTCTGGGTCGCCACGTTTCGGAGGAAGGTGACCCGGGTAAGCGTCGGTGAAGACTGGAAGCAGTAGAGGCCGCCGCCCTCGTTGCCGGCCGTGTTCCCGACGATCGCGACGCCGGCGAGTGTCGGGTCGGACCCCGTTCCGCAGTAGATCGCACCCCCACGGTTGCCCGCCACGTTGTCCGCGAACGAGACGTTCCGGAGCTTCGGGGACGAGAACGTCGCGCAGTAGAGCCCGGCGCCGTTGTCCGACGAGTTGACGGAGAACGTGACGTTTCGGATGACCGGAGAGGAGTTGCCGCAGTAGATCCCGCCGCCCGCGCTGCCGAACTCGGCCACGTTGTCCGTAATGACGAGATTCAGGAGCTTGGGCGAGGTCTGCCAGCAGCGGATGCCCGCTCCGGGCTCGGACGGACCGACGACTCGGCCGCGTTTGATGGTGAACCCGTCGACGACCGACGTCGTGTCCTGGCCCGTCCCGACGAGCTTGATGGCGCGGTTGCCGCTCAGGTGCTGGCAGTCGACGATCGTCTCGGAAGGGTCGGCGGGGTTCCCGCGCAGCACGATGTTCTTCGCGCCAAAGGCGAGGTTGGTGTTCAAGCTCCCGGTGTACGTGCCGGGCATGACGCGGACCGTGTCGCCTTCGCTCGCGGCGTCGATGCCCTCCTGGATCGTCTCGAACTGACCGGTGCCGTCGTGGTTCACGACGATGGTGGTCGCCGTTGCCGGAAGGGCTGCCGCGGCCACCATGGCCGCGGCGGTCACGAGCCGGACTGCCGTCACCGAGCCTCCCCCGGGGCGCCGCGCCGCGTTGGGCTAGGCGTCCCGCCGCTCCCTGAGCGCGTGATCGATCTCCCCGACCTTCGCCTGCTCGGCGAGCCAGTACGCGGGATCGCGCTGCACGTCGAGCTCCTCGACGGTCTTCCCCTGCTGCTCGACCCAGGTGTAGTACTTGAGATTGAACCAGCACTGCTTCGCGAGCTTCGTGCCCTCGCGGATCCAGTCGGTCTTGGCGCCGTGGAAGATCGTGCCGAGCCTGACGGCGGCCTCGATCTCGTCCATCTCCCCGTACGTCTCCGTCAGCTGCTCCATCACCGAGTGGTAGCGGTCCATCGTGTCGGTCGCGATCGTGACGATGTTCTCGCCCTCCCGGAGTCCGTAGAACTTCGCGGTCTTGATCGCGGCGAGGACGTTGCAGACGCCCGAGATCCCCATCACCTCCGACATCTCCCGAATGCTCTCGTCGGGGACCCCGTATCGTTCGGACATGATCTTCTGCCCGGCCTCCTCGGTCAGGAGCTGGAGACCCTTCTTGCTCTCGATGTCGTCGACGCACATCATCGCGTCCATCTCGAAGACGTTGTGGATCCACGTGACGTGCTTGTCGCCGATCCCCTGGATGTCGTGCCCGCCGTACCCGTTCCAGTAGAGCGTCGGGCACTGGATCGGCTCGACGCCGATCGTCAGCGCGTCGTGGAACTCGTGCTTGATGCGCTCGCCGGCGGCGATCGTCCCGGCCGAGCCCATCGCGGAGGTGAACGCGGCGATCCTGCCGTTCCCGACGCCGAGCGTCGCGAGATCGCGCACGACCTCGATGCACGAGTTGCCGGTGCAGTAGTAGTGGAAGCGGTAGTTCCCGAACTCCTCGAACTGATTCATGATCCGGTTGCTCGGGAACTTCCGAAGCTCGTTCGCCTTGTCGTAGATCTCCTTGACGTTGCTCTCGCACCCCGGTGTCTTGATGTAGCGCGCGCCGTACCTCTCGATCTGCTCGAAGCGCTCGCGGCTCATCAGCTCGGGCAGCAGCACGAGCGAATCGTATCCCATCCGCGGCCCGACGTACGCGCCACCGATCCCGTAGTTCCCCGTCGACGGCCAGATGAGCGAGTGTCGCCCGGGCACGATGTCCCCGGCGAGCTGGTGCTCCATCGTGACCGAGTAGGTGGCGCCGACCTTGTGGCTTCGGGTCGGGAAGTCCTTGCTGTAGAGGACGACGATGTTCGCGTCGATCCCGGTGAGTTCCCGCGGAAGTACGATGCGGTAGATCTTCCCGGACGGATTCCGCCACGTGATGTTGTAGAGATTGAACGGGCTCAGGGGGTCGTTCTTCGCCGCCTCGAGCGCCTGCGCGCGGATGTCCGGGTCGATCCTGTCCGGGTGGAGCATCTCCTCGTAGGTGGGTCCGTACACGAGCTCTTGCAAGCTCATTATGCCTCCTGGTCGATCGTCGTGAGGGTGTTACATGTCGACGTGGATCTCGAGGACGTCGCCGTCTTCGACGACGTGGTCGCGTTGGACGATCTGGCCGTCGAACTTCCCCGAGCCCCACACGCGGGCGAACTTCAGGTGGTCGCCGAACTCCCGGTGGATCTTCCTCGCCACGTCGATGACCGTGCTCCCCCGCGGCACGATGAAGGGCTTCTTCTCGTCCACCTTCCTGCCGGGCACCTTGCTGTAGATGCGGACGACGTCGAGGAACTCGTAGAGCCTCTTCTTCATCTCGGGGATGCCTTTCCCCATCACGGCGCAGACGGGGAGGATCTCGAACTCGCCGCCGACGATCTCCTTCAGGAACTCGAGGTTCTCGTCGGCCGAGGGCTCGTCGAGCTTGTTCGCGATGATGAGCGTAGGTTTGACGTTTCTCGCAAGCTCGGTCTCCTTCGGGTCGTGCACGGGGCTGAGCCTGATCCCCTTCGAGGCCAGGGTAGTTCGCACGAACATGAACATGTCGACGCAATCGTCCGCCGCGAGATCGACGACGAGGAGCGCCGCGTCGGCGTTCCGGATGATCTCAGGGAGCCACGTCTCCGTGTGATCCGGCGAGAGGGGAGGGAGGTCGATGAGCTCGAGGTAGATGTCCTGGTACGGCATCATCGCCGGAAGCGGCAGGCGCGTCGTGAACGGGTAGTCGGCCACCTCGGGCGTCGCGTTCGTCGTCGCGGCGACCAGCGAGGACTTCCCGACGTTCGGGCTCCCGACGAGGACGATCTGTGGGGCGTCCTCCTTCGGGATGTGGTAGGAGGGGCCCTTATGCCCCTTCCTGGACGGTTGCTGCTGCTCCGTCCGGAGCTTGGAGAGACGCCGCCGGAGGTCGGCCCGGAGCTTGTCCGTGCCCTTGTGCTTCGGGATGATCGCCATCATCTCCTGGAGAGCGGCGATCTTGTCCTCGGTCGTCTTGGCTTCCCGAAAGCGTTGTTCGGCGGCCTTGTAGGGGGGGGGAAGATTTGCCGGCATGGATCGGTGGAACCTCCTTAACTTGCTCCGCGGTGCCATTCTAGCGCACGCGGGCGGTGGCCGCAAGCCATCAGGGTCGAACCGCATCCTGAAACGTCATGCCCGCGCTTGTAATCCAATGGAGGGCAGGGTAGAAAGAGAGCGAAGGCAGGAGAATACCGAGCTTCTGTTCACCCGGACCGGACGGGTTCCTTGTCGAAACGCCGCAGAACCGCCGTCGCTGTCTCTGCCATCCTGGTCTGCTTGGCAGCCGGGTGCGGCTGGGAGAGCCGCGAGGAGATCGCCCTCAGGAAGTTCCCCTATCCGTACGTCGCGGCCGTCTCCATGGCGGGCGACGTCGGGGTGGCGGTCACCGACGACCGCGAGCAACCCCTCCTGTCGCGGGGGATCGCGTTCGTGGACGGGGGCGAGCTCGTCCACACGGTCGGGCAGGACGCGGCCTGCTCGCTCGTGGACTACGGTCGACAGCTCTTCGAGTACCTCTCGCACGCCTTCGTGACGGGGGAGTGGACCGGGCGCGCGGTCTTCGCCAACCACCTGCTTGAGCCTTGGCAGCCCGGCGAGCGCGACGCTCCGGTTCCTGCCGCCGGCGTGACGGACGCCGCGGCTGTTGAGGCCGGGACGGACGGGGGTGTTTCGCCGTGGGAGCCCGATCTCCGGAGGTACTCCTTCAGGAAGTACGCCGGCAGGTGGGGCAGGGTTCCCGGGGTGGGTTCCGGGGAGCTCGGGCGGCAGCTCTCCGAGGGGATCCTGCTCGAGCTCAAGGCCAAGGGTGGTTGGATGCTCGTCGATGTCCGTCTCGCTGAGTCGGAGAGCGACGCCTCCCCGTGGACCCCCGGGTCGCTCGACGCCCTCCTCGCCCTCGAGGAGGAGCATCGGGAAGGGCGGCTCTACGTCACGATGCCCGGTCGATTCCTGGCCGCGAACCTGATCTACCGGTATCTGGACTGGGAGGCGACGCACTCGGGCGACCGCGTCGAGATCCGCATCCGGGGCGTGAGGGATGAGGCCGGCGGGCTCTGGGTCCCGACGCTCGACGACCTCCAGGGCCTCACGTTCTACACGCCCGCTCCCGCCAACACCCGCCTGTACGTTGCCGGGGAGGAGATCGAAGGTCTCGTGAGGAACCCCGCCGATCACACACGCCGCGAGAGTGTCAGCATCCCACTCAAGGACGATCGATTCCCGAGCGCTTTTCTTCCCGGGGCGCCGGCCCGCTCGCTCTGAGCCGGGGCACCCTCCGGACGGGACTTCCCGGAACAGGATTCCCCGGAACAGCGCACCCCCGGGCTACCCCCTGACACGACGCACCCCCGGAAATAGAGTACCCCCGTGGCAGGACCACGGGGGTACCGAGGGTCTCAATCTCGAGACTCAACATCCGCCTATTTCGGGGGGGTAGACATCAGCGGTACATCGCCTTTATTTTTCCCCAGGAGTTCTCCTCTATCGATGTCGTTGTCACGTCCGAGACGTACTCCTGGTCCTCCGAGTCCCGTGGCCAGGCGCCCGCCTCCTCCAGCACGGCGTAGAGGGCCGCGGTCGCCGACATCTCGTCGACTTCGGGCGCCGGGAGCCTCGTCCCGGTCGTGCCCGTCACGGTGCACGAAGACGGGAGAGCATTCCCCGACATGTAGACGGGGCCCGCGCTCGCGAGGATCACGATGGTGTGCGGGGCGTCGCTTCGCGGACTGGGCGCGTAGTAGTTGTTCACCAGGTTCACGCTCGCGCCGTTTCGGATCCGCGTGCCGTAGTTGCTCGACCAGTCGTAGATGACGTTGTTGACGAAATCGACGCCGTGTGCATCGTCGAACTGCGGGTTCCGCTCGTCGCCGTGGACGAAGAGGTTGTGGTGGATGGAGATGTTGTAGAGGCCCGTCCTGATGAGCGCATTCTTGACAGTCTCCGCGATGATGCACCACTGCATCGTGATGTCGTGGGCGTTGTCCGCGATGTCGAAGCAGCCGTCGGCGCCTCGCCGGAAGGAGCAGTGGTCGACCACGATGTGGTGCGAACCGCTCCAGATGCGGATGCAGTCGCCGGTCGAGGAGTCGACCGGGTCCCTGACGCGCAGGTGCTTGATGATGACGTTGCTCGCCCCCTTGATGTTCAGGAGGGCGCTCGCTACGCCGCTGTGTCCGGCGGTGATCATGATGCCATTGCCGGGGGCGGTCGAGCCGTCGATCGTCAGGTTGCTCCTCGAAATCACGAGGGAGCTCTGGAGCCCGATGGTCCCAGAGACGGAGAACGTGATGTAACGGCCGGAGGACGAGACGGCGTCTCGGAGCGTTCCTGGTCCGGAATCCCCGAGCGAGGTGACTACGTAGGGCGTGCCTCCCTCTCCCCCAACAGTCTCCGCACCGAATCCCTGAAGTGGTCTCTCGCGCGGGGCGGAGTGACCCGTCGCGAGGCCGAGCCCGGGAACCACTCCCGGCATCGGCGCGAGGATGAGCAGGGCAACCACCATGGCTGTTGACGCAATCTTCATCTGCTCCTCCTTGTTGCCTGTCACAGATTGCGGGCAACCTAGCATCACTTGTTATCCATTGCAAGTCCTGTCTTTGCTGCAAGAACTGTACCCCCTGGGAGTCAGTCAGCCCCGTCAACGGTCCGTGCTGTCCGCTGGCTAATCTCCACGGTCTGCGCGCAACGTTGAAACGCTCCCCCGCCGCGTGTGACGCGCGGACGGCGACACGGTCGCGCACGGCGCAAGTACGTGTGGTCACAGATGTTGCGGTGTGGTAAGATGGTAGGAGATGAGAGTGAGATCGCCCGGGGCGTGGGTCCCGGGGCCGACCCCGCGTTTCGCCGGCGCAGGGCTTTTCATAGGGAGGAACATTGGTCAAGGTCCTCACTTTTTTTCTGATTGCCGCGCTTCTCCCGGCGGCTGCGTCCGGCGAGATCATCCGCGTCCCGGATGAGATGAGCGACGTGGCGGAGGCGCTCTGGATGGCGTCGCCGTTCGACACGGTGCTCGTCGCCCCCGGCAACTACCCCGTCAACACGCAGTGGCCCGACAAGCCGGGGCTCAAGCTTCTGAGCGAGGCGGGACCCGAGGTGACGTTCCTCGACGGGCGGGGGAAGGACAACGTCATCTGGCTCGATAGCGCCGTCGACACGACGACCGTGATCTCGGGCTTCACGATCATGAACGGGAGCGCCGAGGGGATATGACCCTGGTGCTCAGGCGGCGGGGTCCGCTGCCTCGGATCCAGTCCTCTTCTCGAGGACCTCATCTTCATCGACAACTTCGCCGGCCTCCACGGTGGCGGAATCCACACCGTCGCCGCTTCCCCACTCATCAGGAACTGCGAGTTCAGGAATAACCTGGCCGGAATGGGCGGGGCGATCTCGTGCATCGAGAAATCGAACCCCGTGATCGTCGGCTGCGTGGTCGACTCGAACAACGCCGCGAGCATGGGCGGGGGCCTGGCGAGCGATAACCAGGCGTTCGTGACGGTGCGGGACTGTGAGATTACGGGGAACACGGCCGCCTCCGGCGGGGGGATCGCTTTTTCGGCGACGTCCGGGGTGATCCGCGACTGCTCCATCACGGACAACGTGGCGGACTTCGGCGCCGGGGTGGCGCTCCTGAGCGTCGCGGACGTCGTGATCAGCGGGACGGACATCCTGCGCGGAGACGCGGCCTACGTGGGGGGCGGATTCTACGCCGCCGACTCGTCTTTCCTGATTGAGGATTCGACGATTGAGGGCAACAAGTGCGGGGAGGACGGCGGAGCCGGCTGGCTCATCACGTGTTCCGGCGTGATCCTGAGATCGGCGATCGTCGAGAACTCGGCCGACCTCGGCCCGGACGGGATCTACCTCTACAACTCGACGCTCGTGGTACGGGACGGGGAGATCTGGGGGAACGGACTCGCGATCCTCGTGGGCGACGCGAGGGACGACGTCGTCGACGCCCGGTACAACTGGTGGGGGGACACTTCCGGTCCCTACCACGCGCTCACGAATCCCGACGGTCTGGGGGACGAGGTCAGCAACTCGGTCTGGTTCGACCCGTGGAACGTCGTCTCCGGCGTCGACGGCGAGGTCGGCGGGCTCGCACTCAAGGCCCCGTATCCGAACCCGACGCGTGGCATGTCCGCCCTGTCCTTCTCGCTGCCGGCGCCCTCGCGCGCGCGGCTCAAGGTGTACGACGCGGCCGGGAGGCTCGTGAGCACGCTCGTCGACGGCGACCTCGGAGTGGGGCCGCACGTCGCGAGCTGGGACGGAGCGGATGCCGGGGGCAGAGCGGTCGCGCAGGGAAACTACTTCGTGAGGCTCGAGGCCGGCGGAGCGTCGGTCAGGACGAGGCTGGTCATCGTCAGGTAGCGGGGTGGGCGTGGGCGAGCGGCGCGAAGGCGGCCCGGCCGAGCGGTTCCCGGGAGCGGCACCTACCAGCGGGCGCGGAATCCTCTGACATCGATGTGCAGGAACGGACCGTGGGCGGAGTTCTGCTCGTACGAGCCGAGCCCGCCCGCGTACTCGTCGTCGTACCACGACTCGCCGCACAGCCCGTCTACGACGTCGCAGACCATCGCGGCGTCGTCGCGGTTGATGATCCCGTCGCCGTTGAGATCGTCCATGACGCCGTCGCAGGGCCGCTCGTCGATGAAGACGTCGGCGGCGCCCCCGTACACGTGCTGGCTGTAGGTGACGTTGCCGATGGCGCGGTTGTAGTACGGGGTGCGGTACCCGCTCATGATGCTCAACGTCTCGCAGAGGTATCCGCGGTCGTTCAGCTTCTGGATGAGCCCTTCGAGCTTGATGAGGAGCCGCTCTCTCAGGACGACGTACTTCGGATACCCGCCCTCCTGCTTGCAGAGGAACTGGCCGAGCGTGAAGTGCGGCGAGACGAGGGTGTCGACCGTTCGCTCGGTCACCTCGATGAACCCCGCGGGCGGCAGGTAGATCGCCATTCCCTTGTAGGGACGGCTCGGATAGGTTCCGATCCGGTAGCCGTTCAGGTGCTCGCTCTCGACCTCTCCGGCCGGCACCATGACGAAGACGTTCACCGTCACCGTGTCGCCCGACGGGCTGCCGGTGATCGTGAGGGGGTAGAGCCCCGTGTCCGAAGGCGCCGTCCACGTCCAGCTCGACGCGGTTCCGCGCGACGTCCTGCCGTCGGGCGCGTCGAACGCGTACGCGCCGTCCCCGCTGTCGACGATCTCGATCTCGAGCGACTCTCCCGGCAGAACGAAGGCGCCGATCACGCTGTGGTCGGTCACGGTGTCCTTGAAGCGGATCGAGAACCCGACCCGCTCGGGGGAGAATGCATCGGACGCGTGGGGGAGCGCGAAGAGGAGAACCGCGGTCAGGCAGAGGCCGGCCGCGACGAAGCCCGCCGTGCGGCAGGGCACACGCAGAGACGACCGGGATCGCCGCACGTCCTCACGGCTCCCGCTCACCCGTCGCCGGCTTCCCGCTGTCGATCGAACGTCCACGTCGCTCCCGAGGTCAGATGGCGGGCGCCGCCGTCTCACACGCGTGCTCCAGCGGCTTGTCCCGCTCGTAGATGTCGTTTCTGAAGTGCACCGACCCGTCCGTGCCGGCCCAGGCGGTCCAGTACAATATATGGATCGGAACCGGCTCCGGCAAGCTGACTGTCTTCTCCTGAGTGGCATTCATGGCCTCCATGATCGTCTCTCTCGACCACTCAGGGTCTTCGGCGAGCAAATACTCAGCCAGTTCGATCGGCCTCTCGGCGCGGATGCAGCCCGAGCTGAAGGCCCGGACGTTCTTCGAGAAGAGGGCCTTGGCCGGCGTGTCGTGGAGGTAGACGCTGAACTCGTTCGGGAACATGAACTTGACGCGCCCGAGCGCATTGTTCGGGCCCGGCTCCTGGCGGAAGCGGTAGGGCATGCCCCCGGGCGTCTGGCTCGCCCAGTCGACCGTCGCGGGATCGACCTCGTGTCGCTCGTTTGCCCCCCACCCCTCGAAGACCTTGAAGTTCCCCCTCGCGAGGTAGCCCGCGTCCTTCTGGATCTTCGGGAGCATGTCCTTGACCGCGATCGACCTCGGGACGTTCCAGTACGGGGCGAACACGATGTAGCGAAGCTGGTCGCTGAAGACCGGCGTCCGTCGGTAGTCCCTCCCGACGACGACGCGCATGTCGAGGACCACGTCCTCGCCCTCGACGACGTACAGCTGGAAGTTCGCGATGTTGACGACGGCGAACCTTTCGCCGAGGTCGCGCGGGAGCCAGCGCCAGCGCTCGAGGTTGAGCTCGATCTGCTCGACGCGCGCCCACGCCGGGACGTTCAGGGAGGCGATCGTGTCGCGTCCCACGCGCCCGTCGGCGTCGAGGCCGCGGTGCTGCTGGAACCTCACGAGCGCCCCCTCGAGGGTCTCGTCGAACGCGTTCGGATCACCGGCCGGGTCCCCGGACAGATAGCCTTCCTTCCGGAGGCGGTCGCGGAGGACGCCCACGCGCTCGTCGACGTCCCCGAGTCCGATCGTCGGCCCTTCCGCCACTTCGGGCCAGCCCGCGCCCGTGGAGAGACGCCTGTACCGCGCGAGCGCTTCCCGGAGCCGGGCGTAGCCCGTCCTCTGTGGGAGGAGGGACGTCAGGGCCTCCTCGACGCTCCCGCCTTCGACGGCGCTCTCGAGCACCAGAGCGAGATCGGCCTCCCCTCCGATCACGTGCCACTCGGCGTCGAGCTCGACGGGGTCGGTCTTGCCGTTCAGGAGATGGGAGGCGTAGACGAGGAACGCGTCGGTCAGCAGGAGTTCGAGCTCGACGTACCTGGCGGGATCGTCGGGTTGTCCGTGCGCCTCGTTCTCGCGGACCTGCGCTACGAACGATTCGAGCGAGGCGATGTGGTAGTCGCACGCGCGGAGGCCTTCGTCCTCGGCCCCGCGGATGGCGCGCACGAGCGAGTCGACCCGCGGCAGGAGGCCGTCGTCGTCGATCCACGCGGGGCGGTACGCCCGTCTCTCGTAGAACAGGGGAAGGGCCTCGGTCGCGAGAACGGCGTCGCTCCCGACGGCGACCTTCAGGGGAAGCCCGGCGATCTCGATCCGGTTCCTCAGAAGCTCGCAGCTGAGGTCGATGCAGCTGCGCTCCTGAGAGCGTGCCGCGGGTCCGGGAAGCGCTGCCAGAAGCGCTGCCGCCAGCGCCGCCGCGACCCACGGACCGGTGGGCCTCCTCCCTGCGCCTGATCGCGCCTCCCGCCGTGCTCTTCGTGGTGCCGACCTTCCGACCGTGATGCTCCGCATGGTTCCTCCGAAATGAAGGGCCTCGAGGCTTCCTGACATTATACCCACACCGCGCCGGGAATCGAGCCCCTTGCGAGTGGAGCTTGACCGACCTCACGAACCGTCGATATAGTTGATGCTGGTGCGGCCGTAGCGGTTCGGGCCGTTCACCCGTCCGGGCCCCGCGGGGCTTCCGCCGTCGGGCGCCGCCGATCTCCCACAGCCTCCCTTCAAGGGGGAAGCCCTGGCAGAGATCCAGACCCAGACTCCGAAGCTCGAGAACAGAAAGCTCAAACGCGCCGGGCTCATCTTCGCCGTCGGGAGCGTCGCGATCCTCGTCGTCACGCTGGTGGTCACCACGGGTGAGGAGACGTGGCGCGGCATGGTCGCGTTCGGCGGCTGGCTCGTCGCCGCCCTGTTCGTGATCGAGTTCGTGAAGATGGCGCTGGAGGCGCTCGGACTCCTCGTTCTTGTGAACGGGACGCAGGAGGAGAAGCTCACGCTCATCGAGGCCCTCGAGCTCACGCTCGAGGGCTATTTCATTGGCCAGCTCATCCCGATCAGCGCGGCCGGCGTTCCGTACCAGGGGTACCTGCTGACGAGGAAGGGCGTCCGGGCCGGCTGGGCGACCGCCGTGGTCATCGTGAAGGGCTTCGTGTCGGGGGTCTTCTTCTTCATCGTGCTGGTCGTGACGGCGGTCCTGGTGGCCGTCGGGTGGGAGGGCGTCGCGGAGGCCTCGACCTTCCTCAAGATCGTCGGCCCGCTCGCGGCGCTCCCGACCGGGTTCGTCGTGGCGCTCCTCGTGACGATGCTCAAGTCGCCTCAGTTCTTCGACAGGCTCGTCGATCGGGTGGCGGCCTTCCTCGCTTCGAAGCTCAGGGGCGCGGCCGCCGAGCGGGTCGAGGAGGCGCGCGTGCGCATGGAGGAGGAGTCCCACACCTTCCGCGCCGCGCTCACGGCTCTCGGACGCCACCGGAGGTGGATCCTCTTCTGGGGGATCGCCCTCATCGTGCTCGCGTTCGTGGTCGAGTTCTCCGTCGCCGTCGTGATCCTGTGGGGTTTCGGGTACCGGGGAGGCTTCCTGGGCCCCCTGATCCCGCAGGCGCTCCTGAAGCCGATCCTCTTCGCGTCACCGATGCCGGGGTCGCTCGCCGTGGGGGAGGGCGGCTACATCGCGTTCTTTGCCGTCTACCTGCCCGCGCACTTCGTCGGCGTGTCGCTCGTCCTCTGGCGCCTCGTCGTCTACTTCGTCCCGATGCTCGTCGGCGGGATCCTCGTCGCCAAGCGGATCGGGCGAAGCGGGTTCGACACGCGGACGTCAACACCTTCCCCGGACGGAATCCCGGAATCCGACTGAACTCCGCCTGAATGCACTCTTGACCGTGCGCCCACTTCAATGTATAGTGCTTCGAACGACGACGCCGACGGTCAGTCATACGCTGGCTTTCGCATAAACGAACCGGCGGCCACCTTCGATCGGCTGCTCTTCAGCGGACGCTGTTCCTCACGCTCTCGCGATCGCCTTCAGCTCGCGGATGCCCCGCTTCGGGGAAGCGGGGCAGGCCTTCGGAGGATCAGCCTCTCCCAAACGACGGAACTCTCGACGCAGGATCCCGCGGCGCTCGCCGCGGGGGCCAGCCGGGACATCGAGAGACGCAGCGACACCTATGGTCAAGACGTCCTACGAGATCGTCTCCGAGCTCAGACGCCGACGGCGCACCTTCCAGTCGGTCGGCGGCCTCTTTTCCAAGGACAAGATCGCGAAATCGACGCAGCTGTTGGTCGAGCGGATCAACCCGAAGCCGGGCGATCGCATCCTCGACTACGGATGCGGGTACGGCGCCGTGGGGATCTCGCTCGCGGACGCCGCCGCCGACGTCGAGGTCCAGATGGTCGACTCCGACATCCGCGCGGTGCGGGTCGCCCAGCTGAACGTCAGAGCCAACGGCACGACGAACGCGCACGTCGTTCTCGACCACACGCTGAACCGGTTTCCGAACGGGCACTTCAACATTATCGCCTTGAACCCTCCCGTCGAGGAGGGGACCGAGACCATCTTCGATATGATCGAGCAGGCGCAGTCGAAGCTCCGTCACGGCGCGAGCTTCTTCCTCGTCGCAAAGGTCCGGCGCGGGGCGAAGAGCTACATGAGGAAACTCACCGAGACGATCGGTCCGGCGAAGGTGCTCGCGCGCTCCGGCGGGTACTGGGTGATGCGCGCCGAGCGAAGTCCCATCCGTCCGCCTGACGTCGTCGATCTCTCGGTGTACGATCACGAAATCGAGGACGTGCTCAGGGGCCGCAAGTACCGCTTCCGCACCCGGGCGGGGATCTTCTCGCGGAAGGCGATCGACGAAGGCACGAGACTCCTGATCGAGACGATGGACGTTCGTCCCCGCCACACGGTGATCGACGTCGGGTGCGGGTATGGCCCGCTCGGCATCGTCGCGGCGCACCTCGCTTCGGTGGGGCGGGTCGTCATGGTCGACTGCGACGCCCGTGCGGTCGACTACGCGATGGAGAACGTGAAGTCCCACCACCTGAACCACGCGCGGAAGAGCGGAAAGCCGAGGGTCGAGGCCGTTCTGGGGGATCGCTTCGATGCGGTCCGGGGCGAGCGCTTCGACCGCGTCCTCTCCAACCCGCCATTCCACGCCGGCAACGATGTCCTCTTCCCCCTCGTCGACGACGCCTACCGGCACCTGCGGGTGCACGGGAGGATCTACCTCGTGCTCATGCGCTATACGGGGGTCATGAAGCACATGCGAAACACCTTCGGGAACTGCCAGATAGCCGCCGAGTCGGACAAGCACGTCGTGCTTGTTTCGGAACGGACGTTCTGAGCACGCAGGAGCCCGAAGCTGGTCCCCAAAGAAGAGGCGGCGATCGACGCGGTTCCGGGAGCAACCGGATCGCGTCAATCGCCGCCTCGATCGTTCTGCTGCTGGGACCGAACGTCTAGCCGTCGAGAATCGAGCTCACCTCGTCCCGATCGACGTCCGTCACATACGAGATGCCGCTGATGTTCGCGGCGTCGCGCGTGAGCGCCGCCAGGTCGTCCCGCGTGATGTGCGAAAGCGTGAACTTTCTGCTCCCGCACATGAGCTGCTTGAGCCCCTGGGCGAGGCGCTCGTAGTACGTGTAGAGGCCGAGAGCCCCCGTCGGAACCTTCTCAAACTCCTCGTCGCCCAGCTCCTTTCGAAGATCGGAAGCCGTGACGAAGATGTCGTCCTTCGAGTTGCCGAAGCGCTCGATGTAGACCGGGACACGGTTCTCGTCGATCGTCCGGCCGATGGTCTTCCCGACCATCGCGGCAGCGATCGGCGAGCGGGCCATTCCGATGAGCTTCACGTACGGCGCGCCCAGAGCGAGTCCCTTGAAGATCTGGTCCTCGAACGTGAATCCGCCGGCGAGGGCGAGAGCCGGCACGTGCTTCCCCTTGTCCGCCATGTGCTTCGTGTATTCGTAGAGGAGCGAGTGGAGCTCCACGGGGGGCATTCCCCACTCGTTCATCATGCGCCACGGACTCATGCCCGTTCCGCCGCCCGCCCCGTCGACCGTGAGGAGGTCGATCTTGTACTTCGACGAGTAGGCCACGGCGCGCGCGAGGTCGGCGGGCCGGTAGGCCCCGGTCTTGAGGAAGATGTACTTGGCGCCGGCCTTCCGAAGGTCCTCGGCCCTCTTCGCGAAAGACTCCTCCTCGACCATGCCGATCCTCGAGTGGCGCTCGAACTCCTTGAAGGCGCCCTTCTCGAACGCCTTGATGACGTCCGGATCGGTCGGGTTCGGCAGGACGACGTATCCCCGCTTGTACAGGAACTGGGCCTTCTTGAGATCGGTGATCTTGACCTCGCCGCCGATGTCCTTGGCTCCCTGGCCCCACTTGAGCTCGACGACCTGAACTCCCAGCTTCTCGATGGCGTACTCCTGGACGCCGAGCCGCGTGTCCTCCACGTTGGCCTGCACGATGATGGCGCCGTAGCCGTCGCGCTGATGGTCGGTGAAGAGGCGAACGCGCCGCTTCAGATCGACGGTGTCGACCACGCGGCCGTCCTTGATCACCGATTCGGGATCCATGCCGACGACGTTCTCTCCGATGGTGAGGCCCGTGCCGGCCAGCGCCGAGCCGATCGCCAGCCCCTCCCAGTTGTTCTTCGCGATGTTGGTGGATCCGATGCCCGGGATGACCCACGGCTGCCGGAACTTGATGCCGTCGTCATGACCGAAGGTCACGCCGATGTCCACGGCGGGGAAGATGGCCTTGTCGCTGTCGGCCTCGATGCCTTGTGCGCCGACCGCTGTACCCATGATGCTGAAGTGCGAGTAATCGACCGGGTAGACCTTCTCAGAGGCCGTCGTGATGACGCCGAACGGCTGAGGGTAGATCACCTCGTGCCCACGGTACGCCGACTTGCCGATCTCACACATTCCGATGCACCCGTCGACGCACGTGACACACATGCCCGACGCTGGCGTTACGGATCCTTCCGTCCGGTTCTTCGTGAGAGTCGCTGCGGACGAGTTCACTCTCGAAAATGACGGCGGCATTGGTACGATCTCCTTCTCCTGTGACTACTCCTTTGAGTTCTCTTCGCGGGGCTTCTTCTCTATCTCACAGGCTACGCACGGTTCCATGTAGCACATCATGTCGTCGAAGGTATTCACCTCGAGGCACGGAGGACTCAGGTTGGCACACGCTCCGCAGATCGCCTTGTCAGGTTCGGTGTACGTGCATCTCAGCTCACATGCGGGACACACGTACATGCAGCCTCCGCACAGCCGACAGACCTCGGACTTGGCGTCGAAGGGAGTGCCGAGGCTGCGATGCTCGCCCCTTCCCTGGAAGCCGATGGCGCCGGCCATCATCTGCTCTTCGCACATCCTGATGCAGCGCCCGCAGTAGATGCAGTCCTCGTGCTCCTGCTTGAAGCGCTGTTGCCGGACCTCGAGGGCGGCCGCCAGGTCCTGGATCGTCTTCGACTGGGGGCACGACGCCAGGAGGAGCTCCAGAACCATCTTCCTTGCCCTGACGACCCGAGCTGACGACGTCCTCACCACGAGCCCTTCCTCCGCCGGGTACGTGCACGAGCTGACCAGCCGGGACGATTCCCCCTCATCGAGCTCGACCACGCAGAGCCTGCAGGCACCGTAGGGTGTCAGGCCTTCCATGTGGCACAGGGTCGGGATCGGGAACCCCAGGAACTGCGCCGCCTCGAGAAGGGTGGTTCCCTTCTCGACGGAGACCTCTAGGCCGTTGATGATTAGTTTAGTCACGCTGCCTCTCCTTTGGCCGCCACGCACTCAGCCTCTTCCTCCTTCGGCTCGGTGAACTCCAGGTCGCACCGCAGACACCTCGTCGCCTCCCGGATCGCATCCTCGGACGAAAGCGCCAGCTCGACCTCGGTGAAGTCCTTCACCCGGACCCGCACGGGTGCGTGTGGCGGCACGACTCTCTGTACCTCCTCGAATTCCCCTTCCTCCTCGAGCGGCTCGACGTAGAACTCGGGGAGCCTGATCTCTGGCGGCTTCCTCAGCTCCTGGCCGTTCAGATAGCGGTCGATCATCTCCGCGGCCCTCTTGCCGTCCGCGACGGCTTCGACCACCGTGTTGGGACCCCGGACGACGTCGCCGCCGGCGAACACGCCCGGGCGCCCGGTCTCCATGGTGGCCGGATCGGCCTGCACGGTTCCCCACTTGCTGAGCTCGAGCCCCATGGTCGGGAGGAAGTCCACATCGGGCTCCTCACTGATGGCGACGACGAGGGCGTCGAGGGGGACCGTGAACTCGCTTCCCTTGATCGGAACGGGCCTGCGTCGCCCGCTCGAATCCGGATCGCCGAGTTCGTTCCTGATGCAGTCGATGCCCGTGAGGGCTCCACCCTCGGAGTGGACCTTCACAGGAGCGACCAGCGTCTCGATCTTGATCCCCTCGTCGAGCGCGGCCTCGATCTCCTCCTCGTAGGCCGGCATCTCCCGCCGCGTGCGCCTGTAGATGATGGTCACGCTGTCCACGCCGTCCTGCCTGAGCGCGACCCTGGCTGCATCCACGGCGGAGTTCCCTCCGCCGATGACGCCCACGTGCCCGCTGATCACGCTCTTCCCGTCCAGGTTGTACGCCTTCAGGAACTGCATGGCCGGGTAGATGCCTTGGACGTCCTCGTCGGGCAGGTCGAGGCGACGGCTCCTGTGCGCTCCCATCGCCAGGAAGACGGCGTCGAAACCGTCCTCGAGGAGGTCGTCGAGCTTCACGTCGCTCCCCAGATCGGTGTTGCACTTGAGGGTCACGTTCTCGTTCAGGAGGGCGTCGATCTCCTTCCTGAGCACCTCGCGCGGCAGGCGGTAGGCCGGGATGCCCGCGAGCAGCATTCCTCCCGGCTCGGGGTACTTCTCGAGGATCGTGACCTTGTATCCGGCGAGCGAGAGGTAGTGAGCCGCCGCGATTCCGGCGGGGCCCGCGCCGACGACGGCGACCTTGCCGCTGCCGCCGACCGCCCCGCTCAGCTTGACCGGTTTGTAAGTCGACGGGTCGATCGTGTCGGTCACGAACCGCTTGAGGGTCCGGATGGCGATCGACTCCCCGCCGCTCGTCCCGGCGCGGCACCTGTCCTCACACGGGTGGCTGCAGACGCGCGCGCAGATCGATGGGAAGGGGTTGGCCCTCCTGATGGCCTGGTACGCGTCCTCGTACTCCCCGCGCTGGATGTGTGCGACGTAGCGCCAGGCCTCCGTGCCGACGGGACATGCCGAGTGGCATGGAGCTCCCACGAGCTCGGCGCAGACGAACGCGTCGCACTTCTTGTCGACGATGTGCCGCTCGTACTCGTGGCGGAAGTAGCGAAGCGTGCTGAGAACCGGATTCGCGGCGCTCTGCCCGAGGCCGCACATCGTCGTGTCCTTCACGACGAGCGCCAGCTCCTTGAGCAGGTCCAGGTCTTCGAGCGTCCCCTTCCCCTTGGTGATGTCGTCGAGGATCTCATACATCCTCTGCGTGCCCTTGCGGCAGGTGTAGCACTTGCCGCACGACTCGTCCTTGAGGAAGCTCATGAAGTACCTGGCGACATCGACCATGCACGTGTTCTCGTCCATGACGATCATGCCGCCCGAGCCCATCATCGATCCCGCG
>JALGWI010000030.1 GCA_025774245.1 bacterium
GACGCGAATCTGGCGGGTGTCGTGAACGTGCTCCCGTCGGATCTTGCATTGGGTGGTCTGCTCGAGTGGAGGGTTACTGACGGCCAGGTGCACGTGGCGGCCGCCAACCCCATGGGGTACGAGGGGCGCGGCGAGTTCTGCCGGATCGTGTATGAGGTGGCGGAAGATCCCTTCGGCGATCAGTGCGGCCTGGATCTCGCTGATGCGCGTGTCGATGAGGAGATGAGCTTCCTCGACATGATCGACGGTGAGATCAACTTCTCGCTGACGGGGATCCCGGACGGCACGATGCCCGAGCAGTACGCTCTGTACCCGGCTGCTCCGAACCCGTTCAACCCGATGACGAAGATCGCGTACGACGTGCCTGCGAGTGGCGGCCACGTTCGTATCGAGATCTACGACGTGACGGGTCGCGTGGTTCGGACGCTGGTGAACACGGAGAAGTCCGGCGGTCACCACGAGGCAGTGTGGCACGGCCGCACCGACGGTGGTGAGCGCGCCGCCTCCGGCATCTACTTCTGCCGGATGGAGGCTCCGAGCTACATCGTCACGAAGAAGCTCACGATGCTGCAGTAGGAGGACGACGGTCTTCGTTGAATAGCGGATGGCCCGGTGCCCGCGCCCTCGTGGTAAGAGGTGCCGGGCCTCCGCTGGGTACTCGCAGCGGGATTCCGATGAAGTGTTGAGCTGTCGGACTCGGCAATCCCTGCGACCTGCTGGGGGTGAAACCCGCCATGGATCGCACAGTCATCCTCAAGACTCTCATCTTCACAGTGGTCGCGCTGTGGCTTCTCGCCGGCGTCACGGCCATGGCAGCGACCGAAGAGGAGAAGCAGCAGGCCATCAACGATGGCCTCGCCTGGCTGATCTCGCAGCAGATCGTCAGCGGCAGCGAGGGTTACTGGTCGTACGGGAACGACGGTACGCTGGCCGTCACTGCCGCTGTGGCACTGACCTTCATTGGAGAGAACTTCCTGCCGGGCGACGACGTGATCATCGACCAGATCAACTACGGTGACGTGGTCGGTCTCGCGGTGAGCTACATCCTCAATCGCGCCACCTTCGAGTCCCGGTTCGGCGTGGAGACGGCGGTCTACTGGCGCTATGCGGAGGACTACAACAACGACGGTATCGTCGGCAACGACGGTGGGAACGACGAGGGCATCTTCTTCGAGCCGGGGAACCCCTCCAGACGCCTGTACACCACCGGGATCTGCACGCCCGTGGTCTATGCCCTTGGTAGGGAACTGGGGTCCTCTGCGGTGATCAACATCGGCTCAGCGGCCGTGAACGGTCGCACCTACGCTGCCGTCATGCAGGACATCGTCGACTGGTTCTGCTTCGCCCAGGTGGAGCCGACTCAGGGGAACCAGCGGGGTGGCTGGCGCTACGACGCCAACTGGCCCGACTCCGACAACTCGACCGCTCAGTGGGGCGCGTTGCCGCTGCTCTATGCTGACGCGTGGGGTCTGCCCACACCCAACTACGTGTACGACGAACTTGAGCTCTGGGTGACCTACATCCAGAACCCCAACGGCGGTTCCGGCTACAGTCACCCGAACGAGGTAGTGAACGTGTCGAAGACGGGCGGTCTCTTGTTGCAGCTCGCGGCGATCGATGCCGACTTCACCGACCCCCGCGTGCAGAACGCGATCTCCTTCATCGACAGCCGCTGGAACAACGCGGTGAACGGCACCTGGTATGGCAACCTGAACAACGCGTATGCCATGTGGGCGGTGTACAGAGCCCTCGAGGTCTACCGCCAGATGGACACGTTCGAGTCGATGGGCGCGAACGTCAGGTATGGGTTCGGGATGCCATCGGCTCCTGGGGGCTTCGAGATCGGCCACGAGGGTGACACCATTCTCTCCGCTCCTGGCGACTGGTACTCGCACTACTGCGACTACCTGGTGAATCTCCAGAACGGTGACGGCAGCTGGAGCGGGGCCTCGAGCTGGACCGGATCGTTGGCCACCGCGTGGTACGTCAGCATCCTGGATGCGGGGTGGAGTCACCCTCCGCCCTGGAACATCGACATCACATCGACCTTCGAAGGAGACTGCCCGTACCACGGTGACACGGTCACGCACGACATGCACTACTGGAACGGTATCCCGGGCTATCCGATTCCGGGCGTTCCTCCAGCCGAGGACGTCGAGGTGCTCGTGACGCTCAGCCAGCACATGGACTTCGTCTCCGCCACCGGTGCCTATACCTATGATCCGGCGGAGCACACGGTAATCTGGGACGTCGGCGAACTGCCCGACGGTGAGGAGCGGTTCGAGATGATCGTCACCGAGGTGGCCGACACGGTGACTCCGCTGACCGAGATGGTCACGGTGGTCGAGCTGAGCGCGAGTAACGTGCCGGAGGAGGACTGGGACGTCGACGAGTCCCGCGTGCTGACCTGCCCTCCCTTCTGCTCGATCGTCGAGATCGGCGAGCCGGAGTACGACTGCACCTCAATGAGGGTCCCTGTGGTGCTCTTCAATGTGGATCTCTACGGCGGTATCTGGGGTGTCGATATCGTCGCGGACTACGATCCAGCCGTCCTGGAGGGCGCAGGCGTCAGTCTCGAGGGTACGGTGCTCGAGGGTCTCGGCTGGATCTGGATTTCCAACCCGCCGATCCCGGGCGAGTTCCGTGTGGGCCTGGCCGGAGCAACGCCTGTGCCTGTGGACGGCGTTCTCGTTTACCTCATCTTCGACGTGCTCGATCACTCGTGCGGGGCGTGCACGGACATGGCGTTCGAGCTTCTCCTGAACGAGGGCGTTCCGTGTGTCACCCCGGAAGTCGCTTCCGTGGAGTGGTGCGTGCCTCCTGGAGTCGTCGACGGCGAGGTGAAGTACTGGTACTGCTGCGACCCGCCGCTGCCGCGGATCCCGGGGACCGAGGTCTGCCTCCTCGACGCCGCCGGCGCGCCGATCGATTGCATGGACACGGATCCGACGGGCGCGTTCTCGTTCGAGGTCTGCGCGGACGAGTGCTACACGCTGGTCCCGAACCGTCCGTGCGGCGAGAGCGCGGGCATCAGCACGCTGGACGCGGCTCTCTGCCTCAGGTACTTCGTGATGCTGGATCCGCTCAACGACTGCGTGATCTCGCCGATGCAGATGTGGGACGGGACATACTGCCCGCCCGACTGCGTCTACCCGCAGCAGATCGCGGCCGACGTGACGGGCAACGGCTCGATCCACTCGTACGATGGCGCGATTATCCTGCGCTACATCGTGGGTCACGATGTGAGCGAGTACCTGGTGGGTTGTTGGACGTTCTACTGCCACGAGCGCTACTTCTGCATGGACAACCCGCTCTGCTGCGATCTGCCCGACCCGAGGAGCCTGTCGAGGGGCCGGCCAACCAGAGCGACGCTGTGATCTCGATCGCGTGCGTCGACTGCGAGCCCGGTTCGACGGTCGAGGTGCCCGTTATGATCGACGGCGCCGACGGGTTCTACGGCCTCGAGTTCAAGGTGCTGCACGACGCGAATCTGGCGGGTGTCGTGAACGTGATCCCGTCGGATCTTGCATTGGGCGGTCTGCTCGAGTGGAGGGTTACTGACGGCCAGGTGCACGTGGCGGCGGCCAACCCCATGGGGTATGAGGGGCGGGGCGAGTTCTGCCGGATCGTGTATGAGGTGGCGGAAGATCCCTTCGGCGATCAGTGCGGCCTGGATCTCGCTGATGCGCGTGTCGATGAGGAGACGAGCTTCATCGACATGATCGACGGTGAGATCAACTTCTCGCTGACGGGTATCCCGGACGGCACGATGCCCGAGCAGTACGCCCTCTACCCGGCTGCTCCGAACCCGTTCAACCCGATGACGAAGATCGCGTACGACGTGCCTGCGAGTGGCGGCCACGTTCGTATCGAGATCTACGACGTGACGGGTCGTGTGGTTCGGACGCTGGTGAACACGGAGAAGTCGGGCGGCCACCACGAGGCAGTGTGGCACGGCCGCACCGACGGCGGTGAGCGCGCCGCGTCCGGCATCTACTTCTGCCGGATGGAGGCTCCGAGCTACATCGTCACGAAGAAGCTGACGATGCTGCAGTAGGAGCCGCAGCAAGAGCTGCAGTAGGAGCAGTAGTTGGTGCCTGGCTTCGAGAATGGTCCAGGCGAAGCGGTCCGGTCCCGCCCTCGGGCGGGGCCGGGCCTTGCTTCATCCGGCTCGGTCGGGATCGGGCCGTCTGTCTGTGGGATCTCTCGGGGGTGACTCTGCGAGGTTAGTACGTCGCCACCATGTCGAGGAACCAGCCGTAGCGGTCCTCATCGAGGTCCGTGAGGTCGTCGTTGAACTCCGTGAAGTTGTAGCCGATGCCCACCTTGAGGTGTTCGGTGACGCCGCGATAGATCGCGAGCAGGGCGCCGCGGCGGTGGTCCTTGGTCTCGCGCACCCGCAGCCACCGGTACTCGGCGAGCGCGTCCCAGTCGTGGCGGATGTGCCAGCGCGCGCGCAGGGCGGCGAAGTCCACGCGGGTGTCGATCCAGCCTTCGGTATCGAGCTGCATCCTGACTTCCCCGCGCTTGTGGGCGAGCTTCCCGCCGAGCTCCCAGTGGCGTCCGAACGCGCGAATCGCTTCGAGTGAGAGGACGTGCGAGCGCTCGTCCATTCGGTCTCCCTCGTCCTGCCCTCTGCTCGGGAGATCGTAGAGGTAGCTGTACTTCCCCAGCAGGCTCACCCGGTTGTGGCCGACCGGCCGGTAAGCGACGGAGAGGCCCGTCTCCGCGAACTCGGCCTCCGCACAGCCTGCCTCCACGTCCTCGGTCCGCGAGAGGCTGAACTTCCCGGTCGCGGTCAGCGATTCGTGGGCCCGGTAGGAGAGCGCGTTCGTGGTGACCCACTGCCGCGTCTCCTTCGCTCCGTCGTCCCACCGGTACTCGAGCATCGAGCCGACGCGCGTTCTCCCGCGCTGGTAGCTCAACGAGAGCGTTCCCACGTTCCGCTCGATCCTGCCGGTCGGGGTCTCGATCTCGCCGGTCTGAAGCGACGCTCCGATGGTCGCTCGCCCGTTCGGGATGAAGTCCGCGCCGTAGACGTGCATGATGCCCGGGCGGCCGTCCTCGTGAGCGAACTGGTGCTCCGTGAAGACCCGGAGCTGGTCGCTCACGGTCCCGCGCTCGCCGACCGTGAACACGCCGCGCTCGCCGTGCACTCTGTCAGTCGACAGCACGTAGGTTCCGTACAGCGTGTGCAGGTTGGAGAGGGCGTAGTCGGCGCCGACGTCGACGGACTTGCCGCGATCGCCCGTGCTCGCCTCGCCACGGATCGTGAGATCGTCGTAGAGAAGCGCCTTGAGGCCGAGAGTGGCCATGTCGTTCTTCACGTAGTTGTCGGTTCTGTCGAGCGTGAGCTGCGAGGTCCCGTAGACGTTGAAGGTGCTCGTCACGTCGTAGCCGAGACGCAACGCGCCGAGCGTGCCGCGCGTGTCGTCGCTCCCGGGCCGGGTTCCCGTCTCGTGACGCATCGCTCCTCCGAGGGTCCACCTCTGGAGGAAGCGGTAGTCGACCTCAAGATCGTACGTGCTGTCGTCGCCGTTCCCCTCCCGCTCGACCACGGCGCCCCGCGCCAGGACCGAGAGTGATTCCCCGAAGAAGGCCTGGCCGAGGGCGCCGTACTCGGTTACGCGACTGGTCGACTCGGCGAGGCGGGCGACGGAAAACCCGGCGTCCCGCTGCCTCCACCAGGCCCCCAGGGCGCCCCTCAGGCCGCCGGTCACGTCGGCGAGGTTGAGGCGCGACTCCACGGCGAACGCGTCGCCGGCGACGTCCTCCGCGGGGGAGGGGACGTTCATCTCCCCGAAGCTCAGGCCGCCGTCGTAGGAAACGAACGCGCTCGGGGTCTGGCGTGCCTCGCTCGTCGCGTACTCGCACTTGATGTAGCTCCCGCGGTCGGTCTCGAGCGTCAGGTCGGCTCCCACGAGCTGGTAGTCCGCGCCGTCCCTCTCCTCCCGGACGTAGGTGCCGCCCAGGGCCACCCCGCCCGCGACCCAGCCCTTGGCCCTGCCGCCGTAGGTGGCGTCGCCGAGGTCGAGGTCGTCGGGGACGTACTCGTAGTCGATCAGGAGAAGCACGTCGCTTCCGTCGAGCGGCAGGTCCTTGATGATCGACGGTCCGTCCCGATCGGCCGTCTGCGTCAGAGGACGCGAGAGGATGACACGTCCCTGCATCTCGTCGATCTCGTAGTCGCGCCCCTGCACGAGCGCGACGCTCTCCAGCGTGCGGCCGGTGGCGCGGTCGCGCACCTCCACGGTGATCTTCTCGGAACCCCGGACGACGTCGGTGTCCCTGAGGTAGTAGAGGCTGCCGCCGGTGGCCCTGAACTCGTTGTGGGCGAACGCGGTCTGCGCTTCGGCTCCGAACGCGGTCGCCTCCACGCGACGGAGCACGCCGTCGGGCTGGTGGGCGGTCTTCAGACGAAGCATGGCGCCGTAGAGCGTGCGGTTGTACTGGCCGTACTCGGTTCCCGTGAGGCTCGTGTTGTAGTTGCCCCAGAGCGCGCGGGAGTCGTCCCAGTCGACCCTCGCGTAGAACTTCCCCTGGCTGTCGGTGTCCAGGAACGTCGTGGAGTCGTCCCCGTACGTGAGGTAGAAGCGGTCGGGATCGAGATGGCGGAAGGCGGCGCGCGGGTCGCGCCGGTCCAGATTGCGGAAGAGCTCTTCGACGTCGTCCTCCCCCGTGTCCATCTGCGCGGTCACGAGGTACTTCTCGAGGAACCTGCCCCTGAGGTAGAACGCGAGCCGCCCGTCGACGAACGAGCCGCTATCGAAGTAGCCCTCGCTCGACCGCGATTCCAGGCTGCTCGCGGCATCGCCCTCACCGACGGTGAGGCTGGCGATCCCCACCAGGAACGAGTACCGGTCGCGGACGTCGATCACGAGATCGTCGGCCCAGCCGCCGCCGTCTCCGTCCGTCATCTCGACGGCGAGCGAGTGACGGCCGGGCGGTAGCATCATCTCGACGGCGAACCGGCCGTCCGGATCGACCGGGACGCGCTCTCCGGCGATCCGGAGTTCGGAGGCATCGGGGATGCCCGTGCCGTGGACGCGGACGCGGCTCCCGGCGATCGGGATGGAGCGCCGGGCGAGGTTGCTCGTCCCGTGGACGATCGCGTCGCCGGCGTCTGCCGTCGTGCCTCCACGGGATCCCTCGGTGCTGGCGGCGCCGTCCGTCAGCCGGAGCGTCCTCGGTTTCGTCTCGTCCACGCGTCCGTCGCCGTCGTAGACCTTGAGCACGTAGACGAGCTCGTCGCCGGCACGGAGGGGCGTCGCCGCGTCGGTGTCGCCGGACCACTCGGCGCGGGCTCCGAATCCGATGGCGTCACCGCTGAGCACCTTGAGAGGCGCGGCGAGGCCGGTCTCGCCGCGTCGGCCGATCGAGATCTCCCATCGATCGACGAAGGCCCCGTAGTTGCTGTACAGGTTGAACCGCACGGGCTCGACGAGCCGCCCCCCGGCGATCTCGGCCGTGCCCGGCGCGGCGACGTCGAGCCGGGGATCCGAGACGGCCGCGTCTTCTGTCGCCCACACGACGCCGGAGCCCGGGAGCGAGATCCCGTGGGCGGGCCCGTTGCGCTCGATCGAGGACTCGGTCGGGGGCGAACCGGTATCGGGCTCGGCGTCTGCGCCAGCGTCCACGCCGGCATCGTCGGCGGGTGACTCACCCTGAGGTCTCTTCGCTGCCGACTCCTCGGGGAGCTTCACCCCAAAGTCGATGCTACTCATGAGTCCGTGCGTGATGCGCAGGACGCGGGGGTTCTCGGTCGTGAACTCGGCGCCCGAAGGCAGCGTGGTCGGGTCCACCTTGACGATGGCGTTCCGTCCCCGGTCGAACCGGCCCGCGTCGACGTCGGCGATGTGATAGCGGCCTCTGGAGTCCGTCTCGATCACGAGGCCCGCCGGCGTGGCGAGTCGGACGCCCGGGATTCCTTCCTCCTCGATCCCGTGGTTCTCGATCGTGATCCGGAGCTCGTGGGCGCCCGCGTGGCCACCCGGGGTGGGCACCACGTCCCTCGTGACAACGATTATCTGGGCGTTCGACCCCGTCGCACTGGCGCCGCGGAGCTCCGTCCGGAACCGCCCCTTGGGGTCGATCGTGACGCTCGTGCCCTCGGCGGTGGTCACGGTGAGGCCGGTGGCCTCCGGGCGCCTCAGGCCGGCACGGACGACGACCCGATGGTGCTCCGGCGGATCGTGCTCGCCGCAGCGTCCAGGGAGGTCGTCCAGGTCGATGCCGCGCGCGAGCGGGACGCTGCCGTCGCCGATCGCCACCGGACCGTTCCCGTAGTCGACGCTCGTGCTGTTCGGAACGTAGTTGTCCTCGTCGAGCCCGCCCACGACGTGGAGCCCGGTCGCATACGCGGGTTCCTGCCAGCCGTCACCGTCGCGGTCGTGGAATACCTTCCCGACGATCGTGGTGCTCTCGAGGAGCGGGTCGCTCGTCACGACGACGGTAGCGCTCGCCGTGTTGCCCGCGATCCCGCTTCCGAAATGTGGCGTGGCGCTGTTGCGATGCTCGCCGGGGAGGACGCCGGCGCCGATGCGGAGGAGGTAGGTGATCTTCACCGGCTCTCCGTCCTCGAAGTCGAGTGGGCCGAAGACGAGCGTCCTGTCGCCTGCCGGAGCGAGAGGGACCCGCTCGTCGTCCGGCGTGTTGATCGCGGCGTCGTGGCCGCCTCGGACGAGCGCTCCCGAACCTTCGACGAACTTGAAGCCCGAGGGCAGGCGGTCGTGGAGCGTGATTCCCTCGACGGCCCTGTCGAGCGTGTTCGCAGCAACCAGGGTGTATGCGACGATGTCGCCCACGCTCGCCTGCTTCTTCGCGGCCACGAGCCTCAGAAGGATGGCGTCCGTCGTGGGGGGCTCGATCGGAGGGTCGCCGTCGAGGTAGTCAGGGACGCCGTCTCCGTCCGCGTCGTCGTTTGTCGGATCCCCGTCCCCGTCGGCGTCCTCGGCGCCGGCCGTGGCGGTCCCGTCTCCGTCGTCGTCATCGTCGCGCCAGTCGCGCGCCGCGTCGCCGTCGGTGTCCTGGAGCGAGGCGTTCGATCCGGTCGCGTTGCCCGGGGCGGGGGACGTGACGGTGTCGTAGGCGTCGTCGAGCCCGTCGCCATCGACGTCTGCGCCCGTCGGGAGGGCGTCCGGAGCTCCGTCGTGGTTCGCGTCGTGGCCCTCGGTGGCGTCGGGGACGTTGTCGTCGTCCGAGTCGAGGTCGCGGCAGTCCGGCGTGGCATCGCCGTCGGTGTCGACGAGGGCGATCGGCGTTCCACCGCTGTCGGTGTCGTAGGCGTCGTCGAGCCCGTCGCCGTCGGTGTCCGTGCCTTCGGGTTCGATGTAGCCGAGATCGGGCTGTCCCTCGACGTTGTCCACAATGCCGTCACCGTCCGAGTCGATGTCGAGATCGTCGGGGACACCATCGGCGTCGGTGTCGAGCCTGCCGTTGCCCTCGTCGGCGTCGGTGAGCCCGTCGCTGTCGTCGTCGATGTCGACGGTGTCCGGAATCCCGTCGCCGTCCGCGTCGTCGGTCGGATCGGCGTCCAGATAGTCCGGCGTCCCGTCGCCATCGGCGTCGTCGTTGGTGGGATCGCCGTCTCCGTCGGCGTCCTCAGCTCCGGCCGTGAGGATGCCGTCGCCGTCGTCGTCGTCGTCGCGCCAGTCTCGAGGCGTGTCGCCGTCTGTGTTCTGAAGCGGCGCGTTCGAACCGGTCGGATTGCCCGGCCCGGGCGCGGCAACGGTGTCGTACGCGTCGTCGAGGCCGTCGCCATCGGCGTCGAAGCCGGTCGGTTCGGCATCGGGCAGGCCGTCGTGATCGGCGTCGTGGCCCTCGATGGAATCCGGGACGTTGTCGTCGTCCGAGTCGGCATCGACGACGTCGGCAGCCGTGTCACCGTCCGTGTCGACGAGGGCGATCGGCGTTCCACCGTTGTCGGGGTCGTAGGCATCGTCGAGGCCGTCGCCGTCGCCGTCCGAGCCGGAGGGGGCCACGTAGCCTGCGTCGGGCTGCCCCTCGATGTTGTCGACCACACCGTCGCCATCGGAGTCGATATCGAGAGAGGAGGGGAGGCCGTCGCCGTCGGGATCGGTGGGGCCGGCCGCCTCCGTAGCGTCGAGGATGCCGTCGTTGTCGTCGTCGATGTCGACGGTGTTAGGGAGACCATCTCCGTCGGCGTCGTCGGTCGGGTCGTCGTCCAGGTAGTCCGGCGTGCCGTCGCCGTCGGCATCGTCGTTGGTGGGATCGCCGTCTGCGTCGGCGTCCTCGGCACCCGCCGTGGGGATGCCGTCACCGTCGTCGTCGTCGTCCCGCCAGTCGCGGGCGGCGTCGGCGTCGGTGTTCTGGATCGGGGCGTTCGAGCCCGTGGCGTTGCCGGGAGCGGGTCCCGCCACAGTATCGTAGGCGTCGTCGAGCCCATCGCTGTCGGCGTCCGACCCGGTCGGGACCGCGTCGGGCACGCCGTCGTGATCGGCATCGTGTCCTTCGGTGGCGTCGGGGACGTTGTCGCCGTCCGAGTCGATGTCCAGAAGGTCCGAGACCGCGTCGGTGTCGGTGTGGATCGGAACCAGCGGAGTCCCGCCCTCGTCGGAATCGTACGCTGCGTCGAGGCCGTCCCCGTCGGCGTCGGTACCAGCCGGAGGGACGTAGGCGCCCTCTGCCTGGGCCTCGACGTTGTCGACGATGCCGTCGCCGTCAGAGTCGATGTCCTGCGCCGCGGGCACGCCGTCGCCGTCGGTGTCGGCCGGGCCGGCGTTCTCGATCTCATCGACGACGCCGTCGTTGTCGTCGTCGACGTCCGTGACGTCCGGCACGCCGTCGCCGTCCGTGTCCTCAGTCGAGTCGGGATCGAGATAATCCGGTGTTCCGTCGCCGTCCCCGTCGTCGTTGGTGGGATCGCCGTCCCCGTTGGCGTCCTCGTCTCCGGCGGTCGGAACACCGTCCCCGTCGTCGTCATCGTCGCGCCAGTCCCGGATCGCGTTGCCGTCGGTGTCCTGAAGCGGAGCGTTCGAACCGATCGCGTTCCCGGGTCCGGGACCGACCACGGTGTCGTACGCGTCGTCCAGTCCGTCGTCGTCCGTGTCGAGTCCCGCGGGCGTCGCGTCGGCCGCTCCGTCGTGATTGGCGTCGTGGCCCTCGATGGCGTCGGGGACGTTGTCGTCGTCCGAGTCGGGATCGAGGACGTCCGGGAGGCCGTCGGCGTCCGTGAGGACCGGCACCAGGAGGGTGCCCCCACTGTGGGGATCGTAGGCGTTGTCGAGCCCGTCCCCGTCTGTGTCGATGCCGCTGGGCGGGACGTAGGTGACTGCCTCCTGGGCCTCGACGTTGTCGACGATACCGTCCCCGTCGGAGTCGATGTCGGCGCTGTCGGGAATACCGTCACCGTCCGAATCGACGGCTCCTCCTCCCTCCCCGGCATCGAGGATGCCGTCGTTGTCGTCGTCGATGTCCGTGACGTCCGGCACGCCGTCGCCGTCCGCGTCGCCGGTCGGGGTGCGGTCCAGATAGTCGGGCGTGCCGTCGCCGTCGCTGTCGTCGTTGGTCGGGTCTCCGTCTCCGTCGGCGTCCTCGGCTCCCGCCGTGGGGATGCCGTCTCCGTCGTCGTCGTCATCGCGCCAGTCGCGGGTCCCGTTGTCGTCGGTGTCCTGAAGCGGAGCACTGGAGCCGGTCACGTTGCCGGGTCCCGGCCCTTCCACCGTATCGTAGGCGTCGTCGAGCCCGTCGGCGTCGCTGTCCGTGCCGGTGGGGCCGACGTCGGGCGCGCCGTCGTGGTTCGCGTCGTGTCCCTCGGTGGTGTCGGGTACGTTGTCGTCGTCCGAGTCGCCGTCGCGGCAATCGAACACGGTGTCGCCGTCGGTATCGACGGGGATCAGGATCGATCCACCGGTGCTGTCGTCGTAGGCGTCGTCGAGCCCGTCGCCGTCGGTGTCGACGCCCGACGGGGCAACGTAGCCGTCCTCGGTCTGTGCTTCGACGTTGTCGACGATGCCGTCTCCGTCGGCGTCGATGTCGAGCTCATCGGGGAGCCCGTCTCCGTCGGTGTCGCCCGTTGCCTCGAGGGCATCGAGGATGCCGTCACCATCGTCATCGATGTCGACGTGGTCGGGGATGCCGTCGGCGTCGGCGTCGGCCGTCGGATCGGGATCGAGATAGTCGGGCGTTCCGTCCCCGTCGCTGTCGTCGTTGGTCGGATCTCCGTCTCCGTCGGCGTCTTCGTCTCCCGCTGTGGGGATGCCGTCCCCGTCATCGTCGTCGTCGCGCCAATCGCGTGTCGCGTCGCCGTCGGTGTCCTGGAGCGCCGCGTTCGATCCGGTCTCGTTGCCGGGCGCGGGTCCGGCGACGGTGTCGTAGGCGTCGTCGAGCCCGTCGATGTCGCCGTCGAACCCGATCGAGACGACGTCGGGTACGCCGTCGTGATCGGCGTCGTGGCCCTCCACGGAGTCCGGGACGTTGTCGTCGTCAGAGTCGGCATCGCGGGCGACGTAGTCCTCCTCAGCCTGTGCTTCGATGTTGTCGAGGATGCCGTCACCGTCGGAGTCGATGTCGAGACGGTCGGGAAGACCGTCGCCATCTACATCGGAATCGCCGATGTCCTCGACGCTGTCGAGGATCCCGTCGTTGTCGTCATCAAGATCGTCCTCATCGACGATGCCGTCGCCGTCCGCGTCGTCGGTCGCGGCCCGATCCAGATAGTCGGGGATGCCGTCGCCGTCGCTGTCGTCGTTCGTGGGGTCACCGTCGCCGTCGGCGTCCTCGTCTCCCGCTGTGGGGATGCCGTCCCCGTCGTCGTCGTCGTCGCGCCAGTCGCGTGTCGCGTCGCCGTCGGTATCCTGGAGCGCCGCGTTCGATCCGGTCTCGTTACCGGGCGCGGGTCCGGCGACGGTGTCGTAGGCGTCGTCGAGCCCGTCGCCGTCGCTGTCGGCGCCCAGCGGAACCGTGTCGGGGATCCCGTCGTGGTTCGCGTCGTGCCCCTCGGTGGCGTCGGGCACGTTGTCGTCGTCGGAATCGAGGTCGCGAAGATCGGGAGCCGTGTCTCCATCGGAGTGGATCGGCGCGATGGGAGTACCGCCGGCGTCAGAGTCGTACGCGTCGTCGAGGCCGTCGCCGTCGCTGTCGAGGCCGGACGGGGGGACGTAATCCTCCTCCGACTGCCCCTCGATGTTGTCGACGATGCCGTCGCCGTCGGAATCGATGTCGAGATGATCAGGGACCGCGTCCCCGTCGATGTCCGCGGCGCCTTCGCCCTCGATCGTGTCGAGAATCCCGTCACCGTCGTCGTCGACGTCCTCGTCGTCCGATACGCCGTCGCCGTCCGCGTCGGGCGGGAGATCGGGATCGAGATAGTCGGGCGTGCCGTCGCCGTCCATGTCGTCGTTCGTGGGGTCGCCGTCCCCGTCGGCGTCCTCGCCTTCGGCCGTCGGGACTCCGTCACCGTCGTCGTCGTCGTCGCGCCAGTCGCGGACCCCGTTGTCGTCGGTGTCCTGAAGCGGGGCGTTCGATCCGGTCGCGTTGCCCTGGCCCGGGCCTGCCACGGTGTCGTACGCGTCGTCGAGTCCGTCGTGGTGTCCGCGTCCGTATTGACGAGCAGGAGGGGAACCCCACCCGCGTCGGCGTCGTACGCGTCGTCGAGTCCGTCGCCGTCGCTGTCGATACCGGCGGGCGGTACGTAGGCGCCCTCCGCCTGGCCCTCGACGTTGTCGACGATACCGTCGTTGTCCGAGTCGATGTCGAGGTGATCGAGCACGCCGTCGCCGTCGGAATCGAGTGCTCCGTCGCCCTCCGTCACGTCGGGCACGCCGTCGTTGTCATCGTCAACGTCGATCTCATCGAGGATCCCATCACCGTCCGCGTCGAGCGAGACGTCCGGGTCCAGGTAGTTTGGGGTGCCGTCGCCGTCGTCGTCGTCGTTGGTGGGATCGCCGTCGCCGTCCGTGTCCTCGGCCCCGGCCGTGGGCACACCGTCGCCGTCGTCGTCCTCGTCGCGCCAGTCGCGGATCCCGTCCCCATCCGTGTCCTGAAGCGGCGCGTTCGACCCGGTGTCGCCGCCGGGACCGACTCCGTTCTCGTAGGCGTCGTCGAGCCCGTCCGCGTCGGCATCCGACCCCGACGGCACCGTGTCGGGGAGCCCGTTGTGGTCCGCGTCGTGCCCCTCGGTGGTGTCCGGCACGTTGTCGTCGTCGGCGTCGAGGTCGAGGTGGTCGGGGAGGGTGTCGCCGTCGGTGTCGGCCAGCTCGATCGGGGTGCCGCCGCTGTCCGGGTCGTACGCGTCGTCGAGCCCGTCGCCGTCGGAGTCGATTCCCGTGGGCGGGACGTAGGCGCCCTCGATCTGCGCCTCGACGTTGTCGACGATGCCGTCGCCGTCCGAGTCGACGTCGTGGTCGTCCGGGAGTCCGTCGCCGTCGGTGTCGACGGTTCCGCCGCCCTCCTGGACGTTGGGGATCCCGTCGCCGTCGCTGTCTGCGTTCACGACGATGACAACCGACTGTCCGAAGAAGCTCTCGCGGGCGCACCCGTCGGTGACGACGAGCGTGATCGAGCACGGCGTGTCGCTGGTCGGAACGGGAGCCGTGTACTGCGTGGAGGCGGCGTTCGGATCCGCGAAGTCGCCGCCGCAGTCGCTGCTCCATTCGTAGCCGTAGCTCGCGTCGCCTCCGCTGACGACGGCGGAGAGCGACACGGTCTCCCCGGAACCGATCCAGGCAGGAATCGTCGCTTCGATCTCGAGGCGACTGTCGATGCCGGCCAAGAGCACGAAGTTCAGAAACGCCCTCTGAGCGGCGACGTTCTCCGGGTTCGGGTCCTGGTCGAGTTCCTTTCCTCCCTCGTACATGACCAGGCCCGCGCCCGGATCGCCGAAGCCGCGGCCCCAGGCGACCGCGGCGGCCGGGCCAGGGGAGAGACCTGGGATGTCGGGATGGCTCGGGTCGTAGACGGAGACGACGGTCGACGGCCGCCACCCGCCTTCGAACGGAAGGTAGATCCGCTCGGAGCCGTTGTCGGTCGCTTGGTCGAGGGGAGGAACGAACTGCATGATCGGGTGGGGCCACGTCGTGTCGTCGTACGTGAAGGGCGGATCGGCGTCCGCGTGGTCGTCCTTGTCGACGAGAGCAGCGACGGAGAGGAAGTTCATGTCGGGATCGCTGTCGGGATCACCCGGATCGTCGAGTATCTCCATCTCGCTCGGGGAGTGGGAAGACGCCCAGAGGTACATGCCCTCGTTCACGCGGGTGAGGATCACGCTGTGGTGGTTCCAGTCGGGATGCGTCTCCGGGAGGGCGAAGAAATCGTCGCAGGCGGTCAGGTCCTCCGCCCTCTCGATCCGGTAGTGGCTGATCGGGATCTCGGCGTTGTCGAAGTAGTCCGCGACGATCTCGGGCCTGTCGTCGTCCAGAACGGCGACGGGACACGACGTGAGGACCTCGTAGACGGGTACGCCCTCGATGTCCTCCGCGGTGTACTCGCCGACGACACCGGCGCCTTCCCACACCTCGATGGCTGTCTCGATCGGGCCGTCGATGAAATCGCCCGGGACGACGAAGGGTCCGCTTGCGAAGTCCCCGAAGTCCGGGGCGCCGCCGTCGACCTTGCCCGGGTCGATCACCCACCACACCGGGACGTGATGGTTCAGGATGAGATCGTAGATGAGGCCGTAGGGCTTGAGCCCGTTCTCGGTGGTCTGGGGCTCCTGCCCCATGTCGACCACGTATGAGCCGGCGGGGACGGTGAGGTATTCCGTGATCCCGTCGTCGACGGCGCGAGATGTGAGGGGGAGGAGCAGGGACGCAATGGCGAGAAGCGGCAGGAGCGCCTCTCCTGCCCGGCGCACTGCCGTTCTGTGGACCTTGGGACGGGCGCGCCTCAGGGGCGGGATCATGGCAGCCTTCCCGTTGAGCCCGGTTCCCCGGATCCGGGAACGGGGCGACGGCACGTCGTTGCGCGTGCGAAACGAGGCACCTTCGTCCGCCGTCTCGGCTCCGGTCGTGGAGCGCATCGCGGTGATCGGGGGCCCGGGTGGCAGCCGCTCCGGCGGCCGTGGCGGCCGGTGCGAGCCCGCCAGGGTCCAAGCCACCGCACACCCAGTATCAAGAATATCATGCCCGGCGACCGAGAGCGAGCGGCGCATGAGCGCCTCGGTTCGGCGTCGCGCGCGGCGCCCCGGCTGTGAGGCGGAGTCTTTACATCATCCTCGCGCCGTGCTACTCTGGCTCGCCGAATGGGCCCGGCTGCTGGGCCTTTTTGAGTGCGCCGCAAACCTGATCGAAGAAGACAGTGGAGCCACTGGGGGCCCGTTCCCCCGTTGTGCAACTACGTACAGGAGGGCGATCGACATGCCGCTCATGGATGCGAAGTCCGGAACGATCCGCAAAGGCTACAGCGTGGAGGAGCTCAAGGAGGCCGCGAACCTGATGCGTGGCTACGACCTCGTGTCTCTCGCCGCGGCCAAGTCAGGGCACTCGGGTGGCACGCTGTCGATCATGGACATCACAGCGGCCCTCTACCTGCACGAGGCGAACCACGATCCGAAGGATCCGCTCTGGGCCGACCGGGACAGGATCCTGTGGTCCGCCGGCCACAAGGCTCCGTCGCTCTACCTCGCGCTCGGCATGGCGGGCTACTACGACGTCGAAGACGTCATCACGCTCCGCAGGCTCTACTCTCCCTTTCAGGGACACCCGCACTGGACGAAGCTGCCGGGCATCGAGGCGTCGACCGGTTCGCTCGGTCAGGGACTCTCGATCGCGGTCGGGAGCGCGCTCGCGGCGAGGCTCAACGGCAAGGACTACCGCGTCTACTGCCTGATGGGCGATGGTGAGCAGCAGGAAGGCCAGATCTGGGAAGCGGTCATGGAGGCCGGGCACTACAAGCTCGACAACGTCTGCGGGATCATCGACAAGAACCGCCTTCAGATCGACGGCTGGGTCGAGGAGGTCATGAACGTCGACCCGCTCATCGACAAGTACAAGGCCTTCAACTGGAACGTCATCAGGATCGACGGGCACGACATGGGTCAGATCGTCCAGGCGTTCGAGGAGGCGAGGACCGTCAAGGGCATGCCGACGCTCATCCTCGCGGACACGACGAAGGGGAAGGGCGTCGATTTCATGGAGGACGTCGCCGGCTGGCACGGGAAGCCGCCGAACGAGGAGCAGATGTGGGAGGGCCTGAAGCAGCTCGGCCTCGACGAGAAGATCCCCGTCAAGAAGCTCTTCAAGCGCGTCGAGGAGTACCAGAAGAAGGTGACGAAGGAGCTCGAGGCGAAGCAGCCGAAGTTCTCCAAGAACTACTTCTGGAACGAGACGAAGAACATGAAGGCCGACATGGATCCCACGAGAAAGGGATTCGGTCGAGCCCTCGCGGATCACGGTGACGACAAGCGCGTCTGCTGCCTCGGCGCGGACATCTCCGGCTCGATCACCATCAGCCAGTTCTACGAGAACCATCCGGACAGGAAGGACCGGTGGTTCTCGATGGGGATCGCCGAGCAGTCGGGCACCGGCGTGTGCGCCGGCCTCGCGAAGGAGGGGAAGCTGCCCGTCTTCGGGACCTACGGCGTCTTCGCTTCCGGAAGAAACCTCGACCAGATCCGCACGACGGTCTGCTACGGGAACTTCAACGTGATGATCGCCGGTGCGCACGGCGGTGTCTCGGTGGGTCCGGACGGAGCGACGCACCAGGCCCTGGAGGAGCTCTTCCAGATGTGCGGACTCCCGAACATGCACGTCGAGGTGCCGTGTGACTCCATCGAGACGAAGCGTGCAACCGAGCACCTGCTCTTCAAGGTGAAGGGTCCGAAGTACGTGCGGTTCGCCCGTGAGGCCACGCCCGTCGTGACCGACCTCGAGACCCCCTACGTTTACGGGAAGGCCAACGTCATTCGCTTCCGCGGCGCGAAGGCCGATTTCAAGGATGCGTTCGATCACTACCTCGCCTCGAAGTACAAGAGCGAGGGCGAGGACATCGCGATCATCGCGTGCGGACCCTCGGTGCCGGAAGCCATGCGAGCCGCCTGGATTCTCAAGGAGGAGTACGACATTGAGACGCGGGTGGTGAACGTCCACTCGGTCAAACCGCTCGACGAGTCCGCGATCGTCAAGGCGGCGTACGAGACGGGCGTCGTCGTGACCGCCGAGGAGCATCAGGTCGGCGGGTTCGGGAACCAGGTCGCGGCTGCGATCGGTAAGTCGAAGAAGGTGTATGGGACGCCGATGATCATGGGGATGATCGGTGTTCTTGACCGGTTCGGCGAGTCGGGCGCGCCGTGGGAGCTCGTGAAGGAGTTCGAGGTCTCGGCCGAGCACATCGCGGCGGAGGCGAAGAGGCTCTACGATCTGAAGGTGAAGGAGCTCACGAAGAAGGCGCCGGCCAAGAAGAAGACAGCGCCGAAGAAGAAGCCGGCCAAGAAGAAGGTGGCCAAGAAGAAGGTGGCCAAGAAGAAGGTGGCCAAGAAGAAGGTGGCCAAGAAGAAGGTGGCCAAGAAGAAGCCGGCGAAGAAGAAGGTGGCCAAGAAGAAGCCGGCGAAGAAGAGGGTGGCCAAGAAGAAGCCGGCGAAGAAGAGGGTGGCCAAGAAGAAGCCGGCGAAGAAGAGGGTGGCCAAGAAGAAGGTCGCAAAGAAGAAGCCGGCGAAGAAGAAGGTCACTAGGAAGAAGCCGGCGAAGAAGAAGGTCACTAGGAAGAAGCCGGCGAAGAAGAAGGTCACTAGGAAGAAGACCGCGCCGAAGAAGAAGGTCGCGAAGAGGAAGACGGCGAAGAGGAAGGTGGCCAAGAAGAAGGTGGCCAAGAGGAAGACGGCCAAGAGGAAGACGGCGAAGAAGAAGGTCACCAGGAAGAAGACCACGAAGAAGAAGGCTGCGCGGAAGCCCGCGCGGAAGAAGCGCTAGATCGGTCCGACCAGCTCGCGGAGAAGCAGACGGGCCGCCCCCTCTTGGGGCGGCCCGTTTAGTTTGTGTGCGGGGGGCGAGCGACGTCCGTACGCGAGGGCCCTCGTCCCGTTACCGCGACTTCGCCGCGCACCTCATGATGATGTCGATCGCCTTCCGGGCCGCGGGGATCTGTCCCTCCTCCGAGAGCCAGAGTGTCAGCGCAGCGTACTTCCCTGTCTCCGGGTCCCGAGTCCGCTCGGGAAACGCCGTCTTCCGGACGTCGAGCTTGAGGTCCGCCGGGAAGCACGGCCCGAAGCCGGGGCCGAGGGCGAGCCTGACCGCGTGCGAGCCGATCGCGAGCGTGGCGAGGCGCTTCCCGCGGTGCCGGAACTCGAGGTCCTTCTCACCGACCACCATCGCGTCGCCGGCAAGTCCGTGCGTGAGGGCGAGGTGCTCGACGATCGCCCGGAACACGCCGCGGATCGGGAACGTCGGCATTTGGTCGGCGAGTCGTTGTACCGTCGTCGCGATCTGCCGCTCCGTGTCCGGGAGGAGGTTCCGCATAACGAAGTCGCGGACGTTCTCCCTCGCGAGCTTCCCCGGCGCGTGCTCGGCAAGAAGATCCGTCAGGAGATCGGCGGCGGCATCCTCGTTCGACCTGACCGTCCGCAGGAGCGCGGAGTCGATCGGCTCATCGCCCGTCCGAGCGCCCCGCGCCCCGAGCTCGTAGACGACGGCGTGGAACGGGTGGATGGCATCGAACCCGGAGCCGTAGACGATGTCGGCGATGCGTCCCTCGGGGACCATCGCGCTCGCGTCCTTGTGTCCGAGGCGTCCGGCGACACGGCGGACGTCGCGGGCGAGGATCGCTATCTCCTCATCCGGGCCGTCCGCGAACCCGAGGCAGACGTCGTTGTCGATCGGCCCGACGTCGTAGATCGCAACGGCGGTGATCGGCCCGCGGGGCGGGTGGACGAGGACGTTCCCCGATGACACGAGCCGCCGGAGCCGTCGGCGCGTCAGCGCTCGGAACTTCCAGCCAATGGCGAGAAGCCCTCCGGTGCGCTCGTAACACTCGGAGTTCCGGATGAAGGCCTGCACCTGGTCGAACTCGGAAGGCGTCGCGACGCGCCCCTTGAGCGCTCCGCGCGTCCGCGCCTCTCCCCACATCCAGCGCGTTCGCGCGATCTGCCAGAAGCCGCTCTTCTCGCCGAGGTGGCGGGACGCCGTATTGACGGTCGCTGTCGAGTAGCGGACGGTCCTGGGTTCGAGCTTCATTGCTTCGCCGAAGGTCACCTGGTTGATCTGGCTGGAGAGACCCTTGCCCTGGAGGTCCGGGTGAAGGCGGAGACCCTCGAGCCAGATCTCTCCGGGTGCAAGGACGGAGATCTTCGACATGCCGACGGGCCTGCCGTCAAGACAGGCGGTGAGGAGGATGCCCTCGGGGTCTTCGAGCCAGCGGTCCCAGATCAGCGGGAGGTAGTCGCCGCCACCCCAGATCTGCTCGGACATCGAGAGGATCGCGTCCCGGTCCTCCGGGCGCGCCCTGCGGACAATGAGCCTCTCGCGGGACCGTGCGGTCCCGCGAGGGCGCTTGCGTGTCTGGGGAGCCATCTCGGGGAGATCCCTGTGTGTGTGCCGACTCCTAGGCGAGATCGAGTTCGTCGATCGTCGCGATGATCTCCTTGGCATGTCCGGTGATACTCACCTTCGGCCAGACGCGACGGACCTTCCCCTTCTTGTCGATCAGGAAGGTCGCGCGCTCGGCCATGCCGGTCGGCTTGAGCACGCCGTAGCCCTTGGCGATCTTGCCGCCGTCGTCTGCCAGGAGCGGGAACTCCAACTCGTTGTTCGTGGCGAAGCGCCCGTGCGACTCGACGCTGTTCGTGCTGACTCCGATGACCTCGGTGTCTCGCTTGGTGAACTCGTCCACGGCGTCCCTGAGGGCACGAACCTCGCGAGTGCAGCCCGGGGTGTTGTCCTTGACGTAGAAGAAGAGCGCGACGTTCTTCTTCCCCTTGAGCTCGGAAAGCGAGAGCTTCGAGCCTTCCTGCGTGGGGGCCGAGAACGAGGGCGCCGTGTCTCCCGGCTTCAGATGTGTCGGCATGCCACCTCCTGTTCGAGTACGTCGTCGGACACCGACGGGCGCATTTTGCCCCTCAGGTGACCAGTCCCTGGATCGCGTCCGGCCACAGACTCGCCGACTGGTCAGAATTTCCGGAGATTTACGATTCTATCCTACACCGACCCCCGGCGCAACCCCGACGTGGCAATCGGCGCGGAAAGGCCACCGGGCGGGCAGAACCCGCCGGGTGGCCGTCTGTACGAGGATGAGACGCGGGGCGGAGGGGGCCGGGTGGCACGGGGGCCTTTGAGCCTCCTTATGAGACGTCGCGCGTGGGGTCCGCGCACTGCGACGGCGCGCCCGGGTGTGCCGCGCCATTCAGCGCAGCAGCACGACCCTGTGAGAGACCGTTTCGTTGCCGAGCGCTGCCGTGCAGAAATAGACCCCCGAAGCCACCCGCCGCCCCGCATCATCTGTTCCGTTCCAGGTCAGGATCCCCCGGCCGGACGGTGGCCGCCCGTCCAGGAGGGTCCGTACCTTCTGCCCCTTCAGATTGTAGACTGCGACGACCGCGCGCCCGCCTTCCGCGGGCGTCTGGAACTCGATGGTCGTCAAGTCCCGGAACGGATTCGGACTGGCACGAAGGCGAGCCGCGACTACCGCGTCGCCCTCGTGGATTCCCGTGGAAGTGCCGCACCCCCCGGACCCGAGAGCCCCAATCGTCTCAAACCAGGGATTATTTCCCGGGAGGCACGGCGAATCGTCGTGGAGCGTCAGCTCCCATGAAGCAAGATCGCAGAAGAGCGGATCCGCGAAGATGTTCTCGTAGTGGTCGCCGCAGAGGCTGTCCCCGGCGGCGTTGCCGAAGATGCAGGAGCGCGTGATCCTCGGATCGGCGGTCCCGCTACAGGTCACGGCCGCACCGCCGACGCTCGCTGCGATGATGGAGTTCGCGATCACCGGCGACGCGTCGGCGCACGTCACCTGGTTGTTCGAGTTCCCGGCGAACGTGCAGTGCGTGATCGTCGGCGCGGCTCCGTCCTTGCAGTGGAGGCCCGATCCCATGAGCGACGAGTTGTCGCGGAACACGATGTTGTTCAGGACCGGTGACGACGTCTCGGTGCAGTAGACGGCTCCGCCGAGGAAGGACGACGAGTTTCCGACGATGGCGCAGTTCATGATCGTCGGCGACGAGGCGTTCGTGAAGGAGATCGCGCCGCCGAAGCCGCTCGCTGGAATCCCGTTCACGAGGGAGAACCCGTCGACGACGGTCGAGGGAAGCTCACCGCTCGCGAAGGCGAAGGCGCGTCCCTCGGCCTGGCAGTCGATCACCGTCGACTCGTACCCGACCTCTGAGACGAGGACGATCTGCTTGCCGTGGAAGTCGAGTTCGCGGTTCAGCGGGCCCGTGTACGTACCGGCCGCGACGAGCACCGTGTCACCATGGCCTGCGATGTAGAGGCCCTCCTGGATGTTCCGGCAGTGGCCGGCACCCGTGCAATCCACGAGAACGAGCGTCGTCGGATCCGGGACGATGTCGAGCATGGTCTCGCCCGCGCCCGCGAGCGAGTCGACGTAGGACGGGTAGGACGACGAGGAGCCGGTGATCCTCCCGGCGGCGAAAGCGCCGATGAGAAGATCGACGTCGAGTCCTCCGGCGATGACCTGCCACGTTGCCGTGCCCGCGGTTCCCGGAACCCCGATTCCGTCTATGAGCTTCGAGGAGGGCTCTCCGGGGGCGAACGTGAGCCCCGTCGGAAGCGAGACCGTGGCGCGGGTGTTGTTCAGGGAGCGCGTGCCCCCGAACGGGTGGGGCGCGGTGTGGATGACGGTCGCCGCGATCGTGAACTCCTCCGCGGGCGCGACCTCGACCGGCGCCGAGACGACGACCTCGAGCGGCGCCATGAGAAGCCCCCAGCGCTGCCGCCCGCAGTCCCAGAGGTCGTCCACGAAGAACTCCTGATCGAAGTGGACGTCGGGTCCCATGTAGGGAGGCGTGTACCACGGATCGTGAGCGATGAAGACGTCGAGTTCGTCGTCGTAACCTTTGACGACGCGGTAGTGCCGGGCCTGGTGGGCCTCCGAGAACCACATGAGGACCATGATGGGGTAGTCGGAGCTGATGAGGGTCTTGAGATCGTCGTACCGGCTCGGGAAGTCGTCCGCGTGATCCCACTCGTTGTCTACCGAGGCGTACCCGAGCGGCCGCTCGTTGTAGCCGACGAGTTCCGGATCCTGGATCGCCGCGCTCAGAAGGCTGAAGTGGCCGGCGCGGGCGCAGTCTGTCGAGATGGTCCCGCCGATCGCGAGGCGCGTGTTGGCGACGTGCGCGACGTCGTACTGCGGAATGTGGGGACCCCAGTAGTCGAGAACCATCTCGACCGCCGTGGGTCCGCAGAAGTAGTTCGTCTGCTGGTAGTAGTGCGGCACGTCGGGGATGTCGTAGCTCGTAGGGAACCTGCCGCGCGTCTCGGGCGGCCCGCCGGGGTAGGTGTTGCCCCAGCGGTCCGGATCGCCGCGGGTCCCCGTCTCGTTCGTCTCCTGTCCCTCGGGCTCGGAGTCGAACGACGAGTGACGACGGGGAACGTGGCGCGGAAGGTCGTCCGTTCCGCGGTGGACCTCGGCCGGACCGTCGAGCGGCGCGAGGAACTCGGCCGCCCTGCCGTCGATCGTGGCCTCGAGGTGCCAGTAGAGCCGCCGGTCGTTCATCTCGACCGCGCGGATCTCCTCCGTGGAGCCGGAGCGTCCCAGCTCCTGCGAAAAGAGCCCGGCCGCGTCGATTCGGGACACGACCGGGAAATCGCCCGCCGGCAGCTCGCCGTAGGCGTGCCAGGATCCGTCGCGGGGATCGAGCGTGATGAACGCGGGCGGGGTGCTCTCGATGCGGATCAGATAGTAGGTGGGTTCGAACTCAGGATACGAGTGGACGAGGACCGGCTCGGCGGCGGCCGGCATGGCGGAGGGCGCCCAGGCCGGGAAGGCTCCCGCGGCCTCGGGGTGCTCCCGCGTGTACGAGCCGACCGTTCGCACGAGCGTGAGGGCCTCGATGGCCACCTCGGACTCGGGGAGGACGTCGGCTGCGGCTCCCGCCGCGACGCAGAGAAGGACGGAGAGCAGACACAGGGTGCGCTTCATGATGGTCTCCAGATCGTCTCATTGAGAAGCCGCGGCGCGAGTGTGGACGCAACGCGCCGTCTACACGGCTCATGAGGGGGGGCTCGTATCAGTATGACACCGGCTCCGGGGGGAAGGTTGCGTTTGCCGGTATCGGGGTGGGGCCTGTACGAAGAGCCCCGCGGCGCGGGGCCGCGGGGCTCGGATTCGGTGCTCGCCGGATGAGTCGGGCGCTATCTCAGCAGGACCGCCTTCTTTGAGACGGTCTCGCCTCCGCCCTCGAGCGTGAAGAAGTAGACGCCGGAGGCCACCCGGCGGCCGCCGTCGTCCCGCCCGTCCCAGGCCAGCCGCCTCGATCCCCTGGCGACCGGGCCGTCCAAGAGGGTCTTCACCCGCTGGCCCTTCAGATTGTAGACCGCAAGCGACGCGCGGCCCCCGGGCTCCGGGATGCTGAACTCGATGACCGTGGAGCCGCGGAACGGGTTGGGGCGCGGCGAGGAGAGCGCCAGGCGCCCGACTTCGCCCTCCTGGATGCCCGTGCCCGTGCCGCAGTCGCCGGACCCGAGGGCGCCGATCGACTCGAGCCAGACGTTGTTCGCGGGCAGGCACGGCGAATCGTCGTGCAGCGTGAGCTCACCGGCGGCGAGGTCGCAGAAGAGGGGATCGGTGAACAGGTTCTCCGAGTAATCTCCGCAGAGGCTGTCGCCGCCCGCGTTCCCGAAGGCGCAGCAGTGCGTGATCGTCGGGATCGACGTGCCGCCGCAGGAGACGGGGCCGGCGTTCAGGCTGAACGCGATGATCGAGTTCGTGATCGTCGGGGAGGAACTGGCGCACGAGATCTGCGTGCCCGAGTTCTCCGCGAAGGTGCAGTGGGAGATCGTGGCGTCGGAGTCGGTCTTCAGGTGGAGCCCGGCGCCGAAGGCCGACGTGTTCCCGCGGAAGACCACGTGCGAGAGCGTCGGAGAACAGCTTCCCTCGCAGTACATCCCGCCGCCGAAGAACCCCGAGGAGTTCCCGACGACGGCGCAGTTTCGGATCGTGGGCGACGAGGCGTTCATGCACCGGATCGCGCCGCCGAATCCCTCCGCCGGCGATCCGTTCGTGATCGTGAAGCCGTCGATGATCGTCCCGGCGCCCTCGCCACTCATGAAGTCGAAGCCGCGGCCCGCCCCGCCGCAGTCGATCACCGTCTCGGAGCGTCCGTCCGCGGCCACGAGGAGGATGCCCTTCCCAGCGAAGTCGAGCTCGCGGTTCATGGGACCGGTGTAGGTGCCGGCGGCAACGACCACCGTGTCGCCCTCGGCGGCCACGTCGAGGCCCTCCTGGATCGTCTCGAAGTGGGCGCCGCCAGCTGCGTCGACGTAGATGACGCCGGGCGGGTTCTCCATGTTGATCGCTACGGTGGCGCTCCCCGGTCCTCCGATCCAGTCGGAGTACGATCCGGAGCTGCCAGAGGACTCGCTCACGAACCCGCGCGCCTCCACCGTGATCGCGAGCGGGACCGGCGCCGAGACGGCGACGACCTGCCACGAGGCCTCTCCCGAGTCACTGCCCGACCACCACCAGCCGGCGAAGTACCTGTCGGCCGTCTCACCCGGCGCGAGCTCGAACCCGAGCGGGGGCGTGAGGGTCATCTGCGGCGTGGCGGCCTGCACCTGGCTCTCGAACGGATGCGGGGCGCGATACGTGGCGGTCGCCGAAACGGTGAACTCCGCGCCCTCGTCGACCTCGCTCGGGGCCGTGACGCTCACGTCCCACGGAGCGATGAAGAGCCCCCAGTGTCCGGAGTAGACCCAGAGGTCGTCCACGAGGAACGCCTGGTTGAAGTGCACGTCGGGACCGCTGTACGCACCCGCGTACCACGGGTCGTGCACGATGAAGACGTCGGTGTTGTCGTCGTAGCCCTTGACGACGCGGAAATGACCGGTGCCGTGCGACTCGTCGAACCAGGTGAGGATGAAGACCGGGTCGTCCGTGCTGATCATCTCCTTCAGGTCGTTGTACCGGTCGGCGTAGTCCGCGCTCCAGTAGTGCTCGACGCCGGTGTACCCGAGCTGGCGCTCGTCGTACCCGTGGAGGCTCGTGTCCAGGATGGCCGTGCTGAACCAGCTGAAGTGGGACGCACGGGTGCACTCGATCGTGTAGGTGCCGTAGGACGACTGCGTGTCCGCGACGTACCCGATGTCCGTCTGGTTCACGTGCGGTCCCCAGTAGTCGTAGATCATCTCGAGCGCGGCCGGGCCGCAGTGGTAGCTCGTCTCCTGATAGTAGTGGGGGACGCCCTCGATGTCGTAACTCGTCGGGAACCTTCCGCGGGGTGCCGTCTCGACGTCCCGCGGCGTCAGCAGGTCGGGCAGGCCGCCTCCCCGCGCGCCCGACGGCAGGTCGATCGGCGACGCGTCTCCTGCCTCGGTGCGAAGGTCGTCCGGATCGGAGAGGTTCAGGAAGAGCTCCCGGGGCTCGCCGTCTCGGGAGTCGTCGAGATGCCAGTAGAGGTGCTTGTTCGGGAGGGTGACGACACGAAGGTCGCTCGCCTCGCACGGCCTCCCGAGGATACCGGCGAACGTTGCGGCAGCGCTCGCGCGCGATACGAGAGGGATCCCCCTGGCCGACGTCTCTCCGTAAGCGTGCCATGCTCCGCTTTCGGCATCGAGGGTCACGAAGGTCGGGGGATCGGTCTCGAGCGTGACGTGGTAGTAGACGGACTCGAGCTCGGGGTACGAGTGGACGAGAACTGGATCTCCGTCGACGGGCAGGCGTGACGCCCAGGCCGCCATCGCGCCACCGGCCTCGGGGTGCTCGGTGCTGTAGCCGCCGACCCGGTGGGCCAGCTCGACGGCCGTCGCGACGGCCTCGCCGCGCGAGATGTCGGCCGCTCCGACGACGCACGGGATCAGGAGCAGAATGGCAACGGCGCACGCGACCCGGTTCATGGCGACCTCCTCGGATGTTCCACGGGACAGAACTGCCGGGGTCGGGGGGCTCCGCGCAGAGCCGGCGCCCCGGGATGAATTTCCCTCTACTATACCACCTTCCGCCCGATTGCCCCAACCGAAGAATCTGTCAGGGAAGAGCGCGCCGGCCCGCCGGCTCGTGGTATGCTCGCTGGCGTCCGCTCCCGGGCCCCGTTCCCGGGAGCCCGTTCAGCCTCCATCCGCCCTCAGCGGAGGAATCGTGCCTCGCACCGGAATCGCCAACCTCCCGCTCCACGGCGGCCGCGCCCCGCGCTGGCTCTTCGAGCGCATGCGGAAGCTCGCCCGCGAGATAGTGATCGCCGTCGTCGAAGACGCGGGACCCCACGAGATGCTCGCGAGGCTGTCGGATCCCTTCTGGTTCCAGGCGCTGGGTTGCGTCCTCGGGTTCGACTGGCACTCGAGCGGCGTCACGACGACCGTCTGCGGAGCCATCAAGGAGGGAACGAAGGACCTGGGCGGCGAGCTCGGGCTCTTCGTGTGCGGCGGGAAGGGGAGGGTCTCGCGGCGGACGCCCGACGAGATCCGGGACCGAGGCGACGAGATCGAAACCGATCCCGAGACGCTCGTCTACGCGAGCCGGCTCTCGGCGAAGGTGGATTCGAGCGCGGTCCAGGACGGGTTCCAGATCTACCACCACGCGTTCTTCTTCACGACCGACGGGACGTGGTGCGTCGTGCAGCAGGGCATGAACGAATCCTCGGGATCGGCCCGGCGGTACCACTGGCTTTCCGACTCGCTCGACGACTTCGTCAACGAGCCGCACGCGGCGATCTGCTGCGACGAGAGGCAGCTCGCCCTGAATCTCGTGGCGGGGGAGAGCGCGCCGGCGCGGGGCAGGATCGCGGAGCTGGCGCGCGAGCGGCCGATCTCGATCATCCAGGAGCTCCACAATGCCCGGTCGCTGACGTTGCCCGGCCGGCACCACGTCAGCGCGTCCGACATCGATCCGAAGAGGCTCGCGAAGACCTTCCTGTCGACGTACGAGCGGCAGCCGCAGGGTTTCGAGGAACTCCTCGGCATGCCGGGCGTGGGGCCCAAGAGCCTGCGCGCGCTCGCGCTCCTCTCGGAGGTGCTCTACGGAGAGGCCCCGAGCTTCCGCGACCCCGCGCGCTACAGCTACGCGCACGGGGGGAAGGATGGCTACCCGTTCCCCGTCGACCGGGAGACGTACGACCGGTCGATCGCATTCCTGAAGAACGCCCTCAGGCTCGCGAGGCTCGGGAGGACCGACAAGCTCGACGCGCTACGAAGGCTGGGCGGGTTCGAGCGCGCATCCGCGGGCGCGGCGGACGCCGCGGGCGAGCCTGCGCTCGAGCCGCCTCATGGAGGCTAGCCTCTTCCGGTCGAACTTCGGCGTGTCCCCGGGGATCTCAAAGACGAAGGGGAGGTGGGAGAAGGCGGGGGCCCGGATGAGGTTCCGGAGGCCCGGGCGGCCCATGCGGCCCTCGGTCCAGAGGGCGTGCACGTCGCGGTGGGAACCGCGCTCGGCGAGGGAGTCGTTGCCGTGGATCCCGGCCAGGCGTGTGAGGCCGATCTCGGCGTCGAACTCGTCGATCATCGCCGCGAGGAGACCTTCCTTTCTGAGATCGTAGCCGAGGGCCCAGAGGTGGGCCGTGTCGAGGAGGATCGCCACGCGCTCCACGGGGAACGGCTCGACCATCCTCCCGAGCTCGCCGAAGCTCACCGCGATCTCGGTACCCTTCCCGGATCCGTTCTCGATCAGGAGGCGGGTGTCGTCGGGCGCCCGGTCGAGCACCCAGGCGATCGTCTCGATCGCCCGTTCGATGCCGACGGCAGGCCCTCGGCCCATGTGGTTCCCGGCGTGGACGACCACGAGGCCGGCGCGGAGCTCGTGGGCCCGCGTGAGGGCGTCGACGAGGGCGCGGCGCGAGAGGCCCTTGAGTTTGCGCTCGCTCGTGGCGAGGTTGATGAGGTAGGGTGTGTGCACCATGACGGGGCCGATGTCGGCCTCTTCCGCGACGCGGACGAAGCCGTCCCGATCGCCCCCGTCGAGCCGCCCGATCGACCACCCGACGGGATTGCCGGAGAAGATCTGGATCGCCTGGCACCCGATCTCGCGGGCGTATTCGGCCGTGGCCGTGAGGTTTCTTTGTTTTGGCACGTGGATTCCGAAGCGCATGGGGCCTCCCTCGTGCGCGGATTATAGCACAGAGGGGCTTTTCGATTGCATGAACGCTTGCTAAGTGGTATACTTTACTGGAGATAACGGCCGGGCACCCCGTCTCGCCGGATAACGGGGAGGAACGTATATGAACGTCCGACCGGGATAGAACCCGGTCCGGAATGCATTTGAATGGTGCATCATCACCGGGGTCGATGGACCCCATCGTGTCCGACGGGGGGGGGGCCGCCCGATGACCGGGCGGGACCGAGACCGGCGGAGGAGGGAGAGAGTGGTATGAGCAGAGCGGTGCGGAGGGAACTGGCACTGACGGTCTTTGCGACCCTCGGTGTTCTCCTGATCGCAGGAAGCTCAGTTGCGGGCGTCGTGACGCAGCACTACGAGTTCGGCGCGCCCGTGATCAAGCCTGTCGGCGACTACCACAGAGTCACTGTGCCCGGCGCCTGGAGCTACGGCGACCCCGGCCAGCCCGTCCTTCCCATGGCGGGCGCGCGGATCCTGCTGCCGCCGGGTGAGATCATAACTGACGTGACAATCATCCCCGGTGAGAAGATGGTGGCGGGCGGCGGTTTCCTCGTCCAGCCGGGGCAGAGGCAGTACCCGCTCTCGTACGATGGCCCGGTCGAGGTCGTGGAGGCGGCGTACTCGTCCAGGGGTGCCTACCCCGGGACGCTCCACGGTGAGCCGGTCGTCGGCCGCTTCCGCGGGTACACGGTCGCCAACATCTCGCTCCACCCCGTCGAGTACGTGGCTGGCACCGGGACGATCTCCTACTACACGAGCATGGACGTTCAGATCACGACGGCGTCCAGCACGGAGGAGTTCAGGGCGACTGCGACCACGATCCGGCACGACGACGCCACGATCGCGCGCCTCGAGCGGATGATCGACAATCCGACCGACCGCGTTGCCTACACGGGCGTCGAGAGGGTTCGCGAGGTGAGTCGCGCCCTCGATCCGTCGCTCGACTACAAGTACCTGATCATCACCACCACCTCGTGGGACGACTACCTCGACGACCTCGTCACCTTCCAGACGAACCGTGGCCTCAAGGCCGGCGTCTTCCTGAAGTCGTGGATCAACGCCAACTACACCGGCGTCGACGAGCAGGACAGGATCCGGAACTTCGTCATCGACGCCTACAACACGTGGGACAGCGACTACGTTCTCCTGGTCGGCGATGCGATGGACGCCAACGGCATTCCTCACCGGGGCCTCTACGCGGCAGCCTACGGGACGCCTGACAATGACATCCCCGCCGATCACTACTACGTCGCCCTCGACGGCAACTGGAACAACGACGGCGACGGCAACTGGGGTGAGAACGGCGAGGAGGACTGGTACGCGGAGCTCGGCGTCGGGCGTTGCTGCAACAGCAGCGCGGCGCAGGTCCAGAACTTCGTGACGAAGACGCTCCTGTACCAGGACGCCCCGATCGTCGCTGACTGCGACGAGGCGCTCATGGTCGGCGAGCTGCTGTGGTCGAGCCCGCTCACTTACGGCGGCGACTACAAGGACCAGATCAAGAACGGAGGGACCTTCGACGGCTACACGACCGTCGGGTTCCCGATGTTCGGGATGAACGTCGGCACGCTCTACGACCGCAACAGCACGTGGTCGAAGACGACGCTCATCAACATGATGGAGAGCGGTCTCAACATCGTGAACCATCTGGGTCACTGCAACGTGCAGTACTCGATGAAGATGACCAACTCCGACATCCCCTCGTTTGACAACGACGGGACCAATCACCTCCACAACTTCGTCTACAGCCAGGGCTGCTACAACGGTTCGATGGACAACCGGAACGACAGCAACAGCTACGGCGGCGATTGCTTCGCCGAGGTGTTCGCGTGTGACGATGACGGCGCGGTCGCGACCGTGATGAACTCGCGGTACGGCTGGGGCGATCCGGGCGGCACGAACGGCTCGTCGCAGTACTTCGATCGGGAGTTCTTCGACGCCATGTTCGGCGAGGGGATCTGGCCGATCGGCGACGCGAACGCCGACTCCAAGGTCGACGTCCTCTGGGCCATCGCCTACGGCGCGAACAAGTGGTGCTTCTATGAGTTGAACATCTTCGGTGACCCGGCGATGCACCTCTGGACCGGCGTGCCCACAGCGGTGATCGCGACGTACCCGTCCGGGATCATCGTCGGTCAGCCCGACATGGACGTGACGGTCGCGACCGGCGGGAGGGGCCCCGTGGTGGGCGCCACGGTCACGATCTATACCGACGACTACGCGGTGTACGACACGGCCGTGACGGACGCCAGCGGAACGGCGACGGTCCACCCGGACGCGCAGGCGCCGGGAACGCTGCACGTCAAGGTCGTGGCGCACGACCACCTGACGTACGACGGCACGACGGAGATCGCCCCGGCCGACGGACCGTACGTCGTGCTCTCGGGGTACACCGTCGACGACGACCGGACGGCTCCGAGCAACGGGAACGAGGACGGCCTCGTCGACGCCGGCGAGACCATCGAGCTCGAGGTGATGCTCGAGAACGTCGGCACGGAGCCGGCGATCGACGTCTCGGCGACGCTCACCTCGACGAGCGAGCACGTGACGCTGGTCGAGAACTTCCAGGCTTACGGCGACATCGCGGCCGCGAGCTTCGGGACGAGCGCCGGCAGCTACTGCTTCGAGCTGTCCTCCGATGCTGTGGACGGAGATGTCCTGCCGTTCACGCTCACGATCACGGACTCCGCGGGACGTGAGGTCTGGGAATCGAACTTCAGCATCATGACTCACGCTCCCGTCCTCGCCTTCGCCGACGTCGTCGCTGACGACTCGGGCGGCGGTGGCAACGGAAACGGCTGCCTCGAGGCCGGCGAGTCGATCGACCTCTCGGTCTCGCTCGACAACCTCGGAAGCGGCACCGCCACATCGGTGGACGTTACGATCTCGACGGGCGACCCGTACGTCACGCTCTACGGGGAGACGGCCGGCGCCGCCTTCATCAACCCCGACGGCACGGCGACGCTGAATCCGGCGTTCTCGATCGGCCTGTCTCCTGCGACGCCGGGCTTCCACGAGATCGTCTTCGATCTCGACGTCGCGGCCGACTGGGGCTACGGGACGTCGATGCAGTTCTCGATCATGACGGCCGGTCCGGAGTTCGCGGACGACGTGGAGAGCGGTCAGGGCGAGTGGACCCACAGCTACGTGACCCCCGGGTTCACCGACCAGTGGCACATCGAGACCTACCGCAACCACTCGCCGACGCACAGCTGGAAGTTCGGCGGGGCGGGAAGCGCCGACTACGCGAGCTCGGCCGACGGCGCGCTCCTCATGCGACCCATGTGCGTGGGCGCGGACGGCGAGCTCACGTTCTGGCACCGCATGAACGCTGAGGAGGAGAGTGCGACCTCCGCGTGGGACTGCGGAGTGCTCCAGATTACGACCGACGGCGGGATTACGTGGGACGTTCTCTTCACGGACGCGGGGTACAGCCACGCCAAGAACTACAACACGGCCAACCCGCTGCCCGAGGGCACGCCCTGCTGGTCCGGCGTCTTCAACTGGCGGGAGGAGACCTGCGATCTCTCGGCCTACGAGGGCGAGACGATCCAGATCCGGTTCCGCTTCGCCTCCGACGGTTTCGTGACCGAGGAGGGGTGGTACGTCGACGACATCGGACTGACGTTCACGACGACCGGAACGGGTGTCTCTGAGGATCCGACGATGCCGACGAGCTACGCTCTCAGGCAGAACGCTCCGAACCCGTTCAATCCCGTAACGACCATCCAGTACCAGCTTCCCGTGGCCGGGCACGTCAAGATCGACGTGTACAACATCGCGGGCAGGCACGTGCGAACGCTCGTCGATGACGAGCAGGAGCCCGGATACCGGAACACCGTCTGGGACGGCACCAACCAGGGCGGGCAGAAGGTTGCGAGCGGTGTCTACATGTACAGGATGCAGGCTGGCGGCCAGGTGTCCGATAAGAGGATGGTGCTCCTGAAGTAAAGTTCTTCTTGCTGCCGGGGTGGGGAGTCGTATGTTGGTAACGACTTGCCGCCCCGGCTTTTTGTGTGCCCGGCGCGGCCCTGCGCGCGCCCACAGCGTCCCGATCGAGGGAAGACCGTGATCGTCAGAGCTCAGAGCCTCTCGTACCCGAAGCACATCTCCGAGGATGTCGATCTCCTGGCGATGGCGCTGGGGTCTGCCGCCCGCCTCTACCTCTTCCTCGATTACGGCGGGACGCTCGTCCCGGGGGCGGCCGAGCGGGGGACGAGCCCTGGCTTGGACGTCCTCGACATGCTCGAGCAGCTCTGCGAGGTGGAGAGTTGCTCCGTCTTCATTGTGAGCGGCCGGACCGTCAGGGAACTCCAGTCCGCGATGGACCACATCCCGAATCTCGGTTTCGTCGGGCAGGGGGGCTTCGAGATCAGAAGGCCTGACGGACCGACGGTTCACCCGGTCGATCCCGGGACCGCCGATACCCTGCTCCACCACCTGGAGCTCGAAGCCCACCGTTGCCTCGGTCCGTGCCCGCAGATCGAGATCGAGAACAGGGGCTTCGCGATCACGCTTCACCTCAACTGCGATGACCGGGCCGCCGAGAGGTCCGCGACGCAGCACTTCGTCGGGCTCGTGCGTGAGCTCGACGTGAACCGCCAGCTCGAGGTCCTTTACGGTGATGGGGTCGTCGAGGCGCGCGTGGCGGGATGGCACAAGGGCGACGCCATCACCCACATCTTGGCGGACGCGGACCCGAACGAGACCCTCGCGATCTACATCGGGGACGACGTGACCGACGAGGATGCCTTCGAGGCCCTGTCGCTCTGGTCGGGTGATGGCGAGGAGGACAAGCCGTGGTTCGTGCCGGAGTCCGACGAGGAGGACGACGAGGTGATTCCGCGGGCGCTCCCGATCCTCGTCGCCCCGGAGCCCCGACCGACGACGGCCTCCCTCTTCGTCAGGGGTACGGGAGAGGTCCACGAGTTCCTGGGATCGCTCGTGGCGATCGCGACGACGCTGCTCTAGAAACGCGAAAGGCCCGGTGATCGACACCGGGCCTCTCGCTATCTCGTTCCACCGCTCGGCGGCTCTTCCGCTCCGCCTGGCGGATCCTCGATCCCTACTTTTTCCTCACGAGCAGCACCGAGCAGTGCGCGTTCGTGGCGATCGCGGTGCTGATGCTTCCCACCCGCCGCACCGTGTCGGCGCTCTTTCCCCTCACGCCGACGACGATGAGTCCTGTTCCGAGCTCCTCGGCGAGCCCGATGATGGCGTCGGACGGATGGCCCTCCTTGAGGAGCCTCGTCTCCGCCACGATGCCGGCCTGTTCCGCCACGCGGGCGGCGTGGGCGAGGATCTTCTCGGCGTCCTCTCTGACGGCGGCCCGAAGCGGGCCCGCGAGGTCCGTCACGTAGTGCTCGGGGATGTAGAAGACGTGACAGATCGTCATCTTGGACGCGTGGGCGACGGCGATCTCCGATGCCGCATCGACGGCCCGATCCGAGTTGTGGGAGCCGTCGACGGCAACGAGGATGTTCTTGAACATCGTCTGGGTCTCCTTCCAACCCTACGTGCGCGAATCCGGATCCGCCGCGTCACCGCGCGAGGCACGATCCGTCGGCCCGGTCAGCTCAACCTGGAGCCGGCCGTCCATCGGCGAGCCATCGCCGAGGTAGACGGTCGTGTGCGGGAACGGGATCTCGACACCCTTCTCATCGAACGCCTTCTTGATCCTGCGCCTGAAGTCGCGCGCGATCGTCCACTGCTTGCCGGGCTGCGTCGTGAACATCACCCGGATGACGACGGCCGAGTCGGCGAGGTCGTCGACACCGAGGACCTCGAGCGGCAAGTTAATGAAACGACCGAGCTCCTTGTCGTTCTCGAGCTCGGCCCCGACCTCCTTCAGGATTTCGATCACCGCGTCGACGTCCTCCTTGTAGGCCACGCCGATGTCGAGCACGGCGCGCGACCACTTCTTCGTCATGTTGGTCACGACGTCGATGGTGCCGTTCGGGATGATGTGGACCTGACCGTGGAGGTCCCGGAGCGTCGTCGCGCGAAGTGTGATTTTCTCGACGAGGCCGGCGACTCCGGCCACACGGATGACGTCACCCACGTTGTAGTGGTTCTCGCCGAGGACGAAGATACCTGCGATGAGGTCCTTGACCAGCGTCTGGGCGCCGAAGCCGACCGCCAGACCCGCGATGCCGACGCCGGCGAGGATCGGTCCGATCTCGATCCCGGCCTCCTTCAGGACCATCAGAACCGCGACGCCCCAGATGATCACGCGGGCCGCGTTCCTGATGATCTTCCCGAACGTCGCGACCTCCTTCTCGCGCTCGCTCATGAAGGTGGGATCGTCGTCCTCGAAGTGTTTCTCGAGGCGCCTGGTGATGCTCGCCGCCGCGCGCGTGGCGACGATGGCCGCCACGATCGTGATGAGGATCCGGACGCCGCTCGTTCTCAGCCACTCGCCGACCACGTCAGTATCGAACACCTGTGACCAATCCAAAGCCGAGACTCCTTGATGTGGCTACTTGACGGTGAACTTCCCGTCCTTGTAGATGATCTTCCCGTCGGCGTAGATCTTGCCGCCGTCCCTCATGTCGGTCACGATGTCCCAGTGGACGCCCGACTCGTTGACGCCGCCGGACTCCGGGATCGACGCGCCGAGAGCCATGTGGATCGTGCCGCCGATCTTCTCGTCGAAGAGCGTGTTCCGGGTGAACTTCTGGATGGCGTAGTTCGTGCCGATCGCGATCTCGCCGACGCGGCTTGCGCCCGGGTCGCTGTCGATCATCGCGTTCAGGAACTCCTCGCCCTTCGTCGCGGTGGCCTTGGTGACCTTGCCCTTCTTGAACGTGAGCGTCACGCCCTGGGCCTCCTTGCCCATGTAGTACGCCGGGTAGGAGAATGCGATCTTCCCCTCGACCGAGTCCTCGACCGGGCCGGTGAAGATCTCCCCGTCGGGCATGTTCGCCTTGCCGTCGCAGTTGATCCACTCCCTGCCGGCTACGCTCATCGAGATGTCGGTTCCCTTGGTGACGAACCGCACCTTCTTCGCCTTGTTGAGGAGCCGGCAGATCTTGGCCTGCTTCCTGTGAACGCCCTTCCAGGCCGCGATCGGGTCGGCCTTGTGCAGGAGGCAGGCCGTGAGGACGAACTCCTCGTACTCGTCGAGCGACATCTCGGCGTCCTGGGCAGCGGCGTTCGTGGGGAACTGGGTCCCCGCCCAGAGGAGCTCCCCTGCGGCCTCGCGCTCCATGAACCGCTTGAAGAGCTTCTGCGTCGAGGCGCTCCTCGTCGCCTGCTTCTTTGAGTCGACGTTCGCCAGAGACTTCGTGTTCTCGTCGGCCCAAATCGAGATTACCCTGTCGATCTTCTCGACCTCGAACTCGGAGACCGGGTTGATGTACTTCAGCTGGTGGGTCTTGCCGGTCTTGTAGAAGATCTCCGTGAGGCTCGGGAAGTGAATCCTGGTGAACGGATAAGCCCCCACGTTGAGGCACTCACGATAGACCTCCGCGATCAGCGGCTCCGCCATCGGACTGCCGTTGATCGCGACCAGGTGTCCCTTCTCGACACCGACCGAGTAGTTGACCAGGACCTTTGCCAGCTTCGCGTATCTCGGATCCTTCACGACGTGCCTCCTAGGTGTTCGCCTTCGCGTCGGGCACGCGGTCGATGCCGCCGGCGTGTGGCGGCACCGAGCGCCGGTGCGCGATCGTTACTTGAGCGTGAACTGCCCGTCCTTGTAGATGACCTTCCCGTCGGCGTACATGGTCCCGCCGTCCCGCATGTCGTTGACCATGTCCCAGTGGATACTCGACTTGTTCCGACCTCCCGTGTCCGGGTAGGAGGCGCCCAGGGCCAGGTGGATCGTGCCGCCGATCTTCTCGTCGAAGAGTGTGTTCTTCGTGAACTTCTGGATCGCGTAGTTCGTGCCGACCGCCATCTCCCCGACGAACCTGGCTCCCTCGTCGGCGTCGAGGCTCGCGTCGAGGAACTCCTTGCCCTTGCCGGCGCTCGCCTTGACGACCTTCCCCTTCTTGAACGTCAGCTTGACGCCGTGGACCTCGCGCCCCCGGTAGCAGGCCGGGAACGAGAACGAGATCGTCCCTTCCACGGAGTCCTCGATGGGGCTCGTGAAGATCTCGCCCGACGGCATGTTCTTCTTGCCGTCGCTGTTGATCCACTTCCGTCCCCCGATCTTCATCGTGAGGTCGGTTCCCTCCGACACGATCCGGAGCGTCTTGCGCCTGTTCATGTGGTTCACGAGCTTCGCCTGCTTCCGGTGGATGCCGCGCCACGCCGCGACCGGGTCCGCCTTGTGCACGAGGCAGGCCCGAAGGACGAAGTCCTCGTATTCCTCGAGCGACATCTCGGCGTCCTGGGCGGCCGAGTTGCAGGGGAACTGGGTCAGGGACCACATGAGCTCGCCCGCGGCGGCGCGGTCCATGAACCGCGCGAAGAGCCCCTTCTGCGCCTTGTTCGCGTACATCTGCTTCTCGGGATCGACGTTGGCCATGAACTTGGTGTTGTCGTTGCCGCGAATCGACAGCACTTTGTCGACCTTCTCGACGGCGAACTCCTCGATCTCGCTCACGTGCGTGAGCTGGTGCTTCCTGGCGGTCTTGAAGAAGATCTCCGCCACGGTGGGGGAGGCGACGCGCACGAACGGGTGGGCGCCGGCGCGGAGCGCCTCGCCGTAGACGGCCGCGATCAGGGGCTCGGCTACGGCCGCGCCGTTGATGCGGAACAGATCGTTCTTCTGCATGTCGAGGCAGTAGTGGACAAGCACTTCGGCGAGCTTCTCGTATCTGATGTCTCTCACGGGCTCTCTCTCCGTTCGTTCGGCGTTGGCTCGATCCGTTCGGGGTCCGTCGGGCTCCCCCAAGCTCCCTGCCCACGAGGCCTCCTCGAGGCCCATGCGTCAGGACTGGTATCGCGCGGCGATCGGCATGCGCCTTCCCCTGCCGAACGCCTTGCTCGTCACCTTGAGTCCCGGGGCCGCCTGCCGCCTCTTGTACTCGTTTCCGTCGACCGCCCGGATGACCCACCTCACGACCTCTTCGGGGAGGCCGTCCTCGATGATCGCCGAGGCTGCGAGGCCGTCGTCGACGTAGAGGTCGAGGATCCTGTCGAGGGTCTCGTAGGGCGGAAGCGAGTCCTGGTCCTTCTGGTTGGGCTTGAGCTCCGCAGACGGCGGCTTGTCGATGATCGCCTGCGGTATGACCTCGTCGCCCAGGTTGATGTAGCGGGCGACCTCGTAGACCATCGTCTTCGGCACGTCGGAGATCACCCCGAGTCCGCCGCTCATGTCCCCGTAGAGCGTGCAGTAGCCGACCGCGATCTCGCTCTTGTTGCCGGTCGAGAGGAGCAGGTGCCCGTACTCGTTCGAGATCGCCATGAGGATGTTGCCGCGGATCCGGGCCTGGATGTTCTCCTCCGTGATGCCGATCCCGCTTCCCTCGAGGTGCGGCGTCAGCGTGTTCAGGTAGGATTCGTAGACCTCCGAGATCGGCACGATCTCGAACCGGACTCCAAGCTTCTCTGCGAGCAGGCGGGAGTCCTCGATGCTTCCCGGCGAAGAGTACGGCGACGGCATCGTCACGCCGAAGACGTTCTCAGGCCCGAGTGCGCGCGCGGCGAGGGCGCACACGACGGCGGAGTCGATTCCTCCGGAGAGCCCGAGCACCACCTTCTCGAAACCGCACTTCCGGACGTAGTCCCGAAGCCCCATGACGAGCGCGTCGTGGACCGACGCGACCGGATCGTCGGCGATGAACCCGGGCCGCTTCCCGGCGTCGTCGAGGTCGACGATTCCGACGCCCTCCTCGAACGCCGGGAGATACGCGAGAAGCTCACCCGTCGGCGCGACGCAGAGGCTCCGTCCATCGAAGATGAGCTCGTCGTTCCCGCCGACCTGGTTGACCGCGACGAACGGAACGCCGTGCCGCGCGGCGTGGCCGGCGAAGAGGCGGTAGCGGATCTCGTCCTTCCCGACGTAGTACGGGGAGGCCGAGATGTTGATGAGGACCGTCGCGCCCTGCTCGGCCTGCGATTCGATCGGGTCGGTCTCGTAGACGCAGCGGGACCAGAGCGAGGGATCGTTCCAGGCGTCCTCGCAGATCGAGAGCCCGAGCACGTGGCCTTCGAACGGGACGACGGTCGTCTCCGGTGCGGCGTCGAAGTAGCGCGCCTCGTCGAAGACGTCGTAGGTAGGAAGGAGCACCTTGTGATGGGCCGCGAGGATCTCGCCCGCCTTGAGGAGCACGGCGGAGTTCCAGAGCCCCTTTCCGACGGCGGGACTTCTCCTGAGCACCGTGCCGACGAGGATGCCGACCTCGGGGTTCTTCTGTGAGATGTCGGCGGTCGCGGCCAGCGCCTGCTCGATCCTGTCGATGAACCACTCCCGCTCGAGCAGGTCCTGCGGCGGGTAGCCGGAGAGGAACATCTCCGGGAAGGCGACCAGGTCGGGGCGCTCGTCGCGGACGGAAACGAGCGTCTCCTCGATCTTCCCGAGGTTCCGGTCGAAGTCTCCGACGGTCGGATTGAGCTGGGCGAGGGCGATTCTCATCCGGGAGCTCCGGTGAGCGGCCGTTCATAGTGGGGCCTCAGAGGCCCATGCCCCTTCCCGGGGCTCCCACGGGCGGGGAACCCCGGCGGGGCCGACCGTCCATGATAGCGCCTGCGTGCGGGGCGTTCCAGAGGGAACTGAGCCGCCGTGCGACAGGGCGGGAGGTTCCGGATGGCGGGGGTCGGCGGGGCCGTCGGACGGGCGCTCGGGAGGGCTCGCGAGTTGCTCATTTCACCTCCCGTGGCATGAATCTTGCGGTCTCGTTCGCATCCGACTGCCATTCGAGGAGGGTGCAATGGATTCCCGTACGGATATCGTGGGGGGGGTCTGCCGAGGACCCCGCCGGAGCGTCTTCAGGGAGCTCCTCTTCACCATGCTCGCCTTCGGGACGATCATGGGTGTGACGTTCCCGCCATTCGCGGCCGTGGCACTCCAGACGAGCGAGGCCCTGACCTTCGGCTTCTTCGCCATCTGCGTGACGGCCGGACTCGTTCTCGGTGGCGCGAACTTCATCCTGTTCAAGGTGGTGGTCTCCCGGCAGATCTCCCGGATCGTGCGGGGGATGAAGCAGATCAACGAGGCCGTGGAGGTCGCGAGCGACGGCGAGGGCGCGTGCGGAAGCGACTGCAAGCTTGACGTCACCAGCAACGATCTCATTGGCGACCTTGCCGTCTCGTTCAACAACATGACCGAAGCGATCGGCCGCAGAATCACGGTGGAGAGCACCGCTCGGAAGCTCCTGGCCGAGCTCTCCACGAGTCTCGAGATCGACGTCGTCTCGCGCGACATCATCGAGGCCCTCTCGGAGATCTGCGAGGCGAAAGCCGCGGTGCTCTACGGCGACACCGGGAAGAAGCTCGAGCTCCTGGACAGCTTCGGCGTCGACAGCACGCAGGAGCTGCCGGAGCGGATCGACGCCTCGCAGGGGCTGGCTCACCGCGCGCTCACAACGGGCGAGGTGCTCTCCGTCTCGCCGTCGCGTGACGGCTTCGAGTGGATGCAACTCTCGACGCCGCTCGGGGCATTCCGGCCTGAGTCGATCCTGATGGTGCCGCTCATGGCCGAGCAGCGCCCCGTCGGACTCGCGACGGTGGCGTCGAGCCTCGACTCGCTCTCGGATGAGCAGCGTCTCCTGCTCGACGCGATCCGGACACAGGCCGCCCCGTATCTGCACACCGCGATCCTCCACCGGAAGCTCAGGGATCTCGCGGCGGTCGACGACCTGACGAGGCTCCTGAACCGCCGGTTCGGCCTGAGGCGCCTGAACGAGGAGTTCTCGCGCTCGGTGCGGCACGGCGTCCCGCTGAGCGTGCTGATGCTGGACATCGACCACT
>JALGWI010000085.1 GCA_025774245.1 bacterium
CGGCGATAACTACTACCGCGTGCACAACTGCGCCTGGGGACTCACGGCGGTGCTCCAGTACAAGGCCGCCACCGGAGACGACTCCTTCGACGCCTACGCGCAGACCTGCGCGAGCTACATCGATACGCGTCCGCTCAACCTCTACTCGGGCGACGCGTACACGCGCCGGCTGAACGCCTTCTGCAAGGGCTGGGCCGTCGGCAACCTCTACCTCTACGCCGAAGCCATCGGCGACGCGACGCTCATGGACGCGGCCATCACGCAGGGTGAGGACGTCCTGAGCTGGATCAACACATTTCCGCCCGCGTACCTCGCCTACGAGTACTGGGCGATGAGCAGCGGAACGGCGATGTGGGGCGTCTGCAACTCGGTCTTCCGGGACGATCCGGCGCAGGGCCAAGCGTGGCTCGCCGCGAACGGCGGGTACATGGACGTCTGGTCGGACTGGTACGACGTCCCTGGCTACGACTGGGACAGCGCGTGGAACGTCGCCTACTGCAACGCGCACTTCGCCGTCTGGGACGTGACCGGCGATCCCGACTACTGGCTGAACGGGAAGTACGTCGCCGACAACCTGCTCTCGCTCGACACCGACGACGACGGCGGCATCACGGCCGAGACCATCGATCCCGCCACCGAGGACATGTCGTGGGTGACCTGTTACCTCGTGAAGTTCGGCGTCGACCGCCTGATGGGTGAGCCCCCGGACCACGACGTCGGGGTGCTTCGCTTCGCTGGTCTCGAGGACGGGCAGGTGTTCGAGGTCGGCGTGCCGGTACCCGTGGCGGTCGTCGCGACGAACTACGGCCTCGCCGACGAGGCCGACGCCGAGGTCCACCTCGTGAGCGACGCGGGTGACACCATCTGGACGGATGTGGACCTGCCGTTCGCCGCGCTCGAAACCTACACCTACGGGACGGCGTGGATTCCGCCGACCGACGGCTTCTACACGCTCACCGCGTGGACGGAACTCGCGGGAGACGAGGACCCGGCGAACGACACGGTGACGGTCACGATCCAGGTGGGCGACCCGTCGTCGGTACCGGAGGACGTCGCGCTCGTGAGCTTCGGGGGACCTGCCCGCAACCCGTTCGCCCGGGGGACGTCCTTCAACCTGAGCCTCGGGGTGGACGCAGACGTGCTCCTCGCCGTCTACGACGTCCGAGGCCGGCTCGTTGCGAGGATCGCCGACGACCGCTTCGGCCGCGGGGACCACCGGCTCGAGTGGGACGGACGCGACGGGAGCGGGCGCTCGCTCCCCTCCGGCGTCTACCTCTACCGGTTCGAGGCGGCGGGTCGGAGCTCGAACGGGAAGCTCGTCAAGCTCCGCTGATCGGGTCACGCGATCGGCACCGCACCATCACGGAAGCGGGAGCCGTGCTCACTGCGATCACACGGAAGATCGGCCCATCGCTCGGCGACTGCGAGCTCTCCCACCTCGCTCGCGAGCCGATCGACGTCGACCTCGCCGCCGAGCAGCACGCCGGGTACGAGAAGGCCCTCACGAGCCTCGGCTGCAACGTCGTGAGCCTCCCCGCCGAACCCGACCTCCCCGACTCAGTCTTCGTCGAGGACACCGCCGTCGTGCTCGGGAACCTCGCGGTCATCGCCCGGCCCGGAGCTGAGTCCCGCAGGGCGGAGACCGCGTCCGTCGCGAACGCGCTCGCGCCTCATCGCGAACTCGTCTCGATCGAGGAGCCAGGGAGACTCGATGGTGGGGACGTCCTGACCGTCGGGGCGAGGGTGTACGTGGGGCTCTCGGGGCGCACCAACGAGGCCGGCGCCCGGCAGCTCCGGGCGCACCTGATGCCCCGCGGCTACATGGTAGAGGCAGTTCCCTTGAGGAACTGCCTCCATCTCAAGTCGGCGGCCACGCTCGTGTCGGCGTGCCTCGTTCTCGTGAATCCGGACTTCGTGGACGCGACGGCCTTCCGGGACATGAACTTCGTCCACGTCGATCCGTCGGAGCCCCTGGCCGCGAACGCGCTCCGCGTCGGCGGGGACGTCGTCTTCCCGAAAGCCTACCCGCGCACCCTCGAGAGGCTCCTCGCCCGCCACATCCGGGTCACCCCGGTCGACGTCTCGGAGCTTGCCAAGGCCGAGGGCGGCGTGACCTGCTGCAGCCTGATCCTCAGGACGCTCGGGCGCTGACCCGGGGCGTTCGCTGCCCCAGGACGTCCGCCGATCTCCCCGCCTCTCCCGCTACTCCAAGTAGATCACGTGCCCCATGAGCGCGGTGCCCGTCGGGTTGTAGATACCCATGAGCGTCGCCTGCCGGCGATCGCCGGAGTAGCTCGACGTTCCCACCCGTATGTCGATGCTCCCGGACGTCATCCCGCTGATCAGGATCTGCTGCCCCGACTGCAGGAAGCCCTCGACGGGCGTGCCCGGGTTTCTCCAGTACCAGTAGCGTAGGAAGCTCGAGTAGCCGGGATTCCGGATCCTCACCTGACCGACCGTACCCGTCGTGTTGATCTGGAGCCAGTAGTTGTTGACGATGTACGTCGTCGTCCCGGTCGAGACGTCGAAACTGACGACGTGGTTGCCGTCGGTCGTGTCGGAGTTGAAGCCGATACCCGACGCGTCGATGTCGTGAGCCAGCTTGCCGCCGGTCACCGCGTCGTCCGCCACCTTGGCCGTGGTCACCGCGCTGTTCTGGATCATCCCCGTCGCGACCGAGTTCGCCTGCCCCTCGTTCACGAAACGGTCATCGTGGGCGCTCCCCGTGCTGTACTCGGACGTGAGGGCGACGGCGTCGCTGCTGATCTCGACGCCGGTGCCGGTCGTGACATCGAGCGTTACGCTCCCGGACGTGCCCCCTCCGGAGAGACCGTCGCCGGCCACCACGCCGTCGATGTCACCCCCGGCGCTCACCTGAAGCGTCCCATCGGGGAACAGGATGCCGTCCGAACCCGGGACGCCGGCGATGTGGAGCTTCGCCGCAGGATCCTCTGTCCCGATGCCGACGTTGCCGTTGCTGACGATCGTCACGCGCGACTCCGAGACCGCCGTGCCGTCTGAGGTCGCGAGTCGGATCTGGCCCGGCACGTAGGCGCCGGCATCGCCGTCCTGCATGAACGCGATCCGGCAGGCCTTGCTGATTCCATTGGCGCTGTCGTACCCGTAGCCGTCGATGAGACCCAGCTGGTCGCCGTCCTGTGTGGTCACCTCGGATCCGACGACCGTCCCCCGGCTCTTCACCAGCTGGATCTGCGCGGTGCCGTACAGCTGATTCGCGTTGGCCTTCAGCCGGAGGCGAGGCGCGAAGCTCGTGTCGGTGGCCTTCTCGAGCGTGAGGAGAAGCTCGGGGTCCTGCGTTCCCAGCCCGACGCGTCCGTCGAGCCGGTAGATGTTGTCGCCGTCGACGACCCAGTCGCCGTCGTCGGCCACGTCCGCGTACTTCGCGCGGAAGGCGTACGGCGCGCTCGCCAACTCAACGCGAGGCTCGAGTTCGCCCTCCTCGTCGACCTCCGTAGAGAGCCAGTACGGCTCGTCGAACGGGAGATCGAGAGGCTCGTTCTCTCCAAGGATCGCGTTGAAGATGCCGCTCTCGACGAACAGCGTGTCGGACCCCACCCATTCGAGGGTCCCGCCCGTCAGAGCGTCGTAGATCCTGAAGGTGAAGACGTACGTCCCATCCTCCACCGGAGATCCGGTCGAGGCCTCGTTCAGAACGCCCTGGTAGCTCATCGTCTCCGCGATGTCCGCCACGCAGAGCTGCGCAGCTCCGAGCAGAACGACACACACGATCGTCCCCAGTCTCATCGCTCCCTCCTCTCGTCGGTCGCGCGGCGCCTCTCTGCCGCTCCACGCTGTCCTCGGAAGCCCATCGCCGGCCCGCTCGCGCGTCCGGCCCCCGGATTCGACGTGAGGGATTGTACCACTTCGGTGACTGAAAGTCAATATACTGTTTCTCTGCCCTGCCTTCCACATCTCCCCTAACCATGGAACATCCCGGCCCCGAACACCGAAGCGCCGCTGAACCAGTCTCCAATGTCTGTCGGATGCAGAGAGCCAATGAAAGACCGTGGCACTAGTTTGCTGTGTCGACATCTATCATATTGCATTCGCCCCACCGACGTGCTACAGTGGCGTACTCGCAACAACTGAAGCCGCCGGAGACCCGAACGGAGCGGCGCAGGAGGAATCCCGCACCCGTTCGCGTCCCCCCGGTCACGCAACTGGCTGCCCGCGGACGAATCCCCGTCCCCGGGCGCCGTGGACAAATGGAGGCAGTACGATGAGACTCGCCCTCGTTCCGTGCGCGATCCTCGTCCTGGTGACGAGCTTCCTCGTTGCCACCGGGACTCCCCCCGAGATGTTGAGCTACCAGGGAGTGCTCCAGGACGGCAGCGGCGCCGTCGTCCCGGACGACGACTACAACATCACGTTCAGCATCTACGACGTCGACACAGGCGGCGCTGTTCTCTGGACCGAGACGCAGACGCTGTCCGTGGCTGGCGGGATCTTCGACGCCATCCTCGGCACCGTCACTCCGCTCGCGCTGCCGTTCGACGTGCCGTACTGGCTCGGCGTGGCGGTCGAGCCCGAGCCGGAGCTCGCGCCCCGCACACCCCTGAGCTCGGCCCCCTACGCACTGAACGCGCTCCGTGTCGAGCCCGACGTCGTGAGCAGCATTGCGGGCGTCACGAACGACGAGGGTGACGTCGACCTCGTCGCCGGCCCCAACATCACGATCACCCCCGACGACGTCGCCAACACCATCACGATCGAATCGACCGGCGGCGGTGGCGACGACGGCGACTGGGAGCAGAGCGGCGGGAACGTGTACCGCCTGTTGGGGAACGTCGGCATCGGGACCGCGGGCCCCGAAGAGAGACTCGACGTCGAGGGCACGATTCAGGCGACCGGCCTCAAGCTACCGTCGGGCGCCATTCCCGGGTATGTCCTCACGTCCGACCCGGACGGCGTCGGTACGTGGCAGCCCGCCGGCGGTGGCGACATCACGGCCGTGTACGCAGAGAACGGACTCACCGGCGGTGCCGAATCCGGTGACGCCTACCTCAACGTCGGCGCGGGGGACGGGATCAACGTGACGCCGGACGAGGTGAGTGTCGACGTCACCGACATTGCCGGCCTCGGGCTCGGCGAGGACGCGTACAACAACCTCGAGGTCAACGTCGGTGCCGGCCTCGCGATCGACGTTGACGCGGTGGCGCTCCTGCCCGGGTACATTGACGGCAGCGTCCACGACGCCCGGTTCGTGAACGAGGGGCAGGCTGACGCCGTCACCGTAGACATGGTAGTTCCGGACATCGTGAGCAGCATCGACGGCGTCGTCAACGACGGAGGCGACATCGACCTCGTGGCCGGACCGAACATCACGATCACGCCGGACGACACGGGCAACACGATCACGTTCGAGGCAACGGCTGGCGGCGGCGACGACGGCGACTGGACCATCGACGGCGACGACATGTACACCACCGTTCCCGGGAACGTCGGCGTAGGGACGACGGTGCCGCACGAGAGGTTCCACATTCACCAGCCCCTTGCGGGCGAGCGATCCTATCTGCAGATGACGAACGACGCGACCGGGCCTACGGCTGGCGACGGCACGATCTTCGGTCTCGGCAACGACGGCTCCACTTACCTGCGGAACCTTGAGACCGACAAGGGCGTCTACATAGGAACGGAGGAGACCACGCGGCTCGCAGTGATGGCCACCGGTGAAGTCGGGATCGGCACCACGAGTCCGCTCGCGCTCCTCGATGTCGCGGGGACGGCCCGCGTCGAGGGGTTCGAGATGCCGACCGGGGCCTCCGATGGCTACGTCCTCACCTCCGACGGCGCCGGCGAAGGAGTGTGGCAGGCCGCTCCGGACGGCGACGACGGCGACTGGGTCGTCGACGGTGACGACATGGAGGCGGGTGTGCCTGGTGTTGTAGCCGTTGGGACGCCGGTCACTCCCTGGCCGGAAGCCAAGTTGAGGGTCAATGGGGGCATGATCTTCAGCGATTGGAGCCACACGGACGACCAGTCGCCTTCGGTGTTGGTCATGAACTACACCGGTGGAGGCGCCGTGACCCCCGCCACCGGGACACACGCCATCTGGGGCGCCGTTAGCTCCGCCGGGCCGGAGACGAAGCACGGCGTGACCGGCATTGCGACCGGGGATGACGGCGATCTCTACGGTGTGAGCGGCATCGCGGCCTTGGGCGTCGGCAACCTCTACGGCGTCTACGGAAGCGCTCCGGACGACCAGAGCACGAGCTGGGCGGGGTACTTCGACGGCCACGGCTACTTCGACGGGGACCTCGGGGTCGGGACGACCACGCCGAACGAGAGGCTGCACGTCCACGAACCTGCGGCGGGCAGCGCCGCCTACCTGCAGACGACCAACGCAGCCACGGGGACTCTGGGGACCGACGGCCTGATAGTGGGCGTCAATCCAGAGGGCCACGGCTACATCTGGAACCAGGAGGACCTCGGCAACATCTACGTCGGCTCCTATGTGAGCGCGGGGCTCACCGTATACCACAATGGGGCCGTCGGCATCGGGACCACGGCTCCGAAGGCGAGAATGCACGTTCACCAGCCGGTAGGTGGCTTCTGGTCCGATCTGCAGCTGACGTGCGACGAGACGGGGGCCCAATCGGGGGACGGCGTGCTTCTCTCCATCGGCGCCACGGGGGACGCCCTGCTCGGGAACTGGGAGCCGGGAGGCGACTTCTCCTTCAGGACCGAGGGCAACACACGGATGACCCTAGCCAGCAGTGGCGGCGTCGGCATCGGAACCACGACCCCGAACCACATGCTCGAGGTCCGCGATGGTGGCGTCTACGTCGAGTACTCCAACGAGAATCACTGGGATCCCGCGCTCCACGCGGTGAACTTCAACGGCACCACGAGCTTCTCGCCCACCAACGGTACGCGCGCCGCGTACTTCGCAACGACCTCGGACGGTACGGAGACCAAGTACGCGGTCGCCGCCACCGCGGGAGGAAACGGGGGCACGAAGTACGGGATCTACGCACGCGCGACGGGCGTGGGAACGAACTGGGCGGGCTACTTCAACGGCGACGCTCACGTGACGGGGACGCTGTCCAAAGGCGCCGGGTCGTTCAAGATCGACCACCCGCTCGACCCCGAGGGCAAGTACCTCTACCACTCGTTCGTCGAGAGCCCGGACATGAAGAACGTCTACGATGGCGTCGTGATGCTCGACGGGAGCGGCGAGGCCTGGGTCGAGCTGCCCGAGTGGTGCGAGGCCCTGAACCGGGACTTCCGCTACCAGCTCACATGCATCGGTGGTTTCGCGCCCGTCTACATCGCTCAGAAGATCTCCGACAACCACTTCAGGATCGCCGGCGGGGAGCCCGGCATGGAGGTCTCCTGGATGGTCACGGGCATCCGGCAGGACGCGTACGCCGAGCAGAACCGCATCCCCGTGGAGGAGCCGAAACCGGCCGACGAGGCCGGGACCTATCTCCACCCGGAGGCGTTCGGGAAGCCCACGTCGATGTCGGTCGACGCCGGGCACGACGAGCAGACGGCGGAGTAGGCTCCCACCGGATCCCATCGGAAGAGAGAGGCCGGCCCTCGGGCCGGCCTCTTCTCGTTCGTCCGTGTCGCGGGCCTCGCGGCGCCGCCGCTCTCACCGCATGAGCAAGACCTTCCGCCCGCTCTCCTCTCCCCCGACCTCGAGGCGGGCGAAGTAGACGCCCGAGGCCACCGCTCGGCCCTGCTCGTCCTTCCCGTCCCAGTTCGCGGGGTGCCGACCGGGGCCCATGACCCCGTCGACGAGCGTTCGCACGAGCCTCCCGCTGATGTCGAAGACCGCGAGCCTCGCGCGTCCGCCGGTCGGGACGTCGAACGCGAGACTCGTGCTCCCGACGAACGGGTTCGGGCTCGCCGGGTGCAGAAGGACGGCCGACGCGAGCTCCTCGTCCCCGACGCCGGTCCCGCACTCGCCCTCGCCGAGGGCCCCGACGAGTTCGTCCCACTCGTTGTTCCCGGGGAGACACGGCGAGTCGAACCGGAGCGTGAAGTCCCCCTCCGGCGCGCCGCAGAAGTGCGGATCCTGGAAGAGGTTCTCGTACCGCGTTCCGCACAGCGAGTCGCCACCCGCGTTTCCGTAGACGCACGAGTGCGTGACGATCGCCTCCGCCCCGTCGGCGCAGTAGATGCCTTCCCCACCCGTCGAGAACGCCACGATCGTGTTCTCGATGGATGGCGACGCGCCGTTCGCCGAGGCGACGCCCCCGCCGTTCCCTCCGGCCGAGCACCCGTAGATCGTGACGTTCGTGAGCCGGGGAACGGTCGAGCCGCAGAAGATGGCGCCTCCGTCGGCGCCTGCGGCGCAGCCAGCGATGGTAACGGATTCCAGGACGGGCGAGGCCCCTCCCGCACAGACCAGCCCGCCGCCGTTCCCCGTCGCGGCGCAGTCCTCGATCACGAGGTTCTTGAGCGTCGGCGAGGAGTTGAAGAAGCACCGCACGCCGCCGCCGGCCGCGGATGCTCCGTTTCGGATCGTGAAGCCGTCGACCACGGCCTCGGGCGACTCCTGCCCGTGGAAGTGGAAGCCGCGGCCGAGCCCCTCGCAGTCGATGATCGTCGCCTCCAGCCCCGCCTCCGACTCGAGCACGAGGTCCTTCCCTCCGAAGTCGAGATCGCGGTTCTCGTCGCCCGTGTAGGTGCCGGCCGCCACGCGGACGATGGCGCCGTCGGGCGCGGCGTCGAGCGCCGGCTGGATCGTCGTGTGCTCGCCTCCGCCGCCGACGTCGACGGTGATGATCGTGTGCGGCCGGAACGATACCCCGGTGTATATGCCCCACTGCTGTCCCGCGGCCATCGGCACGAAGTCGCACCACCGGATGATGTCGGCCGGCCACCACGTGTCGAGGCAACCGTACTGCTGGGTCGGAGTCTCGCGATAGCCGACGACCGTCACGAAGTGGTCGGTGGCTCCGTCCCCCGAGCAATCCACGAGGAAGCACATCGGTCGGCCGCCATCGATCTCGGTCGTGAGCACCTCCCACGTCAGCTCTCCGGCGAAGATCTCGTGCTCGGCGTAGCTCGGTCGGTAGTCGGGGTTCCGCATCTGGACGTATGAGACGAACGACGTCCCGATGTGCGTCGTGTAACTCCACCCGTACAGGCTCCCCCACGAACTCCGGGATGTATTCATGAAGTCTGCGAGGCAGTCGTCCGCGGCTCAGATCGGTCGGGCAGAACGCCGGTCTCCCAGTCGTCGATGGGCTCGCTGTAGTCCTCGTAGTGCCCGGGGTCCGTCTCGGTCCTCTCGGAGGCGATCGCCTGGTTGACCTCCTCGGTCTGCGTGGCCGCGCTGCCTGGGATGAGGTCGTCGTAGCCCTGCCCGTCGTAGTAGCCGAGGGTCATGCCGACCGCCGTCGGCGCGCAGCCGTGACGCCACTCGTACCCGGGGACCCCGGAGATGACCGTCTCCCTCACGCCCGGAGGAGGCGGAAGCCGGAGCTTCGGAGCGACGCCTGGCGGAGGAACCGGCCCCGTCGTGCTCTGCTGCGGTCCGGTGGGCGGCGTGTAGCCGAACGCGGCCGACGCGCACAGCACGACGACGGCGAGGACCAGGACGATGGCTCTCGGGCGCATGGGAGCCTCCGGATGGTGCGGGATCTCGTGAGGTTCAGGGTCAGGTCAGCAACTCGAGGATACCCGGTTCGTGCGCG
>JALGWI010000123.1 GCA_025774245.1 bacterium
ACCGTCGGTCGAGAGGAAGTGTGCCCCGACGCTGACTGCCGGGTAGTAGATCACGGTGTTGTAGATGTAGAGCGTCGCGGTATCGATCGCTGCCCCTGCGGGAATCGATGAGAGATCGAACTTGAGGTAGGATCGAGCGATGCTGTTCGGACCACCTGGCTGCGCGTCTCCGACATACATGCCCCCCAAGGACCCGTAGTTCGTTGTGGGCATGGAGCTCTCGACGTGCGAATCGTCGGTCGGGTTGATCTGGATCACGTCAGCATTCGTCCCGATGGCGGTTCCTCCGATGAAGAGCACCACGACGAGCAGAAGCTGGAGGCATTGGAGGTCGGGCTTCACCCGCCAGGTGCGCGAGGTCGGTGCACGGTCTCGCTTCACGGTGTCTTCCTCCTGTTGCGGCGGCCTCCCGGTCGCCGAATGGCGGGGGACATCGGGTGCCGCCATTGCAGGCATCACCTGAGCGCTGCGAGGGCGGCGCAGTCAGTGAACTGAGTCATGGCAGTCTGCGACAGTGATCACCCCCTTCAGCTCTGCCCGCTCGCCGAGTTCCTCTCGGGAGCAGCGCCGGACGTCTCATCGCCGCCCTCCCGCATCCCAGCTCGTGTGAACGCTCTGTTCCTCCGGGAGACGTCCCACGGGGCGGGTGCACCAGCACGGACGCGGTGCAGCCCCGGCCGACGAGGAGGGCCAAGAACTCCACAGTCATTCTACCATATGACTGGCCTACAGTCACGCCAAATACGAGGACATCCCTAAGGGCAAGGACTCGCGCGGAGGATGGCACCCTGCATCGGAGGTGGCCTGACCCCCAGGAGCTGACCCACGTCGAGAGTTGGACTCGGATCGGATCAAGCAGGGGGTGTTCGTTGGGGAGGAAGCGCTACATACCGGAGCAGATCGTGGGTCTGCTGCGGGAGCCCGAGGTCCTCCTGTCGAGGGGGGACCTGTGGAAGGTCAGGGACCAGGCGGGGTCGCTTCTCATGCGGCGCCCCTGCGAGAACCGTGTGTGAGAGCACGACAGCAAGTACGGAGCACGGCTCGAGGAGCCGATGTTGACAGCCGAGGCGCTCCGGCTCGCGGCTGGGGTCAGGCAGTCCAACCTCCGTGTGTGAGTGAGCCGTCAGTCATAATGGGAGCATCTCGCGATATACCGCTTTCCGTTGTAATTGTGCGCGCTCCGTGATATACTGCCGACATGGCGTGACCGGTCATCACTCACATCGCGCCTCGGACAAACTACGACGTCAATGTGACGGAGCGTCCGCTGCGAAGGATCCAATCGGTGGCGCGGGTGGCAGAGCCCGCGTCGCTCGGAGCACAAAGGGAGGCGAGGCAGATGAAGGAGAGATTGACTGCGATCGTGGGCATCCTCGTTCTGACGCTGGCTGTCCCGGCCGCCGCGGACTGGCAGCCGGGCAACCCGAGCAAATGGGTGCAGATGCCCGATCTTGAAACGACGGGAATCGACGTCAGTGCTACTACTCCCTACCTTCTTGCTGACGACTTCGAATGCACAGAGCCCGGTCCACTCACCGACATCCACATCTGGGGTTCCTGGTACCAGGACATGCTGCCTGCGGGCATGCCAGATCTCGTGCTCTTCACCCTCAGCATCCACGCGGACATACCGGCGGACGAGAGCCCGACAGGCTACAGCATGCCGGGCGAGGTCCTGTGGCACCGCCAGTTCGTGATCGGCGAGTTCACAGCACAGGAGTGGGGGTGGGGCGACGAGGGATGGCTTGAGCCGCCCTCCGGTTACGAGTTCCCCGCGGACTACACCTGCTGGCAGTACAACTTCACCATCGATCCCTACAGCGCGTTCTATCAGCTCGGGACCCCCGAGGAGCCGGTCATCTACTGGCTCGACGTCCAGGCGCAGCCCCTCGTCGGGGGCACGTACTTCGGGTGGAAGACCTCAGTCGACCACTGGAACGACGATGCCGTGTGGGCAGAGGGAGCCGAACCGTACAATGGCAGCTGGGAGGAGCTCCACTACCCGGACGGACACCCGTACTACCCCGAGTCGATCGACCTTGCGTTCGTGATCAACGGCGAGGAGTGGTACGACCTTGACTGGGGTGACGCGCCCGATGCGCCCTATCCGACGATGTCGTGGAGCAACGGCGCCAATCACGGAGTCCATTCCGTGATGTACATGGGAGCCGGCGTCGACGCCGACCCCGACGGTCAGCCGGACCCGCTCGCGCTCGGTGACGACAACGACGGGAACGACGACGAGGACGGTGTCGTCTTCACGTCCCCGCTCACACCGGGCCAGCCAGCGACGGTCGACGTGACCGTGTCGGTGCTCTTCGGCTTCCTGGATGCGTGGGTCGACTTCGACGGCGACGGCAGCTGGCTCGAACCGGGCGATCAGATATTCGCGAACGAGCCGGTCTGGGGAGGAGTGAACCCCCTGACCTTCCCGGTCCCGGCGAGCGCGACCGCTGGAATCCAGACGTTCGCGAGGTTCCGCTTCAGCTTCTCGACGGCCGGCGTGCCGTCCTACCTGTCTCCCTACGGCCCGGGCGGCTGGGGCGAGGTCGAGGATTACGAGGTCTGGATCGAGGAGGGCGACTACTACAAGTACGTCCAGCCCCCGGACCTGAGC
>JALGWI010000086.1 GCA_025774245.1 bacterium
TCGCGCCGGTCATCGTGCCCCCACCCGCGCCGATCACGCTCTGGGGCACAACGAAATCCGCGGCCGCAGAGAGCGCCAACAAGAGCACTCCAACGACCGCGAGCCAAAACAGAGGTCTCATCTCTTTACCTCCCGCCTGCAGGCCTGTCAGTGACTGTCCTCACCACCTGGTCTGGTCGCATGACCTCCTTCCACCTACCAGGCAGCGGGCCAGCCAATCGGGCACACCAATACTCGCGCGCCTCGGCAGAACCCGAGACGCCTCCGTGTGAAGTTGCTCTGTATGGGGACACCAGTGGGAGGATACTGGCGCATCGTGCATGCTGTCAAGAAGAAAAGAGGCAGGAATCGGACGATATCCCGTTGGCGAATCCTATGATGCGCGATTCACCACCTTGTTGGGGTAGACACCCAACAGTTGGACCCTGTTGAGTCACAGGCGTCCACCACAAGAACGCCGATCGGCTGCACACGTTCGCGGTTCACTCGCCAGCCCTCCGCCAGGAGTAGCACCTGTTCTCCAACCAGCCGCTTCAGGTGTGCGTTCTGCCGCTCCAGCTCCTTCAGACGGCGGGCGTGGTTCACATCCAACCCGCCGTACCTCCGCCGCCATCGGTAGTGTGTCTGCTCTCCGAAGCCGAGCTCTCGGCATATCCTGGGCACCGTCCGATGTTGGCTGAGGAGCATCTCGGCCTCGCGAAGATGATGCGCGATCTACTTGGGTGTCTACCGCTTCCTTCCCATGAAGCCCCTCTTGGTTGTCCATGGGAGAATCTACCTCTCAGACTGGACCAGTTCCACGCGGCCAGGTCATCCTAACCACGTGGCTAGTTCAGGGGCAAGCCAGCCTCTCGCCGAAGTGACGCTGCCGCTGACGCCACGACGGCAGCGGGAGCGCCCGCTCGCCCGTGCTCCACTCGCCCCATCCTCGAACGCTGCGACCTCTCGGAGAATCAGTCGGCTACGCCTGGGATGTCTCGCTCGGAGGGCCGAGGACACTCGAACTTCGGGTTTCAGGGTTGAGCGGGGCAGGTTGGGTGGTAGTTAGCTGCTGCCGGCCGAATGCGAGCGGATCTCAGACAGCAATCTGCCGATGACTTCGCCGCCAGGCAGCCTCTCGACCGACTCGCCGTGACGAAACAGGACCGTTTCGGATCCTCCCCCCGCCACCCCCACATCCGCCTCCCTCGCCTCCCCCGGCCCGTTCACGGCACACCCCATCACGGCCACGACGAGCGACGTGCGGATGTGAGCCGTCTCCCGCTCGATCTCCTTCGCGATCGCCTGGACGTCGATCTCGCAGCGGCCACAGGTGGGGCAGGCGATCACGGTGACGCCGCCGTGGCGGAGACCGAGCGACTTCAGGATCTCACGCCCGACGCAGATCTCCTCCTCCGACGGCCCGGCGAGTGAGACGCGTATCGTGTCGCCGATGCCCTCGGCGAGGAGCAGCGAGAGCCCGACGGATGATCGCACCGCACCGGGGAGCACCGTGCCCGCCTCGGTCACACCGAGATGAAACGGGATGTCACACCGCGCGGCCATGAGGCGGTTCGCCTCAACCGTCATGCCAACATTGGACGCCTTGAGCGACAGCAGCAGCGACGTGAACCCGAGGCCCTCCACCAGCTCGACCTGCCGCGCCGCGCTCTCGACCATCCCCTCCGGCGTCGGATGCCCGTCCCGCTCCAGGATGTCCTTCTCGAGCGAGCCTGAATTCACCCCGATCCGAATGGGGATCCCGCGATCGGCGCACGCGCCGACGAGCGCCTCCACCCTCTCGCGGGCCCCGATGTTCCCCGGGTTGATCCGGAGCGCGTGCACGCCGGCCTCGACCGCCTGATCGTGGACCTGGACGCCCCGGACCCGGGCCGTCTCACCTTTGGGGTAGATCTCGACCTTGTCGCCGGGGCCGATGCTCCCCGACCAGAGCGTGCCCGTGACGATCGTCCCGTGACCCTCCAGCGTGAACACGCGATCGACGGGGAGCGCCTTGATGAGCTCGGTCTTGCCGTGATCGATGTGACCGGCGATACCCAGGATGACGTGCTTGCCTGCAATCGTCATTGCGCCTCCGACTCCTTGAGCGGTGACGCGGCCTTGACGTCAGTGGAGCACGGCTGATTGAGGATACCGCGGCCGGACAGGTGGTTCCGCAAGTGGCCGCAGAAAGAGGCGGACCGAGCAGGAGCCCTCTCCGGGCTCTGCCCTGTCCGCCTCTTCAAACCAGCAATGTGATGATGCTATTTCAGAAGCGTCATCTTATGGCTGCCGTGGAACTCCTCCGCGTCCATCGTGCAGAAGTAGACGCCGCTGCCCACAGGCTCGCCGGTCTCGTTCCGGCCGGTCCACACCGCTTCGTGGCGGCCGGGCTCGATCCTCTGGTCCACGAGCGTCCGCACAAGCCGGCCGCTCACGTCGTAGATCCGGATCGCGACGGCAGCCTCACGAGGCACGTCGTACGCGATCTTCGTCACCGGGTTGAACGGGTTCGGGAGGTTGCCCACCAGGCGGAACGCGGCCGGCACCTCGGGCTTCGACTCGATCCCCTCGAACTCCACCACCAGCTGCTCGTTGTCCGCATTCCGGAGGTCCACGCTCGCGAACTCCAACGTATACCCCTCCGAGAGAGCCTGGAACGTCAGCACCGCCACGTCACCCGAACCACCCACCGTCACGTCCGTGCCCAGCACCGCCAGGTCGATCTGCACGCGCTCGTCATCCGAGCCTCGCCAGAAGAACACAGGCGCCAGCGGCGACGACATGTCGTCCGACAGCCGCGCGCTCACGAACTCAAGTTCTGTGGAGTCGTAGCCGACGACCGTCGAGAGGCCCTTGACCTCGCTCGCGTTCCCCTCAAGGCGGAGAGCGATCTCGATCATGCCCTCCCCGCTCGCGCCCAGTTCCGCCAGCTCGAGCGACAACGCCTTCGTCGCCTCATCGGGAAGGAACGGAACCACGCGCGGCGCCACCACGCCATAGTTCATCGCGAGGATCATCAGATCCTCGAACCCGATGACGTCGTCCGGCTCAGGGATGCCCACGCGGCTGTAATCGTCGGTCGGACCCACGTCGCACTCCGCGTCCGGGATCACCGGGTTCGAGGCGGCGTACGTGCCCGCCAGCTTGTCGAAGTCGGCGTCGTTCACGAGACCGTTGTAGTCGTACCCGGGCTCGGAGCCCCAGTGACCCATGGGGCCGGCCACGTCGCCCAGCCAGTAGTTCGTCGAACGGTCCTGCGCGCCAGGGTCATCCGGCCCGTAGTTCATCGCCCAGTCGTACACGAACGCGCTGCAGTACGACACGTCACGGTCCGTCTTGTCGTACTCCCAGTACATCACGAGACCCGTGTCGTTGTACGCGTCCCCCTCCCCCTCCGTCTCGTCCGCGGGGTAGAGCGGCGGCGGGTCGTTGTAGTACGGGTAGTCGTCCCAGTCATCGTATCTGACGAGCACGCCGTAGAAGTTGTCGTCTGTGGTCGACGGGTCGTCCCAGCTCATCACGAGCAGCTCGTGGCCCGGCTCGACGTCGAACCCTGTGACAGGATCCGGCAGCGTGTTGTCCGCCTCGATGTCGTCCGAGTCAGGTGTCGCCGCATTCCCGATCGCGTCCGTCGCGTCCACGGTCACTGTGACGGTCCCGTCCAACGGACTGCACGCAGCACTCCCGAGCGTCCACGTTGCCGTGCCACCGACGTAGTCTCCGGGGGTCTCGGCGGCGCCACCGCCGAATCCGGTCAGATCAGCCGTGATGTTACTCTGGCCGAACGTCGGGTCGTCGTCGGAGACGTCGGCCGTTACCTCGATGCCGTCCCCGCTCTTCACGAAGTCGTTCGTGTGCGAGAGCGTCGGGTTCGCAATGGCCACGTTCGAGACGGTCGGGGCCACGACGTCGACCACGAGCTCCCCGTCCTCCTCAAGGAAGTCCGTCAGCGGGTTGTTGTAGCGATCGCGCACCTCGAGGATCGTCAGCTCGATCGGACTCGTCCCGTACAGGAGGCCGGTGAAGCTGATCGTGAACATCGTGCCGGGACCCGCCGACCCGTCGAGAGCGCCCAGGAGAGTGCAGTCCACGGTGATCTCTCGGAGTCCGGTTCTGCGAGCGTCGAAGAACGTGAGCCCGGCGCCGGAGAGGAGCGTTCCCTGGGCCACGCTGTCGACCGACGTGTGTGCGATCGTGCCGTCCCACGTGAACGTGAGGGAGTATCCGTAGAGAAGATCGCTGCCGCCTCCCAGGTAGTCCACGTTGACGGTGCTCACAGGCACCGTCGCGGTGAGCTGTTTCGGGTTCGGATCGCAGACGACGTTCTCAGGAGGCAGGCACGCGACGGGCCACGCGCCGATGAGCCCGCAGCCCCCGCTGTTGGCGGGAGCGCACGGTGACGTTGTGCTGATGGTGAGCGGCTCCGTCGGGTTCGCGTCGCCGCAGAACTGTGGGTCCTCGGAGATGTTGCCGTTCGTTCCCAGCTGGCCCGAGATCGCCGCGGGCCAATCGCCGCCGTCGTTCCCGTAGATGTCGCAGCAGATCAGCGTCGGCAAACCGCTGTAGGTATCCTCCAGGTAGAGCCCTTCGCCCTGCTCGTTGAAGGCGACGAGCGTGTTGTCGTAGGAAGCGCCCGGCCCCCAGGCGAAGCTGTAGTTGTAGTAGATTCCGCTCCCCCGGGGTGCGGAGTTCTCGGCGAACGTCGAGCCGGTCACGTCGACGTACTTATCGATGTGGGCGCCTCCGCCGTCGTCGGCCGTGTTCTGATAGAACGTGCAGTTCTCGAGCGTCGCGTGGAATCCGACGTTCTCGGTGTAGAGCCCACCACCTTCGTCGGCGGAGTTGCCCACAAACGCGACGTCCGTCATCGTGCCGCCGACCATGGTGTAGAGCCCGCCTCCCCGTCCCCCCCACGTGTTGCCCGAGAAATCCACCCTCTCGAGCGTGAGCGTGCTCGTTCCCGCGTAGTAGTAGAAGTACAGACCTCCACCGTATCCCCCGGCTCCGGTGCCGGCGGCGTTCCCGGAGAAGACGACGTCCCTGAGCGTGAGGTCGAGACCGTAGTAGCAGTGCATCGCGCCGCCGTCGTAGGAGGTGCCGGTCACCCAGTTGCCGTCGAACGTCACGTCCTCGAAGAGCGCCGAACCGGTGCCGGAGAACGGTCCGTTGCACTGCACCGCCCCCGCTGCGGTTGCGTGGTTCCCCGTGAACTCGCACTCGCGCACCTCGACGGTTCCGCCAGCTGTGAACATCGCGCCGCCGCTCGACGCGCTGTTACCCGTGAAGGTGACCTGCTCGAGCGTCAGCGTCGCGTCCTCGTCCTCGCAGTTCAGCCCGCCTCCGCTCGCCCCGGTGTTCCCGATGAACGAGCAGTCGGTGAGCGTCGTTTCGCCAGAACAATGGAGCCCCCCGCCATCCGAGCCGCCGGAGTTCCCCGTGAACTGGACTCGCAGCAGATCGCCGTTATTGACGTACACCGCCGTATCCGAGTTGTTGATGAACTCGCAGTCGGTGAGGGATCCGGATGCGCCAACGCCGACGAACGCCCCGGCTGCGTGATCGGTGAATGTGGAGCTGCTCACCGAGAACGTAGCCAGCGCGCGCGTCTCGAACCCATGCGACGTGTTCGCGTCGAATGTCGAGCCGGTGACATCGCAGTGCGTGAAAGGACCCCCGTGCGTGTCCATGTAGACCCCGAGGGCGTTCCCAGCGAAGGTCGCAGAATCCACCGCGACGGAGCAGTACATGGACACCCACAGACCTGCAGGGTCGTTGCCCGTGAAAGATACATCCTCCAGAAGGGAATCGGACTCGCGGCAGAACATCCCGCCGCCCCTCGAGCTCGCCGTGCTGTTCGTGAACGTCACGTGGCGAAAGCGCGGGTCGGAGCCGATGCAGTAGACGCCGCCTCCCCTTCCGTTGTACGGGTAGTCCGTCCGGGCCTGGCCGTTCGTCAAGGTGAATCCGACGATGCTCGCAGCGGCATCAACACCCTCGCAAATGAGCACGTTCCCGAGGCTCTGAGCGTCGATGGTGACACAGTCAGGCAGACCAGTCGCGCTCGTGAGGTACACCCCGGATTCCATGACGATGTCGTACTCGTAGTATGTCCCGCAAGCGACTTCCACGGTGTCGCCCGCGGCGGCGGCATCGATGCCCGCCTGGATCGTACCCTGATCAGCGGGGACGTGGATGACCGTCGCAGAGCAGGGGCAGGCGGCGAGCACGGCGAGAGCGGCGACCTCAACGATAGCGAGCGTACGCATCCGACACCTCCTAGTAAGAGTGGCAATGCTCACAAGTCTGGAAATGCGCTGCACATAGTCTGGATGCCGGCAGTTTACCACGATACAGACGGCAGGACAAGGACGAATGTGTGGTGCTGGTACAGCAGCAGCTGCATAGAAGCGGCATGAGACCAAGGGGGAGCCGAAACGGTATGCCCCGCTCAGGGAGCTGCTGCTCCGGACCCACATGCGGGGACCGGCCTTCAGCGCAGCACAGCCCAGTCGGATGGCCGAAGCCACCGACAGAGACGCCCGCCGCTTCAGCGACGGGCGTCTCCGCACCCTGCCCCGAGACACGAAGGTCAATCCCTCGGGTCCTTTCGAAGTCCGGCTACTCGCGGACCTCAGTCGTCTCTCGAGCGCTCCTTCTGATCTTGCTTCTCCGGGTCTCCTCCTCGGCCTCTCTCACCTTGTCCTGGAGTTCCGCCATGCGGTCCTTTCCGGACCGCGCATTCTCGAGCCCATGGATATCGCCGCCTTCGAGAGCGAAGACGCTGTAGCTCTCCTGCTGATTCTGAAGGCTGATCGCGTTCAGCGCCTCCTTGGTGAACCGATGAGGCGTGACTACGGCGAAGACGTCCCCCGTCGAGAACGACCGCTTGCACTCAGCATATGCCTCGATCTTGCCGAGAAGGGCAAACACGCGGTCCTCGTCCGGCGGGGAATCGCAGACGCAGCTTACGCAGATCTCGTACGTGCCGTGGAGCGTGCTCAGAGTCCCGTACACGTCGGGCACGTACTCGATGCCTCCGAGGCCAATGAGCGCATTGCCGACCTCGACGTCGTACCCCCACTCCGCGAGCCACTCCCTGAACTCACCCTCGAGCCGAACGTGGTCGTAGAGAACGTGGTTATCGATCGACTCCGGCGTGATCGTCGCGAGATCGGAGACCGGCACTTCGAGGAACCGAGCCAGCGTCTCCTCGTTGTAGGCGACTCTGCCTACCTGCGAGGCCGCGCACTGGATCTTCGACGCCAGTTCGTCGATGTCGATCTCACCGCGGATGGTGGGGTTCTGCCTGCAGACCTCCTCGATGATCTCCTTCGCCCTCTCCAGCGTCAGATCGATCCCCTTGGTGGCGTAGTGAGTGGCGACGGCCATCACCGTGTTCGTGACAAGCGCAGTCAGGTCCATTTCGACCTCCGTCGTGGAAGTGGGAGCCGGTTGCCCGACCCGATCAGCAGTGGCGAAGAGCGCACGACCGAACGGGATGCCGTCAAGCAATGAACATGCCACGACAGAGGAGCACCTTCGGGGCGATTGCTGGCCGAACGGTCAGTCGGGATTGGTCGGGGATTCGGAGGCAAGGCACCGAAGGCGGCAAGAGAGAGTGAGGGCCTGTTTGGGAGGCGCGACCGGTGGAGCCCTAGGCTGGCGACTCGAGGGTCCCGATCTCGTCGGGGGAATCCACGGAGGGCTTCGCTCAGTGTCGGAGGGGAAGTGCTCGCAACTCCTCCAGGAGTCGCTCGACAATCCGGCGCTCATCGACGCGCTCGATCATCTGTCCTCGCCTGAAGAGCACGGCCTCGGCACCTCCTCCGGCAATCCCCACATCCGCCTCCCTCGCCTCCCCCGGACCGTTGACTGCACACCCCATCACTGCGACGACGAGCGACTCCCGGATGTGAGCCGTCTCCCGCTCGATCTCCTCGGCGATCGCCTGGACGTCGATCTCGCATCGACCGCAGGTGGGGCAGGCGATCACGGTCACGCCACCGCGGCGGAGACCGAGCGACTTCAGGATCTCGCGACCGGCTCGCACCTCCTGCTCCGGCGGACCTGCGAGCGACACCCTGATGGTGTCACCGAGTCCCTGAACCAACAGAACGCCGAGCCCTACCGCAGATCGCACGGAGCCGATACCCACCGTCCCTGCTTCGGTGACGCCCAGGTGAAGCGGGTAGTCGAACCTCCACGCGATGACCCTGTTCGCGGCGATCATCATCGGGACGTCCGAGGATTTCAGGGAGACGATGACGTCATTGAAGCCCAGGCCCGACACGAACCCCAGAGATCGAGCCATGCTTTTGATCATCCCGTCCACCGTGGGATGGCCGTAGCGCTCCAGGATGTCCTTCTCGAGCGAGCCGGAGTTCACACCGATACGAATGGGGATCCCGCGATCCGCACACGCGGCAACCAGCGCCTCGACCCTCTCGCGGGTCCCGATGTTCCCCGGGTTGATCCGAAGCGCGTGCACGCCGGCCTCGACCGCTCCGAGTCCGAGCCGGTAGTCGAAGTGGATGTCGGCCACCACCGGGATCGACGCCTGCGCGATGATGTCCGGAAGCGCCGCCACCGACGCCTTGTCGGGCACGGCAACCCGGATGATCTCGCACCCGACCGACTCGAGGCTCTTGATCTGCGCGACCGTCGCCTCGACGTCGCTCGTCTTCGTGTTCGTCATCGACTGGATGGAGATCGGGGCGTCGCCGCCGACGGGAACGTCGCCGATCATGACCTGGCGGGTCTTCCTTCGTGGC
>JALGWI010000031.1 GCA_025774245.1 bacterium
GCACGTCCTCTTCTCGAAGAGGCCCTCATCGAGCTGAACAGCCTGACCCCGAAGAGCGAGGACGGCAGGTCCGAGAGCGAGTCGCTCAGGGCCAGGGTCTGCTACTTCCTGGACGTCGTTTCCGGGGACGATACGGGCAGCCCCGAGCTTGAGAGAGCCGCGATCGACACGGTGACCGTCGAGACCGCCGAGTTTCCTCCCCCGACGAAGGAGCGCTCCAGCTGCGTGACGATCGTCCGGAACGAGCGCGTGGACAAGTGGCTCGTCTACTTCCAGACAAAGGGGCGGAAGGAGATGTGCCGCTGGATCTCCCGGGCGGGGCGCTATCGCCCGATGATCGACGCGGTCCTCGAGGAGTACGGCCTGCCGGAGGAGCTCTTCTACCTCGCGGTCATCGAGAGCGGCCTCAATCCGAACGCTTACTCGAGGGCGCACGCGTGCGGGATGTGGCAGTTCATCTCGAGCCGCGCGCGCATGTACGACCTGCGCGTCGACTGGTGGATCGACGAGCGCCGCGATCCTGAGAAGGCGACGCGCGCGGCGGTGGCCTACCTCTCCGACCTCTACGACATGTTCGGGAGCTGGGAGCTGGCGCTCGCCGGGTACAACTCCGGCGAGGGTCGGGTCAAGAGGGCGCGCAAGAAGACGCCGTCCTGTCCCGACTACTGGTGTCTCGACCTCCCGAGGGAGACCGAGAACTTCGTTCCCAAGTTCATGGCCGCGGTGATCATCGGCAAGGATCCCGAGGCGCACGGTTTCACGGACTGCGAGCCGCAGGTGCCTCTCGAGTACGAGTCGATCGAGGTGGCGGAGGCCTACGACCTCGACCTGATCGCCAGGTCGACGGGGACGTCGACGGACGAGATCAAGGCGCTGAACCCGGCTCTCAGACGGTGGTGCACGCCGCCGTCGAGCGACGCGGCCACGGTCTACGTACCGTGCGGGACGGGCCAGGGGTGCCTCGTCGCCCTCTCCCGCGTGGCGCCCGACGACCGCGTCACGTACCAGCGCCACAAGATCGGCCGGGGCGAGACCCTCTCCGAGATCGCGACCGCATACGGGACGACGATCACCGCCATCGCCTCCTTCAACGACATCAGGAACCCGCACCGCATTCGCGCGGGGCAGTACCTCGTGATCCCCGTCGGTCCGGACGGACTCTTGGGCGGTGAGCTCTACGCCGGGATCGACGCCGAGACTCGCACCTACAGGGTCAGGCGCGGAGACACCGTCTCCGCGATCGCGAGGAGGCACGGCAAGCGCACGAAAGACGTGCTGCGGGCGAACGGCCTCGGATGGCACTCGAGGATCTACCCTGGCGACACGCTGAAGATTCCGATGTAGTCCCGGAGGCCCGGCGGGTCCGATCCCGGACGCGCCGGGAAGACGGTGAAGGGCAGAGAAGAAGAGGCCCCGGATCGCTCCGGGGCCTCTTCGCGTCGTGGTTCGCCGCGGGGCCGACGTCCCCGACGTGCTCTCTCTCGGGGGCGTCCCGCGGACTCCCCTTCACCTCGCCAGCCACTCGCCTTCATCCGGAGCGACGACGGCCCGCCTCGCCGCCTCCCCGAGTGACGGCAGGTCGGAGACGATGGCCCTGATCATGACGTCGCCCCACTCGATCCTCTCCCACAGGGCCCAGTCGTAGCGGAACCCCATGGCGTGCGTCGGGAACGTGGTGTCGACTCCGACGTGCGGATTGTTCCGGTGGAGCCACTCGAGCCCCACGAAGAACCGCTTCTCCGGGAACTCGGAGGCCGCCGTGATGTTCACCGGGTTCGGGAGCGCGAGCGGAAGCCAGGCGTCTTCGGGGTAGAGATTCCCGGAGTTCAGGCCGCTGTTCGCGGGCGCGCCAGGGAGGCCCTGGTCGTTCGGCTCCCAGACGAGCGCGATGAACGGCAGCGTGCTCGGGGCCGTCGGGTCGTTGGGATTGTCGACGTTGTCGTTCCTGATGAAGTAGTGGATTCCGACAACGTAGTTCGCCCACGGCGGCGCCTGGAAGGCGACCGCGAGCCTCATCCCGAGCTGCCCAGTCACGGCCTCCAAGGCGTGCGTGCCGTCGTCCCAGAGGAGGACGGTGTCCCTCCCGTCGACGGTCCAGAGCACGCTCAGGGGATGGGACGCGACGTTGCCGGCCTCGTCGAGTGCCTCGACGAAGTAGCTCACGAGCGAATCGGGGTTGGCGCCGGTGAGGTGCGGCGCGGCGACCGGAACCCAGAACCTCACGGAGTCCGGTTCGCCCGGGCCGCCGGGGAACGTCTCGGTGGCGCTCGGCAGGTATTCGTTGATCCCGTGCCGCACGCGCGCGCCCGACGACGTGGTGTCGGTTCTCCCAACCACGGTGACGCTCGGGAGCCCCGTCGCCCACATCCCCGGCGACTCCTCCTCCGCGTCGAGAACAGTCTCGAAGGCGACGGGCGGCGGTGTCATGTCGAGGAGCACCTCGACACGCAGGGCCTCCTCGGCGACGTTTCCGTAGAGGTCGGTCACGATGCCGGTGATCTCCTTCCTGCCCTCCTGGCCGAGTTCGATCTCCTCGACGGTGAAACGGCCGAGCCCCGAGCCGGCCGGGGCCGCCGGCGACGAGACGGCGCTTCCCCGGTACCCGTCGTCGACGAAGATCTCCACGGTCGCGCCCACCTCGGCGCGTCCGCGGACGTTGATCGTCGGGCTGTTCAGACTCGCGCCGTCTGGGGGATTCGTGATCTCGGACCCCGTGGGCGGGGCGACGTCGCCGGGCCCGGACTCGCGGCTGCAGCCGCCCGAGAACGACACTAGTGCAGCGATAGCGAGGAACACGAGGAAGGATGGGGGTCGGTTCGATCCCTCCCTCATTTGCACCACCTCCTCTCGAGGGGCAATGGCGTGCGGAGGACGGAGCTTGCGCTCGTCCCCTTCCGGTCGGGAGGGGCATCCGGTCTTGCGGGAATCGGTGCTGCGGTTCTGTGGGGGGTTCTGAGCGGGGCCCCGAGTGGGGCCCCGCCGGAGCTCTGTTTCGTTACTGCGTGATCGTGTGCCCGACCGGATAGATGATCGCCGTCCGGCCTGCCGCGCTCGGGATGTCCGACACCTTCGCGCGGACCATCGCGTCGTGCGCGGTGAACTGCTCCCACTCGGTCCAGTTCCACCGGAAGCTCATGTAGTCGATCGGCAGGTTGTCGTCGAGGCCGAAGATCGGGTTGTTCCGGTGCAGCCACTGCATTCCGGCGAAGAACTGCTTGTCGGGATACCACTCGTTGTTGGTGATCTGGACGGAGTTCGGGAGCGTGAGGAAGAGCCACTCGTCCTCGGGGTAGAGCTCGCCCGAGTTCAGGCCTTCGTTCCCCGGGATTCCCGGTCTCATTTGCTGGTTCGGGCGCCACACGTACGCGATGAAGGGCTTCGTGCTCGGTGCCTGGGGATCGTTCGGGTTGTCCACGTTGTCGTTCATGACGTAGTACTGGATCTCGATCACGTAGTTGGCCCAGGTCGGAGCCTGGAACTGCACGGCCAGCTGCATGCCGTTCTGTCCGGTGACCTCGTTCCCGATCGACCCGTAGTTCCCGTCGTCCCACGCCAGAACGGTGTCCTTCCCCTCCGCGATCCAGTGCACCGCGAACGGCTCCGACGAAACGTTGCCGGCCTCATCGAACGACTCCATGTAGTACTGCACAAGCGACTCGGGGTCGGCGCCCGTCAGCGGCGGCGCATTCATCGGGACCTCGAAACGGACCGTGTCGATCTCACCGGGGATGGTGTCGTACACGTCCGGGTAGAAGTAGTTGATCCCGTAGCGCACGCGCGCCCCGGCTGCCGTCGTGTCGGTCCACCCCACCGACGTAACGTTCGGAAGCCCCGTGGCCCAGTTCCCGAGCGAGTCCAGCTCGGCGTCGATGACATACTCGAAGTTGATCGGCGGCGGCGTCAGGTCGAGCTCGACCTCGATCTCGACCGGCTCGCGCGCCGTGTTCCCGTAGAGATCGGTCACCACGGCCCGGATCGTCTTCGTGCCCTCGTCGCCGAGGTTCACGTTCTCGACGGTGAAGCGCCCCTGGTCGCCGTCGTTCGGCACGGCCGGCGCCGCAACGCCGGTCCACATGGAGTCGATGCCGCTCACCGTAACCTCGACGGTCGCCCCGACCTCGGCACGCCCGCGCACATTGATGATCTGGCTTCTCAGGGCCTCGCCGTCCGCGGGATTCGTGATGTACGAGCCGCTCGGCGGGGTTTCGTCCGCCTGCATGAGGTCTTTCTCACACCCCCCGAGGAGCATTGCTCCCAGAAGCGCCACGGCGGCGACAGCGAAGGCGAAGCGTTTCGTTCGAATCTGTCTCATCGAGTCCTTCTCCTTCCGCGAGGAGGGAAGTTGGCAGGAGGCGCGTCCGAAGGAACCGCTTCCCTGCCGTCCGGTCTGCCGTGAGCCGGTCGTCGGCTAGAACGCGTAGGAGGCCGACACCCGATGGCTCGAATCCAGATACTCGTGCTTGCCAAACGCGTAGTCAACGCCGAATCCGCCGAGCTTGATTCCCGCTCCGGCGGTCAACTGCCCCATCGCGAGTCCGGTCCGGACGGCGACGAGCTTCTTGTACTCGAGCTCGAGGCCGTAGTGTGTGTCCGCGGTCACGGATCCCACGTGGTACTGGTCTGCCGTCAGTCTATTTTCGAATCTGAAGTCGGCGTCTGCCGCGAGCACGATCGTGCTCTCCATCGACTCGATCGGTCGTTGGTAGGCGAGGCCGAGCTTCAGGGTCGGCAGTATCTGCTCCCGCTCCTTGGTGTCCCACGCCAGGAAGGTCGTCGTCGCGTCCATGAGGTTCGCGCCGATCGTCGTTCCCTCCCAGATGTCGTACTTGGCCCCGAGATCGAACCCGAGCCCGTAGCAGGAGTAGTCGCCGATGCTCTTCCACACGATCTTGAGGTTGCCGCCGAGGCGGAGCTTGTCGCTGATCGCCCTCGCGTAGCTCACGAGGGCCGCCGTCTCGGCGTCGCTCTCCCAGCTGATTCTCGACTTGTCGTAAATGATCCTGTCCTCGTCCGTCAGGAAGTCGGTGAACGGAATGTCGTCGACCGCGAGCCGGACCACCGTCACGGCGAACGCGCCGCCGCCCGACAGCTCCTGGACGTACGCTCCGGTGTCGTAATTGACGACGTCGCCGAACGTCTCGGAGTGCATCAGGTGGACGGCCTTCCCCACGACGTCGGCCACGCCCGCCGGATTCCAGTAGCCGGCCGTGGCGTCGTCGGCGACCGCCACGAACGCGCTCCCCATGCCGAGGGCTCTCGCCCCGACGCCGTGGGTCAGGAACTCGCCGGCGTACTTGTTCGCGGCGTCCGCCGTGCTCCACGCGAGCACGGCCGAAGCAGCCACCGCTGCTATGAGGATGCACCTACCCGTCTTCCGCACAGCCTCTCGAACCCCCAGCTGGTCAGATCTGCTCATCGTTTCCAAGTCCGGTCTTAGCATGGCAGCTTCCGTCTGTAAAGCGGAAAGGAAAACTCCCCGGGGCCCCTTGCCTGGCGCCCCTCGATCTCCCGTCTCACGAGCTCCGAGCGCATCCGCTCGTTCCGCCGACCGGTGCGCCCGATGTTTCGGTCCACCCTGTTGAGACGCCCCGTGAGCCTCATCACTTCAAGGAGATCGTGCTCTTCCTCCCACAGGAAACGCAGATTGCCGCTGTGCCAGCGCAACCGGTCCTCGAGCGAGACCCCGTAGCCGTACATGTACCAGAGGGTCGCCGTCGAAACCTGCCCGAGGCGCTGGTTCTCCTCGTCGATCCTGACCTCAGCGGCCGGCGTTCTGAGCATGACTTCCACGATCGGCCGCTCCTTCCACCGGTTAGCGAACGAGGATCATCTTCCGGGCTTCTTCGTGCTCCCCGATCACGAGCCTGTAGAGATAGACGCCAGCCGCGACGTCGACCCCGAGCTCGTCCTTCCCGTCCCACGTGACCGTGTGGTCGCCGGGCGAGACGGTCTCGGCGACGAGGGTCCGGATCAACCGTCCCTGGACGTTGTAGACCGCGAGCGCGACCTCGCCTGCCCCCCGGGTCGAGAAGGAGATCGCAGTCGAGGGGCTGAACGGGTTCGGGCAGTTCTGGTGCAGCGTGGCGATCGTGCTCTGCTCGATCTCGTTCTCCGCGACGCCCGTTCCGCTCGGGACGATCGCCGTCGTGACGGCGACGTCGTCGATGTAGACGCCCTCGTCGACCTCGGACGAGTCGCTCGAGAACCGGAAGCGAATCCTCACCGTGTCGCCGCCGCCCTCGTCGAGGGCGTAGCGGTACTCGAGCCAGTCGTTCCCGATCGATCCGAGCGTCTCGAGAGCGCCGCCGCTCCCGAGGAAGTCGAGCGTGTCGACGGTCCCGCCCTCCGAGACGACCTCGACGAAGAGGCCGTCCTCGTGGTAGATGGGCAGGCTGTACCAGCACCAGAACGAGAGAGCCATGTCCTCGCCGAGCACGAGCGGCGGCGAGACGAGGCGGCTGTCCATGTCGTCGGTGTACTCCCAGGTCCCCGTCGAGCCGCAGTACCAGCTCGTCTCGCCGGAGTGTGAGCGGTGCGATGTCAGGGTCCAGAGGTCGGAGACGCCGCTGTGCGTCCAGCCGCTCTCGCCCTGCTCGAAGTCGTGAGCGAAGCCGGCGCTTCCGACGGCGACGACGAGGGTGTCCATTGCGACGACGCCCTCGAGGGTCGCGAGCGAAAGCTTGAGCTCCGGGAAGTGCGGGACGGGCGACGCGCCGTCGATCTCGATGTCGAACACGGCGTGCGCCGACGACCCCGCCTCCACGTCTCCGAGGAACGCGCTCGCTCCCGTCACGGTGACGTTCTCGTCGGCCGTCGACAGGGTCGCATCGACCGAGCGCGCGCCCGCGAGCCCGTCGTTCGCGATCTCGATCATGAGGCGCGCCGACTCGCCGGGCTCGAGCACGCCGTCTCCGTCGCCTCCCCAGACGTCGTCGATGTCGTACGAGCCCACGGTGAGCACCGGGGCCGCGACGGTCAGCGCGACCGCCCCTGTCCAGGAGCCGCGGGCGCCGGCAGACGTGATCACGAGATCCAGCATGGCGACGTGGCCGTCAGGGCAGTCCTCCCCCACGGCGATTGCGAACGGCTCGAGGCCGGTGGCGGTGGCGCCGCCCGGGATGTCCGGATACGACGACTCCCCCGCCGTGACGTCGATCCACGTGTCCGCGGTCGACAGCGCAGCAGAGACGCCCACGGCCCCGTCGGTGCCGAAGTTCCTGATGGACAGCACGAGGTCGAGCGCCTCGCCCGGCCCGGCGAGCCCGTCTCCGTTGCCGAACGAGTCGTCGAGTGTGAACCCGTCGCTCCGAAGATACACCCCGGACATGTGGACCGACACGGACGCCTCGTACGGCCGGCAATCGGGCCCCGTCACCGTCACGCGGAGGCTGTCGGGCATCGTCGTGTCGATCGGGAGCGTCACCGTTCCGTTCGCGCCCGTCCGAGCGCGCTGGTAGACGTCCGAACCGTTGGCGACGCAGACGAGCGCGTTCTCGGCGGGCCCCCGAGACGTCCAGGCGGCCACGTCGAACGACGACGCGCCGGCGACGACGGAGTCCGGGTGCGAGACCGTCATCGTCGCCGGCTCGTCCGTCCAGATCGGCATCTCGGGGTCACCGAGGAGGTTCAGCTCGTACTGGTGCCAGCGGTACACGTTCTCGGATTGCGAGAACGGGATCAGGGCCGCCTTGGCCGCGGCGAGCGTCGCGCCCGCGCTCCGGACCTCCTCGACGAAGAGGAGGCGGTAGAACTCCTGCATGAACCTCTCGGAGTAGCCGAACCCCGGGTTCCCGGGCGAAGCCCAGCCGTAGCGGCTGTTCCCGTAGAAGGCGACGGCGCCGCCGCCGGGATTTCTCAGGAAGTGCTCGGCGATGCAGCTCTCGTCGAGATCGAAGGCCGCGGGCCAGCACCCGATCGAGTAGACGACAGGCTGCTCCGCCGCGTTCGTCAGGCCGTCCACGTCGCCCCGGTTCATGTAGCCGTCGCCGCACCCCATGACCGTGTACCAGGCGTGGCCGCTGTGGAGGAAGTGGCCCTTGCCTTCTCCGATCGCCGCGATGACGCTCTCGACGCTCTCGTTGCCGAGTGTCTCGTAGAGCTTCGTGATCGGGTCGTACCGGGGCGGCACGTAGTCCCGATCGATCCAGTTCAGGGCGATGCCGGAGTCGGTGAACGGGTCGCTCCAGAGCACCTCGGCCGCCATGAGCATGTTGCCCTGGTAGCCGGAGGCCGTCGCCTTCTCGTACGCCAGGACCTTCGAGACGAACGTCTCGGCCTCCTCGGTGCTCGTCACGGAGGCCCGGCCGACGAAGACGTCGGCGTAGAGGTCGATCCCGTCGGTCACCTCCCCGTAGATCTCGTCCCCGTCGTCGTTCCAGGTGCCGTCGAGATCGGAGAAGTAGAGGTCGCAGGCGAGCGCGTCCTCGTCGGGGTGTCCTCCCGCCTCGCAGGTCATCGCGTAGGCGGAGCGCGTCGCGACCCACGACGTGTCGCCTCCGAGGAGTATCCAGACGGTTCCCCAGTTGTCGTGGGCGTCGGCGATGAACGAGCGGATCTTCTCGGCGCCGTCGGCGCCCGAATAGGTCGCGTCGATCCACTCGACGGTGACGACGGCCGCGGGCACGCCCTTGGCCGTCTTCCATTCGGCGAGGGGCGTGAAGGCGGCCGCGTGGTCCGCGACCGCGATGATGACGTACTCGAAGTCGGCGTCGTCGAGGAAGGTCTCCCCGGTCCGGACGGACCGCCTCGACGGTGCGATCGTCCCGGTGTTCGCCAGGACGGCCCGGCCGAATGTCCCGACGGCGGGTCGGTGTCCCACCGGCGCGGCCGCAGGTCCCTCCTCGTAGTGGATCTTGAGGACGACGCGACGGAAGAAACGGAGCTTCCCGCTGTCGGGAAGAAACTGGAGAGGGTGGACGACGAGTCCGACGGCCGGGTTCCCGGCCACCCTTCCCGAAGAGACGAGCTCGGCCACCGCCGCCGGGTAGGCCTCGGGGCCCGCGTACACGGAGCGCTCCGGAGCCGCGAACTCCCAGGCCGGCAGGGCGACGCCCGGGATCGGGAGGATCTGCGGCCTCTGGGCGGGCCACGGTGAGAAGCGCCTGAGGAGCTCCTTGCTGTCGGCGCTCGCGATCTCGAGGGCCGTGACGCGGCTCCCGGCGGGGAGCGCGACCGTGACGGCCTTGGCCGGCAGCTGCGGGCGTCCGACCTCGCGGGTTACGTCGCAGCCGGCCATCGTCACGAGATCGTAACCGCGGAGGACCGTCACCTGGAGATCCTGCTCGTCGAACTCGACGACGTGCTCCACCGTGCCCGCCGCGGCGCACGTGACGAGGGTCGCCAGGGCGATCGCGATGGCGCACCATCGCGCGCCCGAACGCACGACGTCAGATCGTATGCTTGCGCGTTGTCTCATTCAGCCCCTTCAGCTAGAAGAAACCAATCCGCTCGACCGCAGGAGAACGCCACATCGGCGCCTGCCCAGGGCCGTCGGTCGGGGGGTGCTTTGTCCAGTGCTCATCTACTAGATTGAACCTCTGGGCGGGGGCTGTCAAGTGGTGAACCGGGCGCCCGACCCGGCCGCTGAGTCCGGTTCACGCCCGTGAAATGGACTTTTCGGGGGCTTTGGCTACACTGAAGCGGGAAGATCGGAGCGCAGAGGGCACTCCTCGCAGAGCGGGAGGGGGCGGCAGAAACGCTTGCCGAGGCACACGAGGAGGGCGTGGTACTCGTTCAGGAGGTCGGTCCGTCTGGGCAGCGCGTTCTCGAAGAGGCTCTGGATCTCGTCGTAGCTCGCCCGTTCGGAGGCGAGCCCGTGCCTGGCCGCGAATCGCCTGGTGTAGGCGTCGACGACGAACGTCGGGTAGCCGCCCGCGTAGAGCACGATCGCGTCGGCCGTCTCGGGGCCGATGCCGGTCGTCCGGAGCAGCGCCCGCCGGAGGTCGTCCTGTGCGAGATCCAGGAGGCCGTCGAGCCCTCCCCCCGACCGCGCGATCGTCGCGAGGAGATCGGTGAGGGTCTTCGCCTTCCGGCGATAGAACCCGGCGGGTCGGACGAGCTCTTCCAGGCGGCCGACGGACAGCGCTGCCAGGCCTGCGGGCTCGAGCGCGCCCTCCTCGCGGAGGTTCTCGATCGCCCGCTCCGCGTTCGTCCAGGACGTGTTCTGCGTCAGGACCGCCCCGACCATCACCTCGAAGCGCGACAGGGCCGGCCACCAGTCCTGGGGACCGAACGCCGCGAGCAGGATCCGGTAGGCGTCCGCGAGTCGATCTTTGATCGTAGTCATGGCAGCGTCGTCATGGCCCCAGACGTCAGGACAGGGCCCGTCGAGAGGCCCCGTCCGCTGAGCTCGTGAGAACTCGAATTTCTGGTGCCCGGAGCGAGACTCGAACTCGCACAGGCATACGCCCACCACCCCCTCAAGATGGCGTGTCTACCAGTTCCACCATCCGGGCACTATTCGCTTGTCGGGGGCAGGCAGGACCTGCCTCACGGTCCGACCTCCCGACCGAAATCCTGCGATTACTCCGTATCCGGCGCAACGGGGGTAGTTTCCTCCGCCCCCTCGCCCTCGGCGGGAGGCTGGCCCGCAGGCGCTTCGCCACCCTCGACCGGTGGGAGTCCCCCCGGAAGCTCGCCGGCTTCCGGCGTCGGCATGCCCTCGGGCATGCCCTCCTCGGTCACAACTTCGCCCCCGGCGCTGGCCGGCACCGGCTGACGGTTCTCGAGACCATCGAGCACCGTGCCGCCGATCCCGCCCCGCACCACGACGGCCATCGTGAGAGCGCTCAGAAAGAAGGCGATCGCCAGGTAACGCGTCGACTTCGTCAGGAAGGTCGCCGCGGCCTGGCCGCCGAAGACCGCTCCCATGCCGCCACCGCCGCCGAACGCTCCGGCGAGTCCTCCGCCCTTCCCCGACTGTAGCAGTACGACGATTATGAGAGAGAGGCTGATGATAACGTGCAACGCCACGATCAGTCCCAGCATCGGTTCCTCCGACAGATGTTCATCAGGTACCCCCCGCGGGTCGCGAGGGGCGCCGCTCAACTCAGGGCGCGGCCCGCACGATCTCGGCGAAGCTCTCGTTCTTGAGGCTCGCGCCACCCACGAGGACGCCGTCGATGTCGCCTTCGGCCATGAGGCTCCGGGCGTTCTCCGGCTTGACGCTGCCGCCATACAGGAGGCTCATCCCGTCCGCGGCAAGTCCCCCAAACATATCAGCAATGGTCCGCCGAATCAAGCGGTGAACGTCGTTCACCATTTCGGGCGTGGCGGTCTTCCCCGTGCCGATGGCCCAGATGGGCTCGTAGGCGATGATCAGCCTGCCCGCGTGGTCGGGGGCGACCCCCTCGAGACCGGCTCCCAGCTGGCTCCGGACGACCGCCTCGGTCTCCCCCGCCTCCCTCTGCCCGAGCGATTCGCCGAGGCAAATCACGGGTGTGAGGTCGGATCGGAGCACGGCGTGGAGCTTCCTGTTCACGTCCTCGTCGGTCTCGCCGAAGATCGTGCGTCGCTCGGAGTGTCCGATGAGGACGTACTCGACGCCGACGGCCTCGAGCATCGCGGGCGAGACCTCGCCGGTGAAGGCGCCGCTCGTCTCCCAGTAGACGTTCTGGGCGCCGACGGCGATCCCGGTGTCCCTGGCAGCGTCGACCGCCGTCTCGAGGGCGACCGTCGGCGGGCAGACGATCACGGTGGCCGCCGAGTCGATCCCCGCTAGCCTGTTCCTGAGCTCGCGGATGAGCTGCCTGGTCTCGCCGACGGTCTTGTTGAGCTTCCAGTTCCCCGCGACGATGGTCTCCCTGCTCACTGCTTGCTCTCCCTTTCCTTCCCGGAGCTCTCCTCCGGCTGCCGGCCTGCACAGGGGCGCGGCGGGCCCCCGCGCGTCAGGCCGCGTCCGAGAGCGCCTCGACCCCGGGCAGCGGTTTCCCCTCGAGGAACATGAGGGACGCTCCGCCGCCCGTCGAGATGTGCGTCATCCTGTCGGCGAGGCCGGCCTTCGCGATGGCGGCCGCCGAGTCTCCGCCGCCGATGACACTGATGGCTCCAGCGCTGGTCGCGTCGGCGACGGCCGCGGCCACGGCGTTCGTTCCGGCGGCGAAGGCGTCGATCTCGAAGACGCCGAGCGGCCCGTTCCAGACGATCGTCCGCGCGTACGCCAGCCGGTCGGCGAACGCTTCGATCGTCCTCGGCCCGATGTCGACGCCCTTCCAGCCCGGCTCGATCGCGTTGGCGTCGACCGTGCGCGCGGGCGCGCCGTCGGCCACATCCTGCGTGACCACGACGTCGACGGGGAGATCGATCGACGTCCCGCTCTCGCGGGCACCGTCGAGCGTCCTCCTCGCTGTCTCGATCGCGTCCTCCTCGACGAGCGAGTCGCCGACGTCTCCGCCGAGCGCCCTCAGGAACGTGAACGCCATGCCGCCGCCCACGAGGAAGGCGTCGACCGCAGGCAAGAGGTTCTCGATCACCCCGATCTTGTCCGATACCTTCGCGCCGCCCAGGATCGTAACGTACGGCTTCTCCGGTGAGTCGGTCGCGCGCGACAGGTTGGTGAGCTCGCTCTCCATCAGGAATCCCATGGCCCGGACGTCGAAGTGCTCCGTCACACCGACCGTAGACGCGTGGGCCCGGTGGGCCGTCCCGAAGGCGTCGTTCACGTAGACGTCCCCGAGGCGCGCAAGCCTCCGTGCGAAGTCGGACTCGTTCTTGGTCTCGCCCGCGTGGAACCGCAGGTTCTCGAGGAGGAGGATGTCGCCGTCCTTCATCCGGGCGACGAGGCCCTCGGCGGTGTCGCCCACGCAGTCGGGCGCCGTCGTGACGCCACAGTCGAGAAGCTCGGCGAGGCGCGCAGCGACGGGTCTGAGCCTCATCGCGTCGACGACCTGGCCCTTCGGGCGGCCGAGGTGCGACATCAGCACGGCCCTTCCCCCGCCCTCGATGATCAGCCTGATCGTCGGGAGCGCCGCCACGATCCTCGTGTCGTCGGTGATCTCCTGCCGGTCGTTCAGGGGGGCGTTGAAATCGACCCGCGTGAGAACACGCCGCCCTGCCACGTCGACGTCCGTGACGTGGAGCTTCTCCTTCATGTAGACCCCTCACTTCCCGGTGGCGAGCCTCAGCTTCGCGCGACGAGCTTCATCATGTCGACCATCCGCGCGGCGTAGCCCGCCTCGTTGTCGTACCAGCCGAAGATCTTGACGAGATCGCCGCCCTGGACCTTCGTCAGCAGGCTGTCGAAGATGCACGAGTGACGGTCGCCGATGATGTCGACCGAGACGATCGGTTCGTCGGTGTATCTCAGGTACCTCTTGAGCGGACCCTCCTTCGACGCCTTCAGGAAGGCCGCGTTGATCTCCTCGGGGCTCGTCTTCTTCTCGAGCTCGATCGCGAAGTCGACGATCGAGCCATCCGGGGTCGGGACGCGTATCGCCATCCCGTCGAGCTTGCCCTTGAGCTCGGGCATGACGATGGTGATCGCCTTGGCGGCCCCCGTCGTCGTGGGGATCATCGAGATGGCGGCCGCGCGGGCGCGCCTGAGATCCTTGTGCGGGAAATCGAGGATCCGCTGGTCGCTCGTGTAGCCGTGGATCGTCGTCATAATGCCGCGGACGATGCCGAAGCTGTCGTGCATGACCTTGACCATCGGCGCGGCGCAGTTGGTGGTGCAGGACGCCGTCGAGATGATGTGGTGCTTGTTCTCGTCGTAGTCGCCGTCGTTGACGCCCATGACGATCGAGATGTCCGGCTCCTTCCCGGGCGCGGAGATCATGACCTTGCCGGCGCCGGCGGTCAGGTGCTTGGACGCCCCGGCCCTGTCCCTGAACTTGCCGGTCGACTCGATGACGACGTCGACTCCGAGCTCCTTCCACGGGAGCCCCTCGGGGTCCTTCTGGGAGTAGATCTTGAACCGGTCCCCGTTAACCACGATCGCGTCGTCGTCGACCGAGATCTCGCCGTCGAAGACGCCGTGCACGGAGTCGTACTTGAAGAGGTGCGCGAGGGTCTTCGCGTCGGTGAGGTCGTTCACGGCGACGAGATCGAAGTCCTTGTTGCCGGTGATCGTCCTGAGAACCAGTCGACCGATCCTCCCGAAACCGTTGATCGCGAACTTGAGGGCCATGGTGTCCTCCTAGCTCCTGCCGCTCGAGCCTACGAGCTCGATCTTGTTCAGAATGACGTCCTTCATTGACTGTCGCGCCTCTCCGAGGATCTTCCGGGGATCGAAGACCTTCGGTTCCTCTGCCAGAAAGCGGCGAACGCCGCCGGTGAAGGCGAGGCGCAGGTCGGTGTCGATGTTGACCTTCGCCACGCCGTGACGGACCGCATCGCGGATGCTCGCAGGCGGCACGCCCCTGGCTCCCGGGAGGTCGGCGCCGTACCTTCGCGCGAGCTCGAGCACCTCCGGGGGAACGGCGGACGCGCCGTGCAGCACGAGCGGGACCGAGACGCGCTCCGCTATTGCGCTCAGGCGCTCGATGGCGAGCCGCGGTTCCGCCTTGAACTTGTACGCGCCGTGGGACGTGCCGATGGCCACCGCGAGCGAATCGCAGCCGGTCCGCTCGACGAAGTCCAGCGCTTCGTCCGGGTCGGTGTAGGTGGCGTCGCGCTCGTCGACGGCGATCTCGTCCTCGATACCCATCAGCCGACCGAGCTCGGCCTCGACCGAGACGCCGCGCGGGCGCGCAAGCTCGACGACCCGGCGTGTGATCGCGATGTTCTCCTCGAACGAGAGGTGGGAACCGTCGATCATGACGGAGGTCCAGCCGTTCTCGATGCAGCGCTCGATGTCGCCGACGTCGGTGCCGTGGTCGAGGTGGAGCGAAGCGGTCACGTCCGCCTCGTCCGCGAGGGTCTCGACCATGCCCCGGAGGCGCGCGTGTCCGGCGTACTCGATCGCCGACTGGGACGTCGCCACGATGACGGGCGAGCGCTTCTCGGACGCGGCCTCGAAGATCGCCTGGGTGATCTCGAGGTTGCTGGTGTTGAACGCCCCGACGGCATAGCCGCCGGCCCTGGCCGGTGTGAGGATGTCGTTGTTCGAGACGAGTGGCATGTGGTTCCCCTCTGCGGGAAGCGCCGCCGCCGGGCGCGGTCGCCGCCGCGCGCCGCCCGTGTGCGGTGCACGAGCCCCGGTCGCTAGCCGAAGAAGGTCCGCGCGACCTCGTAGAGTTCGGTGTCGACGCGCTTGACGGTCTCCATGGCGTGCCCCATCTCGATGGGTATCACCTTGTCGCCCTGGATGCTCACCATCTTGCCGAAGTGCTGTCCGTGCACCAGGTCGGCAGCCTCGACGCCGAACCTCGTGCCGAGGACGCGGTCGAAGGCGGTCGGCGTGCCACCGCGCTGGATGTACCCGAGGACGCTGACGCGGGTTTCGAAACCCGTGCCGGCCTGGATGACCTTCGCGAGCTCGTTGGCGATCCCGCCCAGCCGGACGTGGCCGAACTCGTCGGTGCCGGCCTGCGACACGACGACCCCCCTGTCCTCCCCCTGTTCGGCCTCACGCGGGAACTCGCAGCCCTCCGCGACGACGATGATGCTGAAGTTCTTGCCCCTGGCGTGACGGCTTCTGATCGTCCCGCAGACCTCTTCGAGCGTGAACGGGATCTCCGGGATCAGGATGAGATCGGCGCCGCCGGCGATTCCGGCCTTCACGGCGATCCAGCCCGTGGTCCGTCCCATCACCTCGACGACGACGACGCGGTTGTGCGACTCGGCCGTCGTGTGCAGCCGGTCGATCGCCTCGGTGGCGATGTGGAGCGCCGTGTCGAAGCCGAACGTGAAGTCGGTGCCGGAGATGTCGTTGTCGATCGTCTTCGGGACGCCGACGACGGGCAGGCCGTGCTCCTTCCAGAGGCGGTAGGCCACGCCGAGCGTGTCCTCTCCACCCACGGCGATCATGCCGTCGAGCTTCCGCCTCGCGAACTCCTCCTGGATGGCCTCGGGTCCGCCCTCGGTGCGGAAAGGATTCGTCCGGGAGGTGCCGAGGATCGTGCCGCCGCGTGGCAGGATGCCGGACACCTCGTCGAGGCCCAGGTCCATCGTGTTGACGTCTACCACTCCCGCCCACCCGAAGCGGTAGCCGATCACCGACCCGCCGTACTTGGCCATCGTGCGTCGCACGACCGCTCTGATGACCGCATTGAGTCCGGGGCAATCGCCCCCGCCGGTCAGAACGCCGACCTTCATGTGAGCCTCCGTCCTCGTGACGTAGATGTGCAGTTCGCAGGCAACGCGCAGAATCGCGATACTAGAGCCGCCGTCTGCCGGTGTCAACCGCTTTCGGCCCGGCGGGCGGCCGTTTTCCGGTCGATCGGTCGGGGTCGGCGAGCCTTCGCCCGGCGACGGCGAGGCACGCGACCGACGAGGCCCCGGCCCGGAAGAGGGCGTCGGCCGCCGCGGCGAACGTGGCCCCGGTCGTGACGACGTCGTCGACGAGGAGGAGGCGACGGCCGTGGCAGAGCTCGCGCCCGGCCGCGAAGGCCGCGCGGACGTTCTCGATGCGCTCGCCCCGCGCGAGGGCAGTCTGGCTCCGCGTCGCGCGCACCCTCGTGAGGCACCCGGGGTCCGCGGGCACCTCGAGGAGGTCGGCCAGCCGGCGGGCGATCAGGACGGCCTGATCGTATCCCCTCTCCCGCCTCCGCACGCCGTGCAGGGGAACGGCCGCGATCGCGTCGATTCCGGCGGGACGGGGCGCGCAGGCCGGTTCGCCGTCGAGCTCCCCGGCGAACTCGTCGGCCGCTTCACCGGCGGGCACAGCCGCGCGCACGTCCGCGAGCACACGGGCGAGCGGCGCCGCGAGGACGGCGAGGTCGAGAGCGACCGACGTCCGGCCGCCGTACTTGAGCGCATGAACGAGCGTGCGGACCGGTCCCTCGAATCCGGCCGCGTAGCCCGCGTGAACCGGCCGGCCGTCGGCCGCGACCGCGGTCCACATCATGGGCGCGAACGCGCCGAGCCGGCGGCAGGGCGCGCAGAGATGGCGCTCGGCGCGGGAGAGCGGCGCCCCGCAGTTCAGGCACGAGTCCGGGAAGAGGAAGTCCAGGAGCGCGTCGCGGGCGAACGCGAGCGGGCGGCGAGCGAGCGGATCCTCTCGGGGGGCCGGCTCCGGTGGTTCGAGAGGAGCGATGGTCTATTTCCTCAGGGGGTGGCCTTGGCGGGGACCGACGCGCGGCGGGCGCGGTCCTTCCTCGACAGGTAGACGAGGAAGCCGATCGAGACGAGGATGAGGATGCTCCCCAGGAGCTGGTTGCTCGTGAAGGTGAAGTTCTCGCCGGAGTAGACGATCGAGACCTGCTCGTAGTGCCGCACGGCGTCGATGAGAAACCGGTAGATCGACATGAGGAGGACGAAGAGCCAGAGCAGGAACCCGTGGAACGGCTTCCGGGGCTCTATGACCAGGACGATCACGAAGATCGCGAGGGCGGCGATGACCGCATAGAGCTGCGTCGGGTGGACGGCCGTCCACCCGTAGACCGACCCGGCGGCCGAATCCGGAGGGAACGACACGGCCCACGGCAGGTCGCACGGCCTTCCGTAGCAGCACCCGTTCAGGAAGCAGCCGACCCGTCCGAGCGCGACGCCCATGGCGAGCGACGGCGTCACGAGATCCGCCCCGAGCCAGGGGTCGATCCTCCTCTTGATGAAGAAGAGGATCCCGACGACGATGCCGAACACGAAGCCGCCGTACTGGGTGAGACCGCCGTCCCAGATTCTCAGGACCGACAGCGGATCGCCCTGGAAGTGGGGCCAGTGGATGATGACGTAGGTCAGCCGGGAGCCGAGGATCGCCGCCAGGATGATGAAGAACGAGAGATCGATGATGACGTCGGGGTCCAGACCTTGCTTGAGCGCGCGCCGTCTGGCGATCCAGATTCCGACCGCGAACGCCACGGCCATCATGAGTCCGTAGCTTCTGACCGGGATGGCCCCGATGTGGAAGAGGATAGGCTGCATCTAGTACTCCATCCGTCTGAGGCCCATGCCGAGCACGATCCCGATCGATGCCAGCGTGACGACGAGCGACGAGCCGCCGTAGCTCAGAAACGGCAGCGGCATGCCCGTGACGGGCGAGAGCCCGAGCGTGACCCCGATGTTGATCGCCGACTGGACGAAGAGCGTGCTGGCGATTCCGACGATCACGAGGCTCGCGAATCGGTTCCGCACCTGTCCTGCGAGCCTGAACATCCTGAGCACGAGGAAGAGAATCAGCCCCAGAACGATGAGGCAGCCCAGGAACCCGAACTCCTCCGCGACGACGGAGAAGACGAAGTCGGTGTGCTGCTCGGGGAGGAACGCGTACTTCTTCTGCGTCCCGCCCAGGAACCCCTTCCCCAGGACCGACCCGGACCCGACAGCGATCTTTGACTGGATCAGCTGGTATCCGGTGCTGAAACGGTACTTCTCAGGATTCAGAAACGCAAGGACTCTGTGCCTCTGGTAGTCGGCGAGCCGGTTCCAAAGGAGCGGCCCCATGAGCCCCGTAACGGTGCACGTCACGAAGACGATCACCTTGTCGACGATGAAGAGCCGCGAGACGTAGAGAAGCGCTCCGAGGAGGAACAGGAAGATCGCCCACGGGTACCAGTTCCCCGCGATCGCGTGGGAGGCTGGCAGGGCGAGGAGCATGCTGATGGCCGGCGTCATCAGGAGCAGAAGGAAGAACGGCCGCACGCCCGCCCAGTAGAGCATGGGGACGAGTATGATCAGGAAGATGACCGACGTTCCGAGGTCCGGCTCGCGCAGCACGAGCGCGGCGGGAACGAGCGCGAGCAGCAGCGGGATCACGAGACGGATGGGACGATCGAGCCGCGTCTTGCGACGCGCGAGGTATCGGGCCAGGACGATGATGACCGCGTACTTGGCGAGCTCGGACGGCTGGAGCGTCAACGGGCCGAGGTCGAACCAGCGTCTCTCCCCCGCTTTCCCCACTCCCACCACGAGCACCGCCATGAGAAGGAGCAGCGCGATCCCGTAGAGCACCGGCGCCAGAGCGTCGAGCGTGTCCTGTGAGACGAAGGCCGCGATCACCATCGCGACGAGGCCGACCATCGCCCAGACGAGCTGCCTCTGGGCGATGTGAGAGAGGTCGACGCCGGCGTGCCCGTGCGTCGCGCTGTAGATCATGACGACACCGATCGCCACCATGGCCAGCGCGGCCAGAAGGAGCCCGACGTCGAAGTCCCTGAGCCGCCTGCGATCCAGCACCCTCGTCCTCCCTCAGTGCCCCTCTCAGTCCGTGCCCGCGCCGTCCGGCGCAAGGGCGTCGGTGCCCTCGCGCTCGGTGCCTTCGGGCTCGCCGCCGCCGTCGCCGGTCTCGTCCGCGTCGGCTTCGTTCGGTCCCGCCGCCTCCGGCCCGGCCTCATCCGAGTCGGCTCCCGCAGGCTCGATCTCCTGGCGCCGCGGCGCCACGGGCGGCGGCTCGTCCTCGATCCGGAGGTAGGCCTTGGTGACCTCGCGGGCGATCGGCGCGGCGATCGCGCCGCCGCTCCCCGCGTTCTCCACCAGGACGGCGATGGCGATCTGCGGGTCGTCGGCGGGAGCGAACGAGACGAACCACGCGTGATCCTCGCCGTGGGGGTTCTGCGCCGTCCCCGTCTTGCCGCCGACCTCGATCCCGGGGACCCTCGCCTGCTTCCCCGTGCCGTTCGGAGCCTCCACGACGTTCACCATCGCTCTCTTGAGGAAGGCGATGTCGTCGGCCGCGAAAGGGAGATCGTAGGCGACCGACCGTCTCGCGCTGCCGACGACCGTACCCGAGTAGGTCTGCACCTGCTTGAAGAGATGTGGGGTCATCACGCGTCCCTCGTTGGCGATGGCGCACGCGAGGCACGCGGCCTGGATGGGTGTCACGAGGAGCTCTCCCTGTCCGATGGCCAGGTTGATCACGACTCCCCTGCTCCACTTGCCCTCCCCGTAACGGCGATCGTACCAGTCGGGCGTCGGCACGTTGCCGCGGACCTCACCCACGATCTCGATTCCGGTCTTCCGGCCCAGTCCCGCACGCGCGGTCCACGTCATGAGCTTCTCGACGCCGAGCCTCGCTCCGAGCTGATAGAAGAAGACGTCGCACGATTCCACGATTCCCTTCATGAGGTCGACGAGTCCGTGACCCTCCGCGCGCCAGCACCGGAAGGTCCTGATGCCGTACTTGAACGCGCCCTTGCAGATGACCTGCTCGCGCCGAGGCCGGACGTCTCCCGTCTGGAGCCCGGCGGCGGCCGTGATGAGCTTGAACGTACTTGCCGGCGGGTAGGCCGCCTGGATGGCCCGGTTGATGAGCGGATGGGTCGGGGAGCCCGACAGCTCGCTCCACTCCACCTCTGAGAGCCCGTCGACGAGCGCGTTGGGATCCGGGCTCGGGTGCGACGCCATGACGAGAACCTCGCCGGTCGACGGCTCGATCGCGACGATCGCTCCCGCCCGGAACTCGGCGAGCGCCTCCTCCGCCCGCCGCTGCGCGGGGGCGTCGATCGTGAGGACGAAGTTGTGCCCGGGCTTCGCGTCCACCCGGGGCTCGAGCTGGAACTCGTAGAGCTCCCGTCCCGACGCGTCGTAGACCCAGTACTCCTGGCCGTTTCTGCCGTTCAGGTAGTGCTCGTACCGCTTCTCGATCCCGGACTTGCCGACGATGCTGCCCGGCCGGTAGCCGGAGGCTTCCATGTCGGCCAGCTCTGCGTCCGAGATCTCGCCCACGTAGCCGATGGCGTGCGTGGCGAGCGTGCCCTCCGGATACCGCCTGGCAGCGGTCTCGACCACCTTGATGCCCTTGAGCCTCGAGCGCTGCTCCACCAGCCGGGAGATCCGGGCGAAGTCCCTGTCGTCGAGAAGATCGACGTCGTCGATGAGGACGGTCCCGCCGTAGTAGTTTGTGCTCGCGTCCGCCAGCTTCTCCGCCACGAACTCGCGGTCGAGTTCGAGAAGCTCCGACAGCACGTCGGCCGCCTCCTCATCGTCGCGCGCTATCGAGCGGTTCAGGATCACCGAGAGGGCGGCGCGGTTCTCCGCGAGGACCTCGCCGTTCCTGTCGAGGATGAGACCCCTCGGCGCCCGAACGGTCGAGACCTGCACGTAGTTGTCCTTGGACAGCTTGCGGTAGTCCGTTCCCCTCACGATCTGGAGCCACCCGAGGCGGCTCACCATGATCATGAACAGCACGACCGCGGTGGTCCTGAGGACCCTGGATCTCGTTCGGATGTGTTCGAAGGAAGGGGGCTCGTTAGCCCTGGCTGCCATCGGCGATCGCCCTCCAGCCGCTCAGGCGTGCAACTGCGAAGATCACGAGCCCGAACGCTGCGGTGTACGCGGCTCCGACGACACCCTGGCTGAGCATGGAATCGGCGAAGAAGTCCAGGTGATTACGGTAGTAGATCAGATAGTAGATGAAGTCGTGGAGCATCGTGGCCCCGAAGATGACCACGCACTGAACGAGCACGTTCGTTCTGACGAGGTGGTCCCAGACGCCGCCGGTCGCGTACCCGACGACGGCGAGCGCGAGCGCGTTCAGCCCCAGATACTCGGGGTTGCCCGTGTCGATGAGGAGGCCCATGGAGAAGCCCGCGATCGTGGCGGCGCGGCCGCCCAGGACGAGGCTCCCGTAAACGAGCGCCAGGACGGCGAAGTCGGGCCGCGCTCCCCAGATGGCGATCTCGGGCGCGACGGTGACGTCGAGCACGACAGCAACGAAGGCCACGACGGCGAACACGCCTGCTCGCATCTAGTCGATCTCCCCCGCTTCCCGGGCTCGCTCGATCTCGCCGAGAAGCCGCCGCTCGTCGTCGGACAACCCGGGCGCGGTGGCATGCGTCCTGGTCACGACGAAGACCTGCTCGATGGTGGAGAAGTCCACCGCCAGCTCGATGCCCACCGACATCGTCACGGGATCCTCGGTGACCGAGCTCACCCTTCCGACGGCGAGGCCCGGCGGGTAGACGCCACCGAGACCCGACGTGACCACGAGGTCTCCGAGACGGACGTCCGAACGGGCCGGAACATAGTCGATCCATCGCGAGAGGAGCCCGGATGGCCCGCCGTACCGGGCTCGCACGACGCCTCTGACGCGGCTTCGCTCGATCGTCACGCTCACTTCCGACGCCGCGGTGCCGACCGGTTCGACGTACGCGAGGTTCTTCAGGACCCGCACGACCTTGCCGACGAGTCCCTCGGGCACGACGACCGCCTTGTCGATGCTGATCGAGTCGTTGGTCCCCGCCGCGATCTCGATGGTCTCGATCGCCCGCACCCCGGGTAGCCCGACGACGCGCGCCGGCACGAGCTCGAGATGTTCCTCCTCGGGAAAGCTCACGAGGAACCCCATGAGCTCCCGGAGCCTGTCGTTCTCGTGCTTGTACTCCATGAGCGTCCGCTTGTCGTCCGTGAGGCGCACCGCGAGAGCCCGGAGCAGAGCGACCTCTTCCTCCACATCCTTGATGCGGACGCGCGTGGCTCTCAGTTCCTTGAACGGCCTGAGCGGAGTGCCGAGGGCGTTCGAGAGGACATCCTTGGCGGACGGTGTGAGCGCCATGAATACGAAGGAGGTAACTGCGCAGACGACGAATGTGGAGAGTTCGCGGTTCTCCCGGAAGACCCGGGCGAGTAGGGCGAGCATCCCGTCTTCCTACCTCTTGGCGGACTTCATCAGGACGGGCTCGTAGTGGGAGATGTTCTCGAGGATCTTGCCGGTCCCGAGAACGACGCACGTCAGCGGATTCTCCACGACGTTGATGGGGAGCTTGGTCTCTTCCCGGAGGAGCACGTCGAGGCCGCGGAGCAGCGACCCACCACCCGTCATCACGATTCCTCGGTCGACGAGATCTGCGGCCAGTTCCGGCGGCGTCTCCTCGAGCGAGAGCTTGAGCGCCTCGACGATCGCCGAGATCGGCTCCTGGAGCGCCTCCCTGATCTCCTCGGAGGTGATCTTGAGCGTTCTCGGCACGCCGCCCACCAGGTCGCGTCCCTTGACGTCGGCCTCCATCTCCTCCTCGAGCGGGTAGGCCGATCCGATCTGGATCTTGATCTGCTCGGCCGTCTGCTCGCCGATGAGGAGGTTGTAGCTCCTCCTCAGGTGGTTCATGATCGCCTCGTCCATCTCGTCACCACCGACCCGAACGGACGTGTGGTTGACGATCCCCGAAAGCGCGATGACCGCGATCTCGGTCGTCCCGCCCCCGATATCGACCACCATGTTGCCCGAGGGCTTCTCGACGGGCAGCCCCACACCGATCGCTGCGGCGATCGGCTCGGCGACCAGGAAGACCTCCCTGGCTCCAGCGTGCTCTGCCGAATCCTGCACGGCCCTGCGCTCCACCTCGGTGATGCCGGAGGGCACGCAGATGACCATTCGGGGCCTCACCAGGAGCCGGCGCCGCTGGACCTGGAGGATGAACTCGCGAAGCAGGTCCTCCGTCCCGTCGAAGTCGGCGATCACGCCGTCCTTCATCGGCCTCAGGGCGAGGATCCCGTCGGGCGTTCGCCCGAGCATCTCCTTCGCCTTGCTCCCGACCGCGATGACCTGGCCGGTCGCCTTCTCCATGGCTATGACGGACGGCTCGTTCAGAACGACGCCCCTGCCCTTGACGTAGATCAGCGTGTTCGCCGTTCCAAGATCGATCGCGACGTCGTTGACGAGTCCGAGGATGGAGTCGAAGATCATGAGCGTTTCTCGTTCCCTGGGTCGCGGCGCTCTCCCTGCTCCGCGTGCGGAGCAGGGAGAGCGCCGTCCCTGAGTGGCCTAGAGCTGGCCGATCTCCTTCAGGCTGACGTATCCCTGACTTCCCACGACGATGTGATCGAGCACTTCGATCCCGAGTATCCTTCCGGCCTCCGCGAGCCGCTCGGTGACCAGAAGGTCCTCCGGACTCGGATCAGGAATGCCGGACGGGTGGTTGTGCACGAGCACGATCGCCTGCGCGCTCTCGGCGACGGCTGCCTTGAAGACCTCGCGCGCATGAACCACCGACGCGTTCAGTGAGCCGATCGAGATCGTTCGCACACCGAGGATCCGGTTCTTCGTGTTCAGCAGGATCGCCCGGAAGTGCTCTCGATCGAGGCCGCCCATCTCCTTCATGAAGAGGTCGGCGACGTCCTCGGGTCCCGTCAGGTAGAGCACGGGCGCGCGGTTCTCGTGGGCCCGAAGCCTCCTGGCCATCTCGCGCGCGGCCCTGATGCGCGCGGCCATCCCGCGCCCGACCCCTCTCACCTTCGTCAGACTCGACGGGGGCTCCTTGAGCACAGCCGCCAGGGAGCCGAATCTATCGATGAGCTCCCTTCCCACATCGACGACCGGCAGCGGCCCCGTACCTCCCGAGATCAGTACGCACAGAAGCTCGAGGTCCGAGAGCGCAACCGGCGGCACGTCGGTTCCCCGCCCGAATCGCGACGGGCCGGCGGTCCCCTTCACCTTCCCCACCCTCCCCTCCACCCGAGGCACCGGTTAAGCTAGCACAGGGTCCGAGAGCCCATCAAGCGCTTTCTCCAACGTCCCGGCTCCGCTCGGTCACGAGCGGCTCCGCGACCAGGTCGAATCCTGACACGCGCGTGAAGTTGACGCGCACGAAATCGCCGGCTTCAAGACCGAGGTCGCCGGCCCCTTCGAGAAGGACGCGTCCGTCCAGTTCCCATCCCTGGCCCGGCGTGCGAGCCTCCGGAGCGTCGCCCGCATCGTCGACGAGGACCGTCTCCTCGGTTCCGATCAGGAGCCTCCCACGCCCGGCGGCCACCTCCTCCATTGCCGAGAGGAGAAGCCTGGCGCGCGCTGAGGCCAGCTCGCGCGGGACCTCCGGTTCGAGGTCGTAGGCCCGCGTGCCCTCCTCGGGAGAGAACTCGAAGATCCCGAGGTAGTCGATGTTCCCGTCCTCGACGAACTCAAGGAGCTCTGCGAACTCCTCTTCGCCCTCGCCGGGGAACCCGACCATGACCGAGCTTCTGATCGTCACGCCCGGTATCGCGTGCCGCACGCGCCCGATGAGGGAGCGGATGCCCGAGCCGTCGATCCCGCGGCCCATGGCGGCGAGGACGGAGTCCGAGACGTGCTGGATCGGCACGTCGAGGTAGGGCACGACGCCCTCTCTCGACGCCATCGCCGACAGAAGCTCGTCCGTGACGTGAGCCGGGTGGGTGTAGAGGATCCGGAGCCACGGGACGCCCAGGCCGGCGAGCCTGACGATGAGGTCCGGCAGAAGACTCTGGGAAGCAATGTCCGTGCCGTAAGCCGTGGTGTCCTGGGCGATGAGGTTGATTTCGCGAACGCCCAGATCGAGAAGCTCGCGGGTCTCCGCGACGATCGAGTCGGGCGGCCTGCTCCGGAGGCGTCCCCTGATCGATGGGATCGTGCAGTAGTGGCACCGGTTGTCGCATCCCTCGGCGATCTTGACGTACGCGAGATGCGGTGGTGTCGCGAGGATCCGGGGCGAGCGGTGATCGTACACCCACACCGGCTCCTCGACGCGGCAGACGGGTGACGCCGGATCGAGCTCGTTCACGGCGCTCACGATCTCGTGGACGGACGAGCACCCGACAACGGCGTCCACACCGGGGAGGATGCTGAAGACCTCTTCGCCGTACCGCTGGGGCAGGCAGCCGGCAACCACCACGAATCGCAGGTCTCCGCGACGCTTGAGGTCGAGGCACTCCTCGATGACCTTCCTCGATTCCTCGATCGCGGAAGCGATGAAGGAGCAGGTGTTGACGATGGCGACGTCGGCGTCACGCGGATCGTCGACGAACGCGTGCCCCGCCTCGTCGAGGAGACCGAGCATCACCTCGGCGTCAACGAGGTTCTTGGGGCAACCGAGCGTGACGAGCGCTATCTTCATGGAAGGGGTCCCCGC
>JALGWI010000032.1 GCA_025774245.1 bacterium
GCCGGAGTCTCGCGGGCCGGGTCCGAGCAATGTGAAAGGAGGTGGTTGCGAGCCCACTTCGCTGCCGGTCGTGACCGGTCGTCTGCACGGCGGGTCCGCTCGCCGTAAGCAACAAAGTGCTGCGACGACGCGATCGGATCGATCTGGCTCAGGGGAGGATGGGAGGAATCGTGCAAGTAGAGTGCTAACGCATTCGGAGGAAATGATGAAGAAGCTGCTCCTTGTTGCTCTGAGTATTCTCTTTGTTGTGCCGGCCGCGTTCGGCGCCGTCATGACGTACGACTGGGAAGACGGTGGAGACCATCTCGGCCTGTACGGAACCGGCGAGCCCCCGATCATCGTCACGAACGTGACCGCTCCCGATCCCGTCCACGGTGGTCTTTCTTCGCTCCTGCAGGCTCGAGGACAACTCGCCGAGCGGGACGCCCAACATGTACGTCGCGTGGGTCAGGGGTCTGACCGATGGCGATGTCGTCACCGGTAGCTTCTGGCGCTACGACGACACGCCTAGTTCGTCGCCGTCCAGCCGTATCTGGGGTAACTGGAATGACGACCCCGGCGACATCTTCAACTACAGCGGCAGCGCCAGCGGCAACAGCGACTACGGCCCCGGCCTGGGCTGGGACCAGACGTCGTTCGAGTGGACCGTGACCGACGGCCACACGGGTCTCGTGATCCACATCCGGACCTACTCGGTTCCGGGCGACACGGTCTGGGTCGACGACCTGGAGATCATCTATCCCGACACCGCCACGTGCCTCGTCCCGTCGGCCGCCTCGCCGGTCGAGGACGCGACCTGGGGCGGCATCAAGGCCCTGTATCGCTAGTAGTTCGGACGCCCGCGCCGACGGCGGCGAGAGCCGGTGGCGGCCGCGGGTGTGAAACACAAGCGGAGAGGCCCTGCCTTCCGAGGCGGGGCCTCTCTCTGTTCCGACGCGCCGCAGCGGAATCCGGGAGGGGAGGAGCGCTGGGGCGGGGGCCGCGCGGACGCCCGTCCGCCCCAGCAAACGAATCCCGGAGATGGCTTGACACTTCATCCTTGACATGTTAACATAATATAGTGAGTTTGGATCACCGTACCCGGCGGCGCACACGGGGTGCGCCTTACCCAAGGAGGGAGGCATGAAGAGGCTTCTTGCTACGACACTGGTTGTGCTCGTCTTCTCGGTCCCGACGCTCGCCACGACCGTCACCTACGGGTGGGAGGACGGCGGGACAATCCTGGGACAGTTCGGCGATCTCACGGCGACGAACGTCACGGCGCCCGACCCGGTCTACGCGGGGGAGCATTCGCTCCACGTCCTCGATGGGGCCGCGAGCGGGACGCCCCAGGCGTTCGTGGCCTGGATCACCGGACTGACCGACGGAGACGTGATCGACGCCTGCTTCTGGCGGTACGACACGACGCCCGGCGCTTCGCCCTCGTGTCGCATCTGGGGGCACTATACGCCGGTCGGCGGCACGATCGACGACTACGCCGGCAGCGCAGGAGGCAACGACGACTACGGTCCCGGTGAGGGCTGGGACGAGGTCTGCCACTCGTGGACGTTCGACTCCGACACCGGGGCCCGCGACGGGCTCATCGTCGAAGTTCGAACATACTCGAGTGCCGGCGACGAGGTCTGGCTCGACGATCTGACGGTCACCGCTCCGGACGGCACGACCATCACCGTGCCGCTCGTCACGCCGGTCGCCGAGTGCACGTGGTCGGCGATCAAGGCCCTCTACGCCAGCGAGTAGCGGCGCCACGAGGCCAGGACCGCGGACGCGCGGCTCGACCGTGAGCCCGCGCCGACAGGTGTGTGTACGAAGGGGCCCCGCCCGAGCGGCGGGGCCCTGACACGTCACGCCGGCCCCCCGGGGGTACCGCCGGGGTCCCTTCCGGCCCAGCCGAGTTGACACGGGTCCTCGGGCGTGCTAGCTTTGACTCATGAATCCACCGCCGGGGGAGGGCTCTTAGCTGAAGGCCTCCGGCGCGCCTCGGCAGCATCGACCGCGGTCAGGCTCCTCCACCCGAGCCGCCGCGGTCTCAGTCATCGGAGGAATCGGTGGGCAAGAGGAAGCGAATCACCAAGAAGGGACTCAAGCACGACGCCCTGCTCGAGACGGCCGCGAAGAGCACCAAGTTCGTCGAGCACCACATGAACAAGGTCCTGATCGCCGCGGTCGCCCTCATCGCCGTCGTGGCCATCGTCACGCTCGTCTCCCGTTCGAGACGCGCCACAGAGCTCGCTGCCAGCGCGGCCCTCATCACCGCCGGCCAGACGCTCAGCTCGGCCCAGATCGACATGGCCGCCCAGCAGTACCAGGACGTCATCGATCAGTACCCGGGCACCAGGAGCGCGGGCGCCGCCGTCTGCTATCTCGGGACCATCAACTACCATCAGGAGAAGTACGAGGAAGCGCTCCAGCACTTCGACGAGTACCTCGCGCGCTACGGCGGCTCCGGCAACCTCCGGCTCGTCGCGCTCGAGGGGAAGGCCGCCATCCTCGAACAGCGCCGCGACTTCGCCGCCGCCGCCGAGCTCTACGATCAGCTCGCCTCGGAGTCCTCCGACGTCGCGTCCGCCGCCGCCAGGAACCTCCTCAACGCCGCCCGGTGCTACCGCTCCGCCGGCGACTGGACGGCCGTCCGCGACACCGCCGCCAGGATCCTCGACGAGCACGCCGGCACCAACCACGACGCCGACGCGCGTCTCTATCTCGCTGAGGCGGAGGCGCTCCTCGACGCGTCGTAGCCGCGCGAACCGCCACCGACAGCAGGGAACACCAAGCGAGCCCGGGCGCAATGTCGCCCGGGCCGTTTCGTTTCTCGAGCGCGTTCCGTGCCGCCGCGCGATGCGTCCCGCGACGTCCCGCGACGCCACGCGCAGCGCCGCACGCAGCCCCGCGGGGGAGTCCGCGCCGTCGCTGCAAGCGCTGCGCTGCAACGCGGCCCGAAAAGGCGCCCGCGCGCGCCCGCCCACCGGGAATCGCCAGCCCTCTCGCGGCTCTCCCCGTATGTCGCATAATTGATATTATGTAAACTAACACATGGAGCGACTTCTGCCCCACTGGTCAGGATGAGTCCGGACGGCGTCCGACAAGGACAGAGAGCTGGTGAAGAACCTGCGACAACCGGGCGGGGCTCCCCCGGGATCACGGAGACGCTGGTTGCGGACGATCCTCGCAAAGACGTATGATTCGCGGCACAAGGACATTGAGATTGTGACCGAAGAAGGTGCGGGTCGCGGTGGTCCGCGGCGAAGGCGTGAAGCCGTCGGTGGAGCGCCAACCAGGATTGGATGGAGGCGGAAGAAGATGCGGAACCGTTCATTGAGAAGAGCTCTGGTCGTGATCGGGCTTGTCGCGGCCGTCACAGGCGTATACTTCCTGGGCTACCGGGACGGCGACGTCGGCGAGGCGCCGCTGGCGGGACTGGTGCCTGCGGCCTGGGCGCAGGGCGGCAGGACGGAGGTCTCCCCCGTCAAGGCTCGGGAACGCGACTACTATGCGCCGGCCAGCGAGGACCTGGCGCCGGACGAGATGCGCGTCGTGGCGCTCGGGACCGGGATGCCCACGCAACGCCCCTTCCAGGCTGCCGCCTGCTTCCTGGTCGAGCTCGGAAACGGCGACAAGTTCCTCTTCGACATAGGCTCAGGCTCTGCCGAGCGGATCGCCGCGATGCAGATCCCCTACGACTACCTCAACAAGATCTTCATCGGCCACCTTCACGGAGACCACTTCGGCGATCTCGGTGCGCTCTACGTGGGCGGCATGATCAGCGGGCGGCACCTCCCGTTGCGGATATGGGGACCCAGCGGACCGGTGCCCGAACTCGGGACGAAGTACGCGGTCGAGAAGATGAAGGAGATGTACACCTGGGACATCGCCGGGCGCGTAGGGATAACCGACACCCGCGGGTTCGGGCTCGAGGTGCACGAGTTCGACTATAAGGGCGTGAACCAGGTCGTCTATGAGGAGAACGGCGTAACGATCAGGTCGTTCCCCGCCATCCACGCGATCGACGGCCCCGTCAGCTTCACCCTCGCGTGGAACGGCCTCAAGTTCGTCTACTCGAGCGACACCTACCCGAACACCTGGTTCGAGGAGTACGCGCGGGACGCCGACATCGTCATCCACGAGTGCTTCGTCGCGGTGCCCGATCTCGTGAAGAAGATGGGATTCTCTCCCGAGGCAGCGCTCATGGTGGGCACGCAGATCCACACCCCGCCGGAGGCATTCGGGAAGATGATGAGCACCATCAAGCCGCGCCACGCGATCGCGTACCACTTCTTCAAGGACTTCGACACAACCCTCGAGATCTACGAACGGATTCGCAGGACCTACGACGGACCGCTCAGCCTGGCTGAAGACTACATGGTGTGGAACGTGACGAAGGACGCGATCCGCGCCCGCATGGCCGAGGTGGACGACCACGTGTGGGGGCCGCCGCTCGCCACTCCGGCGATCGTGCCTGACATGGCCGACCGCGCCGCAGTCAGCGAGGAGCTCGGCTGGGAGGTCGGCTACACCGAGTTCATCATGAGTGGCCTGGCCGACTACCGCGACGTGATCGAGCCGATCTACAAGGAGGCGAGCGAGGTTCTCGGCCGGGAGTTCAAGTACCCGGAGAACTAGCCCGGCGACGGGAGATCGTCGCGGCGCCGAGCACGCAGGTCGAGCGCTCGAAACACGATCCCGCTGAACAAAGAAGCCCCAGGTGTGCCGCACTGCGCGGTGTCACCTGGGGCTTCGGCATCGGCGTCTCTTGCCGTCGCGGCCGGCCCTATTTCACGATCAGATTGACGATCCTATCCGGAACGAAGATCACCCGCTTGAGTTCCTTGCCCTCGAGGTGCTTCGCCAGGCGCTCGTTCTGCTGCGCGAGCGCGACGACGGCCGCCTCCTCTGAGCCGCGGGGAACGTCGACGTCGCCCCGGAGCTTGCCGTTGATCTGGATCGCGATGGTGACGACGTCCTCTCGAGCCGCGTCCTCGTCGAAGCCGGGCCAAGCCGCGGCAAAGATCGAGCCGCTGCCGGCGGCGCGCTCCCAGAGCTCCTCGGCGAAGTGAGGGACCATCGGAGCGAGGAGGAGGACGATGTGGCGCGTCGCCTCGCGGACGGCGGCGCGCTCGCGGCCGGACGGCTTCTTCTCACCCAGACCTTCTATGAACGAGCGGACCGCGTTCGTGAGCTCCATGACCGCCGCGACGGCCGTGTTGAAGTGAAAGCCGTCCATGTCGTGCGTGACCTTGCGGATCGTCTGGTGCGTCTTCCGGTGCAGGGCCTGCACGCTGTCAGGAAGATCGGGCGCCGTCAGGGGCTCTGGCGTCGCAGCACCGTTTGCGTCGAAGGGCCAGTCCATGACCAGATTCCACACTCTATTCAGGAACCGGTAAGCTCCCTCGACCGCCGTATCGCTCCACTCGGAGTCGCGGTCCGGGGGCCCGATGAAGAGCGTGTAGAGCCGCTCGGTGTCGGCCCCGTACCTCGCGATGAGTTCGTCCGGCGGCACGGCGTTGCCCTTCGACTTCGACATCTTCGTGCCGTCCTTGTTGATCATGCCCTGCGAAAAGAGTCGCTCGATCGGCTCGTCGAACCCGACGAGCCCGAGGTCGTGGAGCACCTTCGTCATGAACCGGACGAAGATGAGGTGGCCGCACGCGTGTTCGATTCCGCCGATGTACTGATCGACCGGGAACCAGTGGTTCACGTCGGTCGTTACGAACGGAGCGCTCTCCTCCTTCGGGGAGATGTACCTCAACAGATACCAGCTCGAGTCGACGAAGGTGTCGAGCGTGTCGGTCTCCCTTCTCCCCTCTCCCCCGCACTTCGGGCACGGGGCTTCGAGGAAGCTCGCGGAGGTCGTGAGCGGCGACTCGCCCTTCCCGCTGAACGTCACGTCGGTCGGGAGCAGAACCGGGAGGTCCTCCTCGGGTACCGCCACCGGCCCGCACGCGGCGCAGTAGATCACCGGGATCGGCGTCCCCCAGTAGCGCTGCCTCGAGACGAGCCAGTCCCGGAGGCGGTAGCTCACGGCGCGGCGCCCGATCCCCTTCCCCTCCATCCAGTCGGCGATCCGCTCGATGCCCTCCCGGTTCGGGAGCCCGTCGAACTCGCCCGAGTTCGCCTGGACGCCGTCCTCGACGTAGGCCTCGGTCATGCCGTCGGCGGAGAGCGGGTCGTCCGGCCGGTCGATGACGACGCGGATCGGGAGTCCGTACTCACGCGCGAACTCGAAGTCGCGCTGGTCGTGCGCGGGCACCGCCATGACGGCACCCGTCCCGTACTCCATGAGAACGTAGTTGGCGATCCAGAGCTGGACCTTCTCGCCGTTCACGGGATTGACGACGTGCCGGCCGGTCCAGACGCCGACCTTCTCGACGTCGGCGGCGCCGCGCTCGATCGCGGCCTGCGCCCTCACCTTGTCGGCGAAGGCCAGGACCTCCGCCTCGCGATCGGTCCCGGCGACCAGGCCGCGGAGCAACGGGTGCTCGGCCGCCATGACCATGTAGGTGACGCCGAACGTGGTGTCGACGCGCGTCGTGAAGCAAGGGAGCGGGTCGCCCGTCTCGGCGACGGTGAAGTCGATCTCGACGCCCTCGCTCCGGCCGATCCAGTTCCTCTGCATGATGCGGACGCGCTCGGGCCACCCCTCGAGCCGATCGAGCCCCGTGAGGAGCCTGTCGGCGTAGTCGGTGATCTTGAAGAACCACTGCTCGAGATCGCGCGGGGCGACGACGCTGTCGCACCGCTCGCACTTCCCGTCGACGACCTGCTCGTTCGCGAGCACCGTCGCGCACGAGGGACACCAGTTGACCGACGCCGCCTTCCGGTACGCCAGCCCGTGCTGGAAGAGCTTCACGAAGATCCACTGCGTCCACCGGTAGAACGAGGGCTGGTGCGACGCGAACTCCCTCTCCCAGTCGTAGCCGATCCCCCAGGCCTCGAACTGCGCCTTCATCTTGATGATGTTCTGATCGGTCCAGACCGGCGGATGGATGCCGCGCTCGATCGCCGCGTTTTCCGCGGGGAGTCCGAAGGCGTCCCAGCCCATCGGGGTCAGAACGGACCTCCCCCGCATCATCTCGTAGCGGGCCACGGCGTCTCCGATGATGTAGTTCCTCCCGTGCCCGACGTGGAGGTCGCCGGAGGGATACGGATACATCACCAGGCAGTAGTACTTGTTCGGCGCGTCGGTCGGACAGCGGAAGAGCCCGCCCTCCTCCCAGCGACGCTGCCACTTGGGCTCGATCTCGGCGAACGGATAGCGCTCCATGGTTCCTCAGGCCTCGCTCGGTCGGGGGCGTGCCACCCCCGCTCCCAGAGACAGAGAGGCCGGCACGGGACAACGGTGCCGGCCTCGGTATTCGTGCTCGGCAGTCCCGCTAGAAACGATAGGTGAACGAGAGGCTCGGAATGATGATGTCCTCCAGGTGCTTGCCGGCCTGGTTGCCCGGGTCGCTGACGACCGCCGGATCGCGTATGCCGTCAATCGTCCTCACGTCGCTCAGCTGGTACGAGAGCGCGAAGTCGAGCGTCCAGACGTCCTGACGGTAGCCGACACCGAGACCGACCACGTTCTTGTCGGTCTCCGGCAGGATGAAGTTGTACGTGGCGTCGTCGGTGGCCGGCGTCGGTGAGTTCCTGTAACCGAGTCGCAGGGAGAGCGAGCGACTCACCCTGTAGTCGAAACCGATGGCGAACTCGTACGTATTCTCCCAGTTCATGGGCGTCGTGTTGCCGCCCGGCAGCTCGTTGTCGACCGTCCGGGCGAGCGAGTCGACGTCGGACCACTGCGTCCACTGGAGGTCGGCGGTGATCGTCAGCCCCTCGGCCAAGAAGTCGCGGTAGGCGAACCCGACCGCCGCCCACATCGGATACGTCAGGTCGAACGATTCGTTCTGCTTGGGCCTGGCCACGGGCTCCCAGCTCGAGACCACCTCCACCCACCCCTCGTGCGTGACGGTCATGGGCGTCCTCAGGGACGCGCCGACGCTCAGGTAGTTTGTCGCGCGGTAGAGCACGCCGAACGTCGCGCCGTAGCTCCAGCCCGTCGCGTCCTCCGTCATCTGCGCCGGGTGGAGGTACGACGAGTCGGGCTCGGGGGCCTCGTTGTCGAAGATCTCCTGGATCCAGCCGCCGTTCTGGAAACGGACGTGGCTGTAGAGCGCGTGGCCCGTGACGCCGAGCGAAAGGCCCGGGATGATCTCCTTGGCCAGCGACGCCGAGACGACGTAGCCCTTGATGCTGCTCTCGTAGTTGGGCGGGATGCCCGTCGCGCGCGGCCCCACGTCGTCGGTCGTCGTGTAGTCGTCGATAAGATCGTCCCACACCTCGGTACCGCTCCACTTCGCGCCGACCTCCGCGAGCGTGTACGCACCGAGGCCGACCTTCATGGTCGCAAGGTCGGCGTAGGCGAAGACGCCGGGCGCCCAGTGGTGCACGAGGCTGGACGTCGCCTGGATCGGCGAGGGCCGGTAGATGGGATTGCTGGGGGGACCCGAGAAGTAGACCGCTCCCTCGCGCGAGGCCAGCGGCATTCCATCGGCCAGCGAGGCCGTTACCTCGATTCCCTTGATCTGGGTGATGCCGGCCGGGTTGTAGTGCATCGCGCTGTAGTCGTCCGAGAGCCCGACGAAGGCCGCCCCCAGCGAGGCAGCGCGGACGCCGATCTCGGGAACATAGAACCCGTTTGCAAGAGCCGCGACCGGCCCGAAGCAGAGGCTCACGAGACACACTACGATGACGCTGGCGGATAGACGCATTTTGGTACCTCCTCGCGGCACGCAGGGCACGCGTCGCGCGGTCCGGCCGCTATATCCAAAAGGAGCGCCCAAGAGGCGCACCGACAGGTGATTCGCTCCTAAGTTATTAGCACGACGAAAGAAGCGCCGTCAAGCCATTTCTAGGCGCCGGGGGGCTCGGAGGCCCCGGAGACCGGGGATCGGGGGGGGAGGCTACCTCACCGGCGGGCGCCGCCCTCGCGGGCATAGGCGCACCGCCGGACCAGCGGGCACTCGCCGCACCGCGGGAGCCGCGGGTGGCAGATCGCCCGCCCCAGCCGGATCAGGTTGACGTGGAGGGAGAGGGAACGACCCTGAGGCGCCACTGGCCGAAGCGCCTCGTAGGTCTCGTCCCGCGTCCTCGGCGCTCCGACGACACCGAGCCGCCCCACGATACGGTGGACGTGCGTGTCGACGGGCACCACCTCCCGGCCGAGGTCGAAGAGCGCGACGCAGGCCGCCGTCTTGGCGCCGACGCCCTTGAATCCCTGGAGATAGTCGATGACCTCGTCGGTCGGGGTCTCCCGCAGGAAGCCCAGATCGAGCGCCCCGGTCTCCTCACGGATCTCCCGAAGGACGTCCTTGATCCGCCGGGCCTTGATCCGGGCGAGTCCGCCCGAACGGATGGCGGCCTCGATAGACCGGACGTTCGCCCCCTCGGCGAGTTCCCACCGGGGGAACCTCTCCAGGAGCTGGTCGTACGCCCTGCCGGAGTTCACGTCGCTTGTGTTCTGGGAAAGGATGGTCTGGACGAGGCTTCCGACGAGGTCCGGGTCGGGACGCCTCTTCGGTCGCCCGAACTCCTCCTCGAGAAGATCGGTGATCGCGGCGAGCCTCTCGCGCGTGCGGGTGGGGGAAGCGCCGGGAGCGGAAGCGCGAGCGGTGGAGGCGCGGGCTCGGCCCGCCCCGCGCGTCACAGCGCGCTTACGGCCGGACGGCGGCACGCCCGGCTCCTCTCGCGAGCTCGTAGACGAGGACGCCGACGGTCGGTCCCGGCGGCATGCCTCTGCGGATGTCGATGTCGGCGCGGTAGAACTTCTCGATGCCGGCGGCGTACTCCCTCGAGCTCCGTGACCTCGCGAGCTCGCCGACGTCACCGAGCCCGGCCCAGATCCCGCCGTGACCGCCGAAGCCGCCTCCCCCCCCCCCGCCGCCCCGAGCGATCCACAGGCTGACCCAGAACCCGTGCAGCTGGGAGACCAGCTGCGCTTCGTCCACGCCACCGTCGACCAGCTCGTCGAGGAGCGAGAGCGCGTCCCCGGCCCTCTTCTCCGCGATCGCGAGCGCCAGGTCCTTGAGACTCGATGCCCTCGCGCCGACGACCTGATCCACGTCCGAGAGGCCGATCGCGGGCCGATCCCCGACGAAGCAGGAGAGCTTGTCGAGCTCATTGGCGATGCGGTTGAGCTCCCCGTCGGTCCAGTCGACGAGCGCCGACAGCGCGTCCTCGTCGATGCCGTGCTCCCGCTCCTCGACCATCTTCCGAACGATCGAGAAGAGGGTCTCGCGCGCCGGCCGGCCGCACTCGACGACCGAAGCCATCCCGAGAATCTCCCGCTCGAACTTGTTCCGCCCGGAGAGCCGCCCGAAGCTCACGAGGGCCAGGCACGAGCTCGGCACGGGCGCCCGCACGTAGTCGAGGAGCTTCGTGCGCTGGGAGGGGTTCATGCCATCGAACTCGTAGACGACCGTGAGCCGCTTCGAGGAGAGCATCGGCGCGGTCGCCGCGTTCGCCGCCACCGCGTCGGCCGTCGCGTCCCGGCCGGCCAGGCTGGCGAAGTCGAAGGCCTCGCTTCCGGGGGTGAGGACGTGCTTCCTGAGAAGCTCGACCGCCAGGCGGGCCAGATAGGGCTCCTCGCCGTGGAAGACGAGGACCGGCGGCAGCGCGTCGCCCTTGAGGGCCTGCTGGAACTCGGAGAAGGTCATGGTCCGTCCCGGCGGCCGGGAACGCCGATCGGCGGCGGCGGCCGCGGTCTTGCGGAGAATCGTCACCAGCCCTGCACGGTCTTGCTCAAGACGTCCCGCGCCAGCAGCACGAAGGCCGCGGCCCGGGCTTCTTCCTCGGTTGCGAACTCGCTCGACACGCCGCCGACCGAGTACGCGGCCCATCCCTCGACGTCGCCCTCCCAGATGATCTCGTTCTTCCGGAGGTTCACGTAGGAGAGCCGGGCGATCGTGCGCACCTTGTACTCGTTCGGGTTCCCGGCGGCGTCGTACGACATCACCGGGCGCTGGTAGAGGATGACGGCCCCCCTCAGGATCGACTCGGCCTCGTCCTCTCCGAGGACCCGAAGCGTGTTGTCGTTCTGGAACTCGCGGATGATCGCGTCGGTCAGATCCTGCTCGGCGCCGAACTCGAGGGTCTCGTTGGCGAGAATGGGCACGGCGATCGACGACACGTCGCCCTTGACCGACTGGGAGAAGCCGTAGTGCGAGCAACCGGAGACGACCAGAGCGAGGAGGACGAACGGAAGGCCTCGCCGCCAGCTGGACACCATCATCGCTCGCCTCCCGTGAGCCGCTTCCTGAGCGTGTTTCGACTGATTCCGAGGAGCTGCGCCGCGCGAACCTGGTTGCCCCCCACCCGGGCGAGCGCCTCCTCGGCGAGGAGCCGCTCCACCGCGGAGACGACGGCCCCGTCGATCGACGGCGTCCCGGCTTCGGCGAGCCGCTCGAACTCGGCGCGGACGGTCGCGGCCAGGTCGCCGGCCGCGCGGCCCTCGTCCGGCGTCGCGGGCGCACCCTCCCCCGCAGCTTCGAAGACGTCGAAGTCCTCGGGAGAGAGGACGCCGGTGCGGTTCAGGGCCACTGCCCGCTCGATCGCGTGCTCGAGCTCGCGGACGTTCCCGGGCCACGGGTAGCTCTCGAGGAGATCGACCACGTCGGGAGACATGCCCTCGATCTCCCGTTTCATCTCGGTCTTGGCTCGCTCGAGGAAGTGCTCCGCGAGGAACGGAATGTCCGGGCGCCGGTCCCTCAGGGGCGGGATGAAGAGCGAGACCACCTTGAGCCGATAGAAGAGGTCGACGCGGAAGTGCCCCTCCTTCATGAGCCTGACGAGGCTCCGGTCGGTCGCCGCGATCACGCGCACGTCGACCTTCGTCCTCGTTCTCGCGTGGGGCCTCTCGAAGTAGCCGCTCTCGAGCACGCTCAGGATGCGCCCCTGGGTCGCGAGCCCCGCGCGGTCGATCTCGTCGAGGAAGACCGTCCCTCGGTTCGCCTGCTCGAAACGCCCGGCGCCGGCCTCGATGCCTCCGCCGTCGGTCCACCCGAAGAGCTCCGCGTCGAGCGAGTCCCCCGGAAGGGCCGCGCAGTTGAGCGCCACGAACGGGCGATCGCGCCGGTTGCTGTTGTAGTGGACGGCCCTGGCGACGAGCTCCTTACCGGTGCCCGCCTCGCCGTTGATGAGGACCGCGGCGCCGGTCATCGCCACCTGGCCGATGAGCTTGTGGATCTCGATCATCTCGGGCGTCTTGCCGACGATCGCTCCGAGGTCGGTGACGTCGCCCGGCCCGGGAGAACCGATCGTCCGGATCACGCGGCCGTCCGAGGAGAGCGCGCGGCGCGCGGCGTCCTCGAGGCCGCCGGGCAGCGTCTCGCGCGGCAGGTAGTCGTACGCGCCCTCGCGCATCGACTCGATGGCGCCCCGGGTGCTCGTCGTCTCGGCGACGACGACGATCGGGAGCCTGCGCTCTACCTCCTTGATCGCGCGGAGCACCTCGACGGGCGTCATGGACTCGATTCCGTGCTCGAGGACGACGAGGTCGGGTCGGCGCTCGTCGAGCGCCGCCAGGAGTGCCCTGGGATCGGACCAGACGTGCACGCTGTAGGCGAGGCCGGGGAGAGCCCGAACGAGATCGGCCGCCTCCCGCTCACTTCTGTCGAGGATCCATACGTCCTTCATGGGTCCACCCCCGCGGATGAACTCCCGCCGCCGCTCCCCCGCCGGGCGCTAGCTTCGGATGCCCATCGTCTTGCGGAACCAGGCGACCGTACGCTCGAGGCCGTCCTCGAACGAGACGTTCGGATCGAAGCCCAGCAGTTCCCGGGCCTTGCCGATGTCGGCGAAGGAGTGCATGACGTCGCCGCGGCGGGCCTCGTCGTACCGGGCGTCGATCGTCGCACCGATCAGGTCGCGGAGCCTCGCGAAGAGCTCGTTCACCGTAATCGTCGCGCCGCACGCGACGTTCATGACCTCCCCGATGCCGCGATCGGTCTCCGCGGCGAGGAGGTTGGCGTCGACCACGTTCGCCACGTACGTGAAGTCACGCGACTGCTCGCCGTCCCCGTAGACGATCGGCGCCGTGCCCTTCAGGAGGGCCGCGACGAAGATCGGGACGACGGCGGCGTACTGGGAGGTCGGATCCTGCCTGGGGCCGAAGACGTTGAAGTACCTCAGGGGAACGCACGGCAGCCCGTAGAGCTTCGAGAAGACCTGGCAGTAGTACTCGCCCCCGAGCTTCCCGACGGCGTAGGGCGACCCGGGCGCCGGCGGCATGGTCTCGACCTTCGGAAGCACGGGCGTGTCGCCGTAGATCGAGGACGAGCTCGCGTAGATCACGCGCCGCACGCCGGCGTCGCGGCTCGCCGCCAGCACGTTCAGGGTGCCGCCGACGTTGACCTCGTTGCTCGTCACGGGGTCATCGACCGACCTCGGGACCGAGGCGAGCGCCGCTTCGTGAAAGACGACCTCGACACCCTCGACCGCCGACCTGACGGCGTCCAGACTCCTGATGTCGGCCTCGTGGAGTTCGATCCGGCCGGCGAACGGCCCGACGTTCTCGCGACGTCCCGTCGAGAAGTTGTCGATGACGCGAACCTGGTGACCGAGCTCGAGCAGCCTCTCGACGAGGTGCGAGCCGATGAACCCGGCGCCACCGGTAACGAGTGCACGCATTGATTGCTCCCGCGGCCGTTAGATCTTCCTGATGTTGTCTCCGTTCATGCCCTTCAGAGCGTTCCTCGTGTCGACGATGGGAACGCCCGATCCGGCGAGCATCTCCCTGTCGAAGGCCGAGTGCGCCGTGGTGATCACCACGCAATCGACGCTCGAAAGGAGCTCGGGCGTCAGATCCTCGCTCCTCATCTCCATGCCCCCCACAGAGAGCTCCGGAACGTGAGGGTCAGAGTAGCACAGGTCGGCCCCCTTGTCCCTCAGGAGCTTGATCACGTCGAGCGCCGGGGCCTCCCGGACGTCGTTGATGTCCTCCTTGTAGGCCACCCCGAGGATGAGGACCTTCGAGCCCTTGACCGGCTTGCCGCCGTCGTTCAGGCAGTCGGAGATCTTGGAAACAACGTAGTACGGCATGCTGCCGTTGATCACGCCCGCCAGCTCGATGAACCTGGCCTCGAACCCACTCTCTTTCGCCTTCCACGAGAGGTAGAACGGATCGATCGGAATGCAGTGCCCGCCGAGGCCCGGCCCCGGATAGAACGGCATGAACCCGAACGGCTTCGTCGCGGCGGCGTCGATCACCTCCCAGACGTCGATCCCCATGCGGTCGCTCATCAGCGCGAGTTCGTTGACGAGACCGATGTTGACGCTCCGGAACGTGTTCTCGAGGAGCTTCACCATCTCCGCGACCTTCGTTGAGGAGACCGGCACGACCGGTCCCAGCGTCTGCTCGTAGAGGATCACGGCGCGCTCGGTGCACGCGGGAGTCACGCCGCCGACCACCTTCGGGATGTTCTTCGTGTTCCAGTCGGGGTTCCCGGGGTCGACGCGCTCGGGCGAGAACGCGAGGTAGAAGTCCTCCCCCACCTTGAGGCCCGTGTCCTCGAGCCTCGCGAGGATGACCTCCTCGGTCGTGCCCGGGTAGGTCGTGCTGTCGAGGATGATCATCATGTCCTTGTGGAGGTACTTCACGATCTCCTGGACGGCCGACCTGACGTACGAGATGTCGGGGTCGCGCGTCTTCCTCAGAGGCGTGGGAACGCAGATGTCGACCGAGTCGACATCCTTGAGGGCCGCGTAGTCGGTCGTGGCCGTGAAGATCCCCGAAGCCAGGCTCTCCCGCACCCACTCACTCGGCACGTCCTGGATGTACGACTCACCAGCGAGGAGCGTCCGCACCTTCTTCTCGTCGTTGTCGATCCCTGTCACTCGGAATCCCGCACGGGCGAACTCCATCGACAGCGGGAGTCCAACGTATCCCAGTCCGATGACGCCCAGATGCGCTTCTCTCGTTTGCAGTTTCTCCTTGAGCAACGTCTCCTCCTTGCTACCCCTTCCCACCGCACGGAGAACGACGACCCCCGGCGGGGCGTCTAGCCCATTGACAGGGCCAGGGAGACCATCCCGGCCGTGGCAATCGGCAACAACAGATTGTCCGCTGGGCCCAGTGGCAGGGACTCCAGCACGCTCGCTACCGCTCCGACGGCCAGCGCCCACGGCAGCGAGACATAGAACATAGCAATAATCACGCCGACTCCGAAGAGAGCCATCGACCCGACGAGCGTCTTCCCGGGATTGTGCGGGAGCGCGGTGCTCCCGAAGGCCCTGCCGACGAGGCTCGCAGCACTGTCCCCTATGGCAAGAATCAGCACCCCGGCCGTCGCGGCCGGATGGCCGAAGAAAGCGACTGTGAACCATATACCGATCCCGAAGAGCAGCGGCCCCCACACGAGCCCCCTCGGCTCGGAGACGCGCATCGACCGCCACGTCAGGGCCGCGAAACCGGGCAGGGCCACGCCCTGGAGCCTGAGCGCCTCCGACATCATGTAGATGAGCGTGATGCCGCCGATGAGCCACAGGGCGAAGGTCTTCGACCAGGCCGCGATCAGCGGGACGAAGATGGCGCACGTGTGGATCGCCTTGCGGAGCATCTCGTGGCGAACGGCGATCCCCTGCAGCGTCACGCCGAACCTGACGCCCTCCGGGAAGAACTCGAGGATCTCCCGGAGGTTCCGAGTATGAAGCACGAAGCTCGCCCTGCGGAGGATCGACCACTCGGGATTGAGACCGATGCTCCTCCACGCGGCCTCGACGATCTCGAGGTTGCTGCCGTCGTCGACGATGACGGTAGCGTCGGACCAGGAGAGCCCCTTCTCCCTCAGGATCCCCTCGAGTCCGAGCCGCTTGCCGTGCGCCGAGTGGCGCTCGCCGAGCATGCGTCCGGTCAGGACCCCGTCGTTCTCCTCGAGGAGCACGCCGTACGCGCCGTCGGCTCCCACCTGCCTGGCGATCTTCTCGACGACCTGCTGCGGAACGCCCGCGCTCACGAGCACGACGCTGTAGCCGGCCTGCTTGAGCGACGCGCAGACCTCGCCCGCGCCGCGCGCCAGCCGGACGGACTCGGCCGCATGCAGGACGTGGTCGATGCCGGCGCCGCGCTGGTAGTAGTAGGCCCGTTCGACGGCCTCGCGGACCGTGATGAACCCGATCTTGAGCAGGAAGCCGAGCCAGAGATGGCGCACCCACACCCACGGGCTGGTCAGCCAGGCGAGCCGCGAGAGGAAGAGCCCCCGCAGGAGTACCCCGTCGACGTCGAAGGCGACCAGCCCTCTCGAGCCGGCCAAGGACCTACCCCCCCCGCTCACCTGACCTCCCGAAGAAGACGACGACTCCGCGGAACGCGGCCCAGCACGCGATACCGGCCATGAGAATCGCCACGTAGGCGAAGCGGTGGCCGTAGCGCGGAACGATCAGCCCGAAGTACCGCGACACTCCGTAGAACAGCATGGCGGCCAGGGCGATGTTCGCGCCGCCGACCGAGTACCTGTACAGCCTGGGTTGTCCGGAAGGACGCTGACCCGTCCGCATCGGAGGCCTCCGCTCCGCGGCTCAACGGACCACGGCGAACTTCCCCGCCTCCAGCCACGACGGGTCCTTCCCCCCGCCGTCGTACACGCGGAGCTGGTAGACGTAGACGCCGCTCGCGAGATGAGTCGCGCTGCCGCTGAACTCGGTCCACGCGACCGAGTTCCATCCGCCGAGGGTCCCCATGTTCTCCTCGATGGAGCCGATGGGGTTGTGGTACCTCAAGAAGCTCCCGAGGGTCTGCCCCGTGATGTCGAAGACGTCGATCTCGACGGAACCGGCGTCGCGAGAGAGATCGTAGCCGAAGGCCAGCTCCTCCGATTCCCCCGAGGGACCGGGGTACGGGTTCGGGTAGGGATAGTGGTCGGTCACGAAGAGGGCCGGCGCGTTGACCCTGATTGCGACGGCCGCGATGTTGTCCTCGTCCGTGAGCTCGTCGACGCCCTCCGCGATGATCCGGGCCGTAACCTCGTGATTGCCGAGATCGTCGTCGTCGAACTCCCAGTCGAACTCGTAGGTGATCACCTCTCCGCCGCCCATCGTACGTTCGGTCTGGAAGACCGAGAGGAGCTCACCCTCGTCCTCGGGGCCGTCCCAGATCTCGAGCGTGAGGTCGACGAACTCCTCGGGCCCGAAGACGTGGACGTCCACGCGGACCGTCGTCGCCGAGTTCGTCCAGAACTCGTCCGGCGTGAATCGGAAGTCCTCCGAGAACACGGCGAGGTTGATCGCGGAGTCGGGATCGGCGAGACGCGCGATCGCGCCCGCGACCATCTTCGCCGTCGAGGCGAGCTGGTCAAGGGAGATGTGCGCGATCGTGTCGGCGACCGTGTGGTAGTTCGGGTTCCAGTAGTTGGGGTGCCAGTTTTCGAGGGCCGTGAGGGCGTCGTACCCCTCGATCCAGAAGCTCATGTGGTCGCTGTAGGGGGGGATCCTGTCGATGCGGCGGGCGCCGAAGCCCGGGAAGTACTCCGCGTACTCGTCCTCCGCCGTGTCGACGAGCCAGCTCGCGAGCCACTTCGTGCTCGGGTTCGTGAGCACGTGACAAGTGTCCTGAGCGGCGCCCGGCGGGTTGTACCCGACCATGTCGACGTTGATGACGCCGTAGATCGTGTCGCCCTCGGCGGCGGCGGAGCCGGCGTAGACTTCGCTGCCGAAGAGGCCCGGTTCCTCGGCGTCGAAGAGGATGAACCGGATGTCGTACGGGAACGAGACGTCGGCCAGCACGCGTGCCGCTTCGAGCACGGTCGCGACGCCCGTCGCGTTGTCGTCCGCGCCGGGAGCCGGGGAGTCGCACCACCAGTACCGGTCGCTCGGAGGATAGGATCTCTGCGCCGTTGCGTCGTAGTGCGCCGAGACGACGAAGTACCCCTGAAGCCTCCCCGTCCCCGGGAGGACGCCTACGATGTTGTGCATCGCGTACGGCACGATCATCCCGGTCGTGTCGCCGCACACGAATCCGTTCAGCTCGAATCGTTGCGTGTCGACGAGCGCACCCGCCGGGAGACACGACTCGAGCGCGTCCATGATGTAGGGAATCGCCTCGGTGTTCTTCTCTTCCCGATAGGCGTAGCGCGTCCTCCACGCCCCCCCCGGGTATCGGGTCAGTCGTTCGACGTGCGCGGCGAGCGAGTCGGCGGAGACCGCCTCCAGCACGTCCTGCACGAGCCCGCGCACGCTTCGCTCGTCACGCCCGGCGGCGAGGCTCGCGAGGAGCGGTGGAGTCTCGTCGAAGAGCGCCGCGACCGGAATCGACGCCGGGAGTGGGAGGGCCATGAAGGAAGCTCGGCGGATCTCGTGAAGCACGTCGGGCGACGCCCCCACGAGCACCGCGCCGTCCGGCTCGACCCACAGGATCTCTCCCGCCCGCTCGAGCTCTTCGAGGTCGGCGGCCGGATAGCACAGATAGAGCTCCGCCCAGCGGCCGACGTCGATCACCTCCTCGACGATTCGACCGCGCCTCCGGAGGGCTGCCCCGAGTTGCGAGTCGCCTTCGATGAGCGCCTCGGAAGTGCCGACGTGCCGCACCACGACTCCCTCCGCCTCGAGCGAGACGAGGCTTGCACCCTCTTCGTACGTGATTGAGTAGATCACCTGTCCGGCCGCCGGGGCCGCGGCGAGCGCGAGACACAGCACCGCCGTCACGATCGGGGTCTTCATGCCTGCCTCCTGAAGCGTTCCGGAACGCGCGCCTCCCGGGGCGCGGAGTCGCCGCGTCGGGACCCCACGGGTGCGGGCCGGCGACGAGTCGCCGCCGGCCCGCCCGATCTGGTACGCCCGAGAGGATTCGAACCTCCGACAACTGGAACCGGAATCCAGTGCTCTATCCAGCTGAGCTACGGGCGCTCTCTGCAATCTCGATGAGCTCGTAGTTCCTCGTTCCCACCCCGAGCTCCTCACCATACCTGAGCTGAACGGTCGGGTCAACATCGGGGTGGAGGTCCCTGAACTTGTCCCCCCCGGCCCGGTAACCCTCGCTCAGGCTGCTGTTTCGCGCGGCGGGCGCCTCGTTCACCAGATCGTACGAGGCCTGGTCAATGGCGATCGGGTCGACCGAGGCGAGGACTCCGAGGTCCGGTACGATCGGGACCTTCGCCGTCCCGTAGCAGTCGCAGAGCGGGTGGACGTCGGTGATGAAGCTCAGGTACCCGATCCGGTCTCGCTTCAGCGAGGTGATGGCCTTCAGGTACTCTACCATCTTCCTCTGGAACACGTCGGTGCTTTCGTTCCAGCGGATTCCCACGACCTTCTCAGGGCAGACAGCGATGCACTCCCCGCAGCCGATGCACGTCTGCTCGTCTATCTGGGCGACCTCGCCGACCCGGATCGCGTCGGCCGGGCACCAGGACGCGCAGATGCCGCAGGCGATGCAGCCCTGGCGGACGTACGGCTTCGTCGTGGAGTGCTGCTCCAGTTTCCCGGCCCGCGAGGCGCCACCCATGCCCAGGTTCTTGATCGCCCCGCCGAACCCGGACAGCTCGTGGCCCTTGAAGTGTGTGACGGCGAGGATGCTGTCGGCCTTCACGAGTTCGGATCCGACGGCGGCCTCCTTGAGGATCTGGCCGGCGACCGGCAGCCGGACCTCGCTCGTGCCCCTGAGCCCGTCCGCGATCACGACCGGCGCACCGACGGCGGAGTACGTGAAGCCGTGCTCCGCGGCCGTTCGCATGTGCAGGACGGTGTCGCTTCGGCTCCCGCGGTACAGCGTGTTCGTGTCGGTCAGGAACGGCCTCGCGCCCTCCTGGAGAAGCCACGAGACGACCCTCCGAACGAACAGGGGCTTCACGTGGCCGGTCTCGCTGCTCTCGCCGAAGTGGAGCTTGACGGCAACGATCTTGTCCTTCGCGGCGATCTTCCTGAGGTCGCTCTCCTGGAGCAACCGGTCGAGCCGGGCCAGGATGTCGTCCGCGCCGCCGTCGTACACACGGAGCAGGTGGACCCTGCTTTTCGTAGGACCGTCCGGCACGCTTCCCTCCCCCGTTCGACGGACCGCCGCCGTCAGCTGCCGCCCCGCCGCCCCGCGGCAAGCGCGCGCCGCGCCTCGACGGCGTAGATGACTCCCGATACGACCGCGAGCCCCACGCCCGCGATCGCGAGCGGCAGCTCGAGCGGCTCGATGTTGAGCACGTAGGCCAGCACCATCGCGGACAGGACGACGAACCCGATCTTGCCGGGCCTGTTCGCCGCCGGAACCGACGCGGCCCTCCGCCCGACCACGACGACGCCCACGAGGCCCGCCACGTCCCTCGCGACGAGCACGACGAGCGCCGGCATCGGAAACTCCCCCCTGATCGCCAGGAACAGGAGGATCGAGTCGATCGCGATCTTGTCCGCGATCGGGTCGAGGATCTTCCCGATCTCGGTGACGCGCCCCGTCTTCCTCGCGATGTACCCGTCGATGCCGTCAGACAGCATCATGGCCAGGATGACGACCACGGCGTCCCCGCGCCGTCCCGACGCCAGCAGGACCAGCACGACCGGCACGAGCACGATCCGCGCGAGGGTCACGAGGTTCGGCGGCGTCAGGAGATCACGGAGCTTGAATCGCTCGATCCGGCCCATCCGGCTACCTCTCCCTCACGCGCCCCGCCCAGCGCATCTTCCTGCGGAGGATCTCGTAGTACGAGTGCTCCGCCATCTCGACGAGCTGCGCCCTCGTCCTCGCCGTCCTCACGTGCACGACGTCTCCCTCGCCGATGCCGAACGAGCGCTGGCCGTCGGTCGTCACGATCGTCTGATCGTCGCTCGAGAGCATCTCGACCTCGATCTCGACCGTCGGCGGGACGATGAGCGGCCGCATGCTCAGCGTGTGCGGACAGATCGGCGTCAGGATGATCGCCTCGACGTTGGGAGCGAGGACCGGCCCCCCCGCGGAGAGCGAGTGCGCGGTCGATCCCGTCGGAGTCGACAGGATGAGGCCGTCGGCGGCGTAGCGCGTGACGAGCTGCCCGTCGACGCGCGCCTCGAACGAGAGCATCCTCGACTCAGCGTCCTTCGTGATGACGACGTCGTTCAGGGCGACGGCGACGCCGTCCTGCCCGGCGACCCCGGTCTCGAGCATCATCCGGCCGCTCACGGGAAGCTCCCCGGGGTCGAGGCACCCGAGGACGCCTCCGAGCTCGTCCCCGGCGACCTGCGTGAGGAACCCCAGGCTCCCCATGTTGACTCCGAAGATCGGAGTCTCCCTCCCGGCGATCGCGACCTCGCGCGCGGCGAAGAGGATCGCGCCGTCGCCACCGAACGCGAAGATCAAATCGGACCTGGCGACGACGTCCGCCGAAGGAACGCAGTCGACCGACGCCGGCGCCTCGCTCCGGTTCCGGTCGTCGACGATGACATCGAGCCCGCGCTCAGCCGCCCACACGCGGACCCTCTCGATGGCCTCCCCGATCCCCTCCTTGAGGGGATTCGCCATGATGCCGACTGTCTTCATCGCGTCATGACCCTCCTCTGACGACCCGCGAGCGCGCCACGAGATCCGCCGCGCGCGCTGCGATCCGCTCGACGGTCAGTCCGCAGTCCTCGAGCAGACGACCGCGGGACCCGTGTGTGATGAACTCGTCGGGGAGCGCGACGATCCTCGTCCTGACGTCGTCGATCCCCTCGGCCTGGAGAAGCTCCATGACCGCCGAGCCGAAGCCGCCCATGGCGACGTTCTCCTCGATCGTGACGACCGCCCCCGTCCTCGAAGCCTCCTCGACGATGAGGTCGCGGTCGAGCGGCTTCACGAAGCGCGCGTTCACGACCGACGCCTCGATCCCGTCGGCCGCGAGCTTCTCGGCGACCTCCTCGGCCACCTGCACCATCGAGCCGATCGCGATGAGGGAGACGTCGGTGCCCTCCCTCAGGCGCTCGCCCCGTCCGATCGGAACGACCGGCGGGTCGAAGTCCATCCGGACGCCTCGCCCCGCGCCGCGGGGGTAGCGCACGGCGATCGGTCCCTCGTCGTGCGCGACCGCGGTCCGGACCATCGAGCCGAGTTCGTTCTCATCCTTCGGCGCCATGAGTACGAGGTTCGGCACGGCCCGGAGGAACGACAGGTCGAAGACACCGTGGTGCGTCGGCCCGTCGTCTCCAACGACGCCTCCGCGGTCGATCATGAACCTGACCGGCAGGTTCTGGAGACAGACGTCGTGGATGATCTGATCGTAGGCGCGCTGGGCGAACGAAGAGTAGAGAGCGACGACGGGCTTCACCCCCTGAGCCGCGAGCCCGGCGCCGAACGTCACGGCGTGCTGCTCCGCGATGCCGACGTCGAAGAAGCGATCGGGGAAGTGCTTGGCGAAGTGCACGAGCCCGGTGCCGGCCGGCATCGCCGCCGTCACCGCCACGATCTTCTCGTCGTCCTCCGCGAGCGAAACGAGCGTGCGGCCGAAGACCTCAGTGTACGAGATCGCCGTCGGCTGCTTCGTGAGCGTCCCGGTCGTCTTGTCGAAGGCGCCGATCCCGTGAAACCGGGAGGCGTCCTCCTCCGCGGGCGCGAACCCCTTCCCCTTCGTGGTGATCACGTGAACGAGGAGCGGCCCCTCGGTGTGCTTGAGCCGCTCGAACGCGCGGATCAGGAGCTCGACGTCGTGACCGTCGATGGGGCCGAAGTACTTGAAGCCGAGCTCCTCGAACAGGATCCCGGGCACGAAGATGCCGCGGAGCCCCTCGAGGGCGCGGCTCGTCAGCTCGCGCGTCCGCTCGCCGACGGCGGGGATCTTCCCCATGATGTCCCAGACCTCGGACTCGAGCCGCTGGTAGGTCGGCGCGGTCAGGAGCCTCGTCAGGTACTGCGAGAGCGCGCCGACGTTCTTCGAGATCGACATGCGGTTGTCGTTCACGACGACCATCAGGTTCTTCTTCAGGTGTCCCGCCTGGTTCAGCCCCTCGAACGCGAGGCCCGCCGTGAGCGACCCATCGCCGATCACGGCGATCACCCGGAAGTCCTCCTCGAGGAGGTCCCGGGCGCAGGCCATGCCGAGCGCGGCGGAGATCGACGTGCTCGCGTGGCCCGTGTTGAAGGCGTCGTGCGGGCTCTCCTCGCGGCGCGGGAAGCCGGCGATGCCTCCGTACTGGCGGAGGGTCTCGAAGCTCTCCCGGCGCCCCGTCAGGAGCTTGTGGGCGTAGCTCTGGTGGCCGACGTCCCAGATGATCTTGTCCGTCGGCGAATCGAAGACGCGATGGAGCGCGAGCGTGAGCTCGATCACGCCCAGGCTCGGCGCCAGGTGGCCGCCGTACTTCGACACCACCCGGACGATCTCCTGGCGGAGCTCCTCTGCGAGCGGCTCGAGCTCGTCCTCGGGGAGCGCCTTGAGATCCGCAGGCTGGTCGATCCTGTCGAGAATGCGTCCCATCGTTCCCTCAGTTCCGCCGGTCCACTCAGTTCCGCCGATTCACGATGAACCGGGCGATCTCGCGGAGCGGCCAGGCCTCGCCGCCGAACCGCTCGAGGGCGGCAAGCGCCTCGTCCGTGAGCCCGCGCGCCCGTTCCTCCGCCTTGTCCAGTCCGACGACCGCCGGATACGTCTGCTTCCCGCGGCCCCGGTCCTTGCCGACGGCCTTCCCCATCTCGTCCTCGGTTCCCCGCTCGTCCAGGAGGTCGTCGGCGATCTGGAACGCCAGCCCGATCGCCCTTCCGTAGGTACGGAGGGCCGCGAGGGCGTCCTCGCCGGCGCCGGCCGAGAGCGCGCCGATCGCGACCGCGGCCTCGATCGGGAGCGCCGTCTTGTGCGTGTGGATGAACTCCACGCTTCCGAGCGTCGGCGCCGATCGCTCGCCCTCGAGGTCGGCCGCCTGGCCCCCGACCATTCCCGACGGCCCGTTCGCGCTCGCGAGCTCTCGCAGGACGGCGTTCCGGCGCTCGTGCGACAGGGCGTCCTCGCCGAGGACGATGGCGAACGCGAGCGTCAGGAGCCCGTCGCCCGCGAGGATCGCGAGCCCCTCGCCGTACGCCTTGTGGCAGGTCGGACGGCCCCGCCTGAGGTCGTCGTCGTCCATCGCGGGAAGGTCGTCGTGGATGAGCGAGTAAGTGTGGACGATCTCGGACGCGCACGCCGGCGCCATGACCGCGTCGCCCTCCCCGCCCGCGAGCTCGTAGGCCGCGATGGCGAGGATGGGGCGGAGCCGCTTCCCTCCCGAGAAGACGCTGTACCGCATCGCCTCGTGCAGCCTCTCGGGCGGCGTGTCGGCCGGGGGCAGGAGGCGGTCGAGCGCCCGCTCGACGGCCTCCCTCTTCCCGGCAAGGTACGACTCGAGCGACGCCACCCCGCTAGCTCTCCTCTCCGATGTCGTCGTCGAACTCATCGAAGGCGATCTGTCCTTCCTCGTCGCGCGAGAGCTTGAGGACCCGCTCCTGCGCCTTGTCCAGGATCTTCGTGAGCTTCCTGATGAGCTTCACGCCCTCCTCGTATGCCTCGAGGGACTCCTCGAGACCGAGGTCGCTCTCCTCGAGCTTCCCCACGAGCTTCTCGAGCTGGGCCATGTCGCTCTCGAACGTCTGCTTCTTGGTCACTTCTTCCTCCGCGATCCAGGGGAGATGCTGGTGACCGTTCCGTCGAACGAGCCGTCCGTCAGAGTCACCCTGATGCCGCCGCCCTCGGCCACGTCTCCGAGCGACCGCACGGGCGTGAGCCCGGGAAGCGAGGAGACCGCGGCGAAGCCGCGCGCCAGGATGTGCGAGGGGTTGGCGAGTTCTAGCTCCGACGCGAACCGTTCGAGCCGCGCCGTCTCCGTCGAGAGCCTCACCTTCACCGTTCCCGTGACCCTCCGCGAGAGGTCGTCGACCCGCTGCGCGAGGTTCTCGGCGAGCTCGCGGGGGCGTCGGAACGCGTAGGCTCCACTCGACCGCGTGAGGCGATCGGTGTGCCTCCTCAGGTTCGACCTCATCGCCGCGACGCGGCGCGCGTCGAGCGACCGGACGGCCCTTGCGACCTCGGTCCTGTCGGGAACGACCCTCTCGGCCGCGTGCGAAGGGGTCGCGGCGCGCGCGTCGGCGACGAAGTCGGCGATCGTGTAGTCGACCTCGTGGCCGACCGCCGAGACGATGGGCGTCCTCGCGCCGAAGATCGCCCGCGCGACGGCCTCTTCGTTGAACGCCCACAGGTCCTCGAGCGAGCCGCCGCCCCTCCCGACGATCGCGACGTCGGCCTCGCCCCACTCATCGAGGAGCTCGATCGCCGCCACGATCCCGGGGACGGCACCTGCGCCCTGGACCGCCGTCGGTATCACGACGATGCGCGTCGCCGGCGAGCGCCTCCCGACAACCCGGATGACGTCCCGCACGGCCGCCCCGGTCGGCGACGTGATCACCGCCACGGTGGCGGGCGACGCCGGGAGCTCCTTCTTCGCCTCCTCGGCGAAGAGCCCCTCCGCGGAGAGCCTCTTCTTGAGCGCCTCGAACGCCGCGGCGAGGGCCCCGAGCCCGGACGGCTTCATCCGCTCGACGTAGAGCTGGTACCTCCCGGCCTTCTCGTAGACCTTGACGCGTCCCCACACCAGGATCTTGTCGCCGTCCTTCGGACGGAACCCGAGCCTCGTGTTCTGGTGCCGGAACATGACGCAGCCGAGCGTGCTGGCGTCGTCCTTGAGGGTGAAGTACATGTGGCCCGACGAGGCGTGCTTGAAGTTCGAGATCTCCCCCTCCACCCAGAACAGCGGGAGCGACGACTCCAGGACAGCCTTCACCTGAGCCGTGACCTCGCTCACCGTGTAGACGCGTTCCTCCGTTCCTCCTCCCAACGTTCCTCCCTTTCACGAGGGGTCCGCGGGGTCATCGGGGTCCCGGGCCTCCGCCGTCAGGAGCGACTCCGCTCCACGGCCTCGACCGTGTTCCTGAGGAGGATCGCCGTCGTCAGCGATCCGACGCCTCCGGGAACCGGCGTCACCGCTGACGCCCGGCCGAGCATCTCCTCGAACGCGACGTCCCCGACGGTCCTGCCGCCGCGCTCGCTCGAGGGGTCCTCGATCCAGTTCGTGCCGACGTCGACGACGACGGCACCTTCCGAGATCATGTCGGCGGTGATCGCCTCGGGGGCCCCCATCGCGGCGACGAGGATGTCGGCGTCGCGCGTGTGGGCGGTGAGGTCCGTGGTGCCGGTGTGACATACGGTGACGGTCGCGTTCCCTCGTTCCGTCTTCCGGAGGAGAAGGTTCGCGAGCGGCTTTCCGACGACGGTGCTCCGTCCGACGATGACGACGTGCCTGCCGGTCACGGGGACGTCGTACCCCGCGAGGATCTCGATCACGCCGAGCGCGGTCGCCGGCGCGAAGGCCTCGCTGCCCGACATGAGGAGCCCCATCGAGAGCGTGGTGGCGCCGTCGATGTCCTTACCGGATGCGATCTCCTCCACGACGGAGGCGGGGACGCCGGACGGGAGCGGCTGCTGCACGATGATGCCGCCGACCTCGGGGTTCTCCGACAGGCCGCGGATGGTCCGGGCGACCTCTTCGGCCCCGATCTCGGCCGGGAGGGTCGTCAGGACCGCTCTCACGCCGACCTTTGCGGCCGCCTTCTCGATGCTCCGCGAATACATCTTCGACCCGTGATCGTCGCCCACGAGAACGATCGAGAGGACGACCGGTACGCCGTCGCCCTCGAGCGCGCTCGCCCTCCGGGCGACGTCCTCCTTGATCCCCTGGGCGATGGGCTTGCCCTTCAAGATCCTCGTCTCCAAAGCGACGTCTCCCCGGCTCATGCCTGGTCCCCCCTCTGCTCGTCCCCCTCGCAGACGACGATCCGCTCGATCCCCCGAGCGGCGCCGGTCTCGTCCGACACGTCGATCACAACTCCGTTCAGCATTCCCCTTCCGCTCGCCGCCTCGAAGCGCTGTGGCAGCTGCGTCACGAACCGCGCGATCGAGAGTTCCGTCCTGATGCCGATCACCGAGTCGATCGGACCCGTCATGCCGGCGTCCGTGATGTAGGCCGTGTGCCCCTCGAGGATCCGCTCGTCGGCCGTCTGGACGTGCGTGTGCGTCCCGACGACCGCGGAGACCCTGCCCGCGAGGTGCTGACCGAGCGCGATCTTCTCGGAGGTGGCCTCGGCGTGGATGTCGACGAACTGCACGACCGACCTGGTCCTCAGGGAATCGACGAGGTCGGTGCCGACGCGGAACGGGCAGTCGATCTCCTGCATGAAGACGCGTCCCTGGAGGTTGATCACGGCGACCGGAACGCCGGTGCGGGTCTCCACGACAGTGGCTCCGCGCCCGACCGCGCCCGGCGGGTAGTTCGCGGGCCTGAGGATGCGGTCGCACTCATCGAGGAAGTCGACCGCGTCCCTCTTGTCCCAGATGTGGTTCCCGCTCGTCAGGACGTCGATGCCGAGATCGAGGAGCTGCCGAGCGATCTTCGGCGTGACGCCGATTCCGCCCGCGGCGTTCTCGCAGTTCGCGATCGTGAGGTCCACGGCGTGCTTCTCCCTCAGCTCAGGGAGAAACGACGTCACCACCCGCCTCCCGACCTTCCCGACGATGTCGCCGATGAACAGGATCTTCAATTTGTGCTCCCGCCCTCCCGGGCTACTTCGCGTAGTCGACGGCCCGCGTCTCACGGATCACCACGACCTTGATCTGGCCGGGGTACTTCAGCTCGGCCTCGATCTTCCTCGCGACGGCCGCGGCGAGGATCTCCGCCCTCGCGTCGTCGATCTTCCTGTGCTGGACCATGATCCGAATCTCGCGGCCCGCCTGGATCGCGTACGAGCGCTCGACGCCCTGGAAGGAGCTCGCGATCTCCTCGAGCTTCTCGAGGCGCTTGATGTAGGTCTCGAGGGTCTCGCGCCTGGCACCGGGCCTCGCGCCGGAGACCGCGTCGCCGGCCTGGACCAGGACGGCGATCATCGACGTCGGCTCGACGTCCTCGTGGTGCGATTCGATGGCGTTGACGATGAGGTCGTCTTCGCTGTAGCGGCGCGCCAGTTCGGCGCCGAGGCCGGCGTGTGTCCCCTCCATCGTGTGGTCGACTGACTTCCCGATGTCGTGCAAGAGCCCCGCCCGCTTGGCGACCGCGACGTCGAAGCCGAGCTCGCCGGCCATGAGGCCGCAGATGAAGGCCACCTCCTTGGAGTGCTGCAGCATGTTCTGCCCGTAGCTCGTCCTGTACTTCAAGCGCCCCAGGAGCCTGACCAGCTCGGGCTTCAGGTCGTGGATGCCTATGTCGAGACACGTCTCCTCGCCGATCTCCCGGATCTGCTCGTCGAGCTCCTTCGTGACCTTCTCGACGACCTCCTCGATCCGGCCCGGGTGGATCCGCCCGTCCGTGATGAGCCTCTCGAGCGCCAGCCTCGCGACCTCGCGACGCACGGGATCGAACCCCGAGAGTATGACGGCCTCGGGCGTGTCGTCGACGATGACGTCGATCCCGGTCGCCGTCTCGAACGCTCGGATGTTCCGACCCTCCCTGCCGATGATGCGGCCCTTCATCTCGTCGTTCGGGAGGTTCACGACCGACACGGTCGACTCCACGACGTGGTCGGCGGCGCACCGCTGGATCGCCAGGGTCAGGACCTTCTTCGCTTCCTTGTCGCCCTGCTTCCGCGCCTCATCCTTGATGTCCTTGACCATCCGCGCCGCCTCGAGCCGAGCGTCGCTCTCCATGTTCTTGATCAACAGCTTCTTCGCGTCGTCGCGGTTCATGCCGGCGATGCGCTCGAGACGCTCGTTCTGCTCGTCGATGAGGCGAGACAGCTTCTCGTTGCGCTCGACGACGGTCGCGTCCTTCTTCTTGAGCTCCACCTCGGACTGATCGAGCTCCTGCTCCTTCTTGTCGATGAACTCGACCTTGCGGTTGAGGTTCTCCTCCCTCTTCTCGACCTGCCTCTGCAGCTTCTCGACCTCCGACCTGGTCTGCTGCGTGTCTTCCTCGAATTTCGCTTTGGCACTGTACCACTCGTCCTTGGCCTCGAGCACGGCGGCCTTCTTCTGCGTCTCGGCCTCCCGCTGGGCCTCCCGCACGATCTTCTCGGCCAGCTCCTCGGCGCTCACGATCTTGCCGCGATCGACCAGCCGCCTCGCGAACCAGCCCGCGAGGAAGACCGCCACAGAAATCAGAAACACGATGACTACGGATGCCAGGTTCTGCATTCAGTTCTCCCCTCCCATCTATCTAAATTGCGGTCCATACGAGCCCCGGCCGTCCGCCGTCGATGCGCAGCACCGCGCGAGAGGCGCGCCGCGTGCGATCACTCTTCGTCCGACGGTGTGGCCGGAGGAACGCCGTCCCAGCGGGCCGTGCGCTCCCGGACCTCCCTCTCGTAACCACTCTCACCGGGTCTGTAGTAGACCCGCTCGCTCGGCAGATACTCCTGCGTGCGTCCGTGCGCCTCCGACTCGGGCATGTCGTAGCCCTCGCCGTGGCCGAGCCGCCCGGCGCCAGCGTAGCTCGCGTCCCGGAGGTGCTCCGGAACCTCGAACGCCGTCCCGCTCTCCACGTCCGCGACGGCCGCGCCGATCGCGTCGGCTGCCGTCCTGCTCTTCGGGGCCGTCGCCAGGTAGACCGCCGCCTCGGCGAGCGCGTACCTCGCCTCCGGCATCCCGAGCATCTCGGCGGCTCTCGCGGCTGCGACCGCGAGCGGAAGCGCGCGGGGATCCGCCAGCCCGATGTCCTCCGAGGCTGCGATCACGAGCCTCCTGGCGATGAACCTCGGATCCTCGCCCCCGACGATCATCCTCGCGAGCCAGTGGAGGGCGGCGTCGGGCGAGGAGCCGCGGATGCTCTTGATGAGCGCCGAGGCCACGTCGTAGTGCGAATCGCCGTCCCGGTCGTACCGCACGACCCGCCTCGTCAGGCACTCGCCGGCCGCCTCGATGCCGATTCTGATGAGCCCGTTCCTGTCGGGCGGCGTCGAGAGAACGGCCAGCTCGAGCGCCGCGAGGGCCTTCCTGGCGTCGCCGAGCGAGTTCGCCGCCAGGTAGTCGAGCGCGTCGTCCGAGATCTCGATCCGATACTCCGTGAGGCCCTTCTCCGGGTCGACGAGGGCGCGCTCGAGAATCGTCCGCACGCTCTCCTCGCTCAGGGGACCCAGCTCGAAGACCTGGACCCTCGAGAGGAGCGCGTTGTTCAGGTAGAAGAACGGGTTCTCGACCGTCGCCCCGATCATCGTCACCACGTCGTCCTCGAGGGGCGCCAGGAGTACGTCCTGCTGCGCCTTGTTGAACCGGTGCACCTCGTCGATGAAGAGGATCGTCCGTCTGGGCATCCTCAGCTTCGCCTGCTGGACGGCCCGCCTGAGGTCGGGGACTCCGGCCTCGACGGCGTTCATCATGACGAGGACCGACGTCGTCGCTCCCGCGACGACGTGGCCGAGCGAGGTCTTGCCGGTTCCCGGCGGCCCGTAGAGGATCATCGAGAAGAGGCGGTCGGTCTCGATCGCGCGCCGGAGGAGCCTCCCGGGAGCCAGGATGTGCTCCTGACCGACGTACTCCTCGAGGCGCGTCGGCCGGAGCCTCCGCGCCAGCGGCACGAGGACCCGCTCCTCCTGCGGGAACAGGCTTCCGGTCTCCTCCGACAGGATCTGCAATGAATGCCCCTCCGCGCGATCCACGGGGAGCGCCCTCACGGGCGCGTGACCGCGAGGTCGCGCGTCGTCCGTAACAAGTGTGATGCGGATAGCCGGATCTCCTTCCCCCGATTGGGGGAAGGCGTGTCGGGGTCGTTCGTCGGGAAGGGGCAGGCGCTCCCTGCGAGCGCCTCCTGGCCGGGTGCGCGGTTCGTCCTACTCGCCCAGCTCCGTGTCGATGGCCTGCGTCAGCTCTTCCGCGCGCTCCTGCACCTGTGCGAGGAGTCTGTTCCTGTCGTCGCGCTCTCCGAAGAGCTCGCCGGCGATGTTCAGTGCCGCGAGGATGGCCACCTTGAGCGACGACCCGAGGGCCGTCTCGTGGGTCACCTCGCGCATCTTGCTGTCTACGTAGTGGGCGATCTCCTGGATACGCTCGGGATCGGCCTCCCCGCGTATCCGGTACTCCGAACCGTATATCTCAACCTTGACACTCGTCATACCGTCGAAGTCCGTAAGTTCAGGTTCGGTCTCCGGTAGACTTCCAAGGTCGGTTTCCTGGCGCTTCCGTCCCATGATCATCCCGCGGTCCCTGCCGTTCCCCGATCAACAGACTCGATAGGCCTAGGTCATCTTGCCGACGATCGACTCGAGCCTGGCCTCTATCCGCTTCCTCGTCCTGGAATCCACCTTCTCGCCCGACACGACCTTCCTGATCTGGCCGGCGAGATCGTCCAGCTCCTTTCCGAAAGCCCGGAGACGTTCCGAGAGCTCCACGTTCTCGGTCTTGAGCCTGCTGAGTTCATCCACGGCCCTGCCGACCGATTCCTCGAGCTCGTCCAGTCCGGGCAGTTGCATCAGCCAGTCTTCCAGTCCAGCAATGCCCCCGAAGGAGGCTACTCACGGAGCGACGCGCCGAACTTCTCGACGAGGCGGGCCACGATCCGCGCCTGAGCCTCGTCCACCTCCGCGTCCGTCAGCGTGCGCTCCCGCGACATGTACGTCAGTGTGAAACCAATGCTCTTCTTCCCGCCGGGAACCTGCTTCCCCCGGTAGACGTCGAACACGTCGACGCCGGTGAGGAGCGGTTCCTCTGACGAGTCGATCTCCCCCAGGATGTTCCCGGCGCTCGTCCGCTCGTCGACCACGAGCGCGACGTCCCGCCGCGCCTTCGGATAGCGCGGCAGGTCGGCGAACGTCCCCGTCGCGGCGAGGAGCCCTACCAGCGGGTCGAGCTCGATGTCGAAGACGAAGACGGACGGCGGCAGATCGCGCGCCTCGATGACCTTCGGCGACAACATGCCGAACGCCCCGACGTCGCGACCCCCGGCGAGAAGCCGCGCGGCGGCGGTCCCGTCGAGCGCCGAGCCATCGTAGCAGGCGGTCCCGAGGCTGTCAACACTGAGGGCTTCCCCGAGCGCCCAGAGAACCCCCTTGCCGTCGTAGAAATCGACCGGCCGGGCCTGGCGGTCCCACGCGGGCGGCTCGGCCGCTCCGGCCAGGGCCCCCGCGAGCATCCATCGCTCGTCTGCGCCTTCGCCTGCCCTCCGGAAGACCTTCCCGATCTCGAAGATCCTGATGTCGCCCTCGCCGACGTTGGCGTTCCGACGGACGACGTCCAGGAGCGACGGGAGGATCGACGTCCGGAGAAGCGGCATCTCCTTGTTCATGGGGTTCGCCAGCTCGATCGCCTCGTCCCCGGTCGACTCGCCCAGTTTCTCGAGCGCGTCCCGTTCCATGAATGACGACGTCAGGATCTCGTGGAACCCGAGGCCCACGACGGCCTCGCGCACGGCGTCCCTCGCCGCCCTCGCCGGATCGGTCGTGACCGCGATCGAGTGGAACGGCACCTCCGGCCGGATCTTGTCGTAGCCGTCGACCCTCGCGACCTCCTCGATCAGGTCGGCCTCGAGCCGGACGTCGTGCCGGAACGAGGGAACCTCCACGCGGAGCGAGTCGTCGGGGCCGTCGGACACGCCGAATCCAAGGCTCGCAAGCTCGGCCGCGGCCTTCTCCTTCGGGGGCCCCGGGGCGAGCATCGACTCGAGCTTCTCCATGTGAAGCTCGATCGTCGTCGCCGGCGCCTTCCACGACCCGGCGTCGACGATCCCCCTGGCGACCTTCCCTTGCGCCAGCTCGTTCATGAGCGCGCACGCGCGCGCGGCGACGAGCTCCATCGCGAGCGGATCGACGCCACGCTCGAAGCGCTGGCTCGCGTCGGTCCGAATCCCGAGGTCCTGCGCGCCGCGCCGGACCACCACGGGATCGAACCACGCGCATTCGAGGAGGACGTTCTTCGTGCTGTCTCCGACCTCGGTCCCGCCTCCGCCCATCACGCCGGCGGCGGCGACGGGTCCCCGCCCGTCGCAGATCAGCAGATGCTTCGGGGAGAGCTCGCGCTCGACGCCGTCGAGCGTCGTGAGGCGCTCCCCCGCCGTCGCCCGGCGGACGACGATCCGGTGCTCCCTCACGGTGTCGTAGTCGAACGCGTGGATCGGGTGGCCGAACTCGAGCATCACGAAGTTCGTGACGTCGACGACGTTGCTGATGCTCCGGAGGCCGACGCTCTCGAGCCTGGTTCGGAGCCAGGCCGGCGACGGTCCGATCTCGACGTCGGAGATGACCCGGGCGATGTAGCGCGGGCAGTCCTGAACGTCCTCGATCTCGACCGCCGCGAGCTCGGGCGCCCCGGGATCGACCTCGGTGAGGTCGACCTCGGGAATCCTGAGCTTCGATCCGACGGCGGCGGCCACCTCGCGCGCGATCCCGATGATCCCGAGGCAGTCGGGCCGGTTCGGCTGGACGTCGACGTCGATCACCTCGTCGTCGAGTCCGAGGATCCCGCGCACGTCGGTCCCCACCTCGACCGCGGCCTCGAACTCGAGGATGCCGTCCGAGTGCTCCTCGAGACCGAGTTCCCTCGCCGAGACGAGCATCCCGTGGGACCTCCGCCCCCGGAGCGTGACCTCCTCGACCTTCCTGCCGCCGGCGATCACGGCGCCTGGGACCGCCAGGGCCGACATCATGCCGGGCTTGACGTTCGGGGCGCCGCACACGACCGTCGACGAACCCGCTCCCCAGTCGACGACACAGACGGAGAGCCTGTCGGCGTCCGGGTGCCGGTCGACGGTGATCACCTTCGCCGCCACGACGCCCGTGATGTCGCTCCCCGCGGACTCGACCACCTCGGTCTCGGTAAGCTGCTCGGTGAGCCGTCTGGCGAGGTCGGCCGCCGAGAGGTCGAAGTCGACGTAGTCCCTCAGCCACCTGAGACTGACCTTCATGCGTCGCCCTTCCGTGAATCGCGTTCCCTGGATCGCCTTCCGCGAATCGTCCCGCCCGAACCGCCGCGGCCGAGCCGCTGAAGAGGCCCGCGGTCGGTCGCTTCCGACTAGACCTGCCGGAGGAACCTGAGGTCGTTCTCGTGGTAGAGCCTGATGTCGTTCACCCCGCACATCATCATGTGGATGCGGTCGACGCCGAGGCCGAAGGCGTAGCCGGTGTAGACGTCGGGATCGTACCCGACGGCCTCGAAGACCCGGGGGTCGACCATGCCGGCGCCCAGGAGCTCGACCCAGCCGGTGTTCTTGCAGACGGGGCAGCCCCGGCCATGGCAGATGCGGCACTCGATGTCGACCTCGGTCGAGGGCTCGGTGAACGGGAAGAAGCCGGGGCGGAACCTCACGGCGATCGCTTCGCCGTAGAGCTCGCCCAGGAACTTCGTCAGGACCCCCATGAGCTCACCGAATCGGACGCCCCGGTCCACGTAGAGGCCCTCGAGCTGGTAGAACTCGGAGCCGTGCGAGGCGTCGGGCGTCTCGTTCCTGTAGACCCTGCCCGGGGCGATGATCCTGACAGGAGGCTTCCGCGACTTCATCGTGCGGATCTGGACCGGCGACGTGTGGGTCCTCAAGAGCCTGTCGCCGTCGATGTAGAAGGTGTCGTGCATGTCCCGCGCGGGATGGTCGGGGGGGATGTTCAGCGCCTCGAAGTTGTGGAAGTCGTCCTCGATGTGCGGCCCCGTGGCCACCTCGAACCCGAGGCCCGCGAAGATCGATTCGAGCCGCTCGAGCGTGCGCGTGATCGGGTGCTTTCCCCCGACCCACGGGCGCCTGCCCGGGAGCGTGAGATCGACTGACGACGCGGCGCCTCCTGCGGCGGCCTCGAGACGGTCGGTCGCGGCCGTCAGATGCGCCGCGAGCTCGTTCTTGATCTCGTTGACCGCGCGCCCGACGGCGCGCCGCTCGTCCTCCGGAAGGTCCTTGAGGCCTCGCGAAGCCTGGTTGAGCTCGCTCTTTCTCCCGAGGTAGCGGACCCTCGCCTCCTCGAGCTCCTGCGGAGACGCGGCCCCGTCGAAGGCCGCGACCGCCTCGCCCCTGAGTTCCTTCAGCCGCTCGATCACTGGTCCTCCGCTCGGAGCTACTCGACGTCCCCCTTCGCGACCGACACGAGCTTCGCAAAGCCGTCGGCGTCGCTCAGCGCCATCTCGGCGAGCATCTTCCGGTCGATCTCGACGTTGGCTTCCCTCAGGCCGTGCATGAACCGGCTGTACGACATCCCGTGCAGCCTCGTGCCGGCGTTGATCCGCACGATCCACAACCGCCGCATGTCCCCCTTGCGCGCCCGCCGGTCCCTGTATGCGAACTGCCCCGCGCGATGCACGCTCTCGGTCGCCGACCTGATGAGGTTCTTGCGCCCACCGCGGTAGCCCTTCGCGGCCTTCAGTATCTTCTTGCGTCTCCGCTTCGATGCCGGAGCGCATCTGACCCTGGCCATTCCTCTCGTCTCCCTTTCGTTCTCGGTCCACGCCTACTTCGGCAACATCCTCTCGATGCGCGGCTGGTCCGCCTTGTGGACGTAGGCGGATTTCCGGAGGTTCCGCTTCTGGCGCCCGCTCTTGCGGACGAAGAAGTGGCTCGTGTAGGCCTTGAAGCGTCTGATCTTCCCGCTACTCGTGCGCTTGAACCTCTTTGCTGCTCCCCTGTGCGTCTTGATCTTTGGCATCCTCTTCGCCCCCACGCTCCTTGATCTTGTGGCCCGGCTTCGGAGAGAGGACCATTGTCATGCTCCTCCCCTCGCTTCTGATCGCCACCTCGACGTTCGCGATGTCGTCGAGATCCACGACCATCCTGTCGAGAAGGCGCCTTCCGAGCTCCTTGTGGGCCAGCTCACGTCCCCTGAAGATGACGGTCGCCTTGACCTTGTCACCCTCGTCGAGGAACTCGCGAGCGTGGCGAGTCTTGAAATCGTAGTCGTGCGGTTCGATCTTCGGGCGCATCTTGATCTCCTTCAGATGCGTCACGTGCTGCCGCTTCCTCGCCTCCTTCGCCCGCTTGTTGAGCTGGTACATGTACTTCCCGTAGTCCATGATCTTGCAGACTGGCGGTCTCGCCTTCGGGGACACCTCGACGAGATCGAGGCCCCTCTCCTCCGCCAACGCCATTGCCTCGGCCGTCGGCAGAACCCCCACCTGAGTGCCGTCCGCGTCGATCACCCGCACCTGGGGAATTCGAATCCGCCTGTTGATGCGCGGGCTCTGTATTGCCACCTTACCTCCTTCCCGCGTGCCGGCTCGAGGGCCGGCGGCCGCGAACGAAGAACGGGATGCACCAGACGTGCATCCCGTTCCCCGAACCGTCAGGAGACGAATCTCCTGCACCTGACAGTAGAACCTCTTCGGGTCTCGTATGAGCCCTCAAGGTGAGAAGCGGGATGCTTCTGCTTCGCAATGGCTCGTCTGACTCCACCGCCGTTCGCGCTGTCGCGACGGGTGTGTCTATCGCCTACGCTCCTGTTCTGGTGGGCGATACTGGACTCGAACCAGTGACTTCTTGCATGTCAAGCAAGCACTCTAACCAAACTGAGCTAATCGCCCACGTACTGGACGGGGCCCTCCCCAAATGGAGGTCCCTATTCCTTCGATCCATCAGAATATACGAAACCCCGGAGGGCTGTCAAGCGGGAACATCCGCCCCCCCCTGCGGCCCACTCTCCGACGGACCCCGACCCGTCCGAGAGGCCACGCCGCACGTTTGGCCCCGGAGGAGATGATCAAGACCCGCACGTGGATTCTCAGGTCCGCAGTTGCCAGATGAAGTATGCCAGGCCGACGGAGACGAGATAAGCGTACTGCAGCCGGATGGCCTTGCGCGATCGCTCCGAGCCCTCCATTGCGAGGATGCCAGCGAGAATCGTCACCGGAACCACAGCCGACCAGTATCTCTCCCACACCTGCGGCACGAGCAGAAGCTCGAGCGTCAGACCCGCCAGGCACAGCATCATGAACGCGATCGCCCGATTCCGGGTCGCCGCCCGGATCAGTCTCAGGATCGCCAGTGCTCCAAGGGCGACCAGCAGCACGCACACTGCAGCCGCGGGCAGGTGCCCGATCTTGGAAGCGACCAAGTTGAGAATGCTCTGCAGCGTCCCCTGCGGATTGGCCAGCGTCTGACCGGCCAGGTACAACCGGACCATGCTTTCGGCTGGAATCGCGACCAGCACCGTCGTAACTGCGGCTCCGGCAATCGTCAAGAGAGTTACGCGCCAGGAGAGCGCCACGACCGGGAGGTAGAACCCAATCAAGGCCAGGCCGAACAGCGGCTGGCCGAGGTTGAGGGCAAGCTCGTGGGACGAAGCGTAGTCTCTTGGAGGAGAGACGCCGCTCCACATGGCAAACAGAGCGCCGGCGGCCAGGAGAGCGATGACTCCTGCGAGCGTCATCGGGTCACCGAGACGACCTCGAAGAGAGGACCTCGTTCGCCACGCCGCTATCAGGAACACTACGGGGAGAAACACCCACGTCTGCCGTGTCCACACTGCAGCCATCATGCAGGTTCCGGCCCCCAATCCGGCCAACCAGGGGGGCCGCAGTGCGCACAGGGCAACGACCGCCAGGACCGCCCAACACAACGACGGTACTTCAGTCATGGCCATCGTGCAGTACCAGAGGATCGCGGGGTGCAGGGCGATGACGATCGTGACCCACAGCGCTTGGGTCGATCGCAACCTCCTGCTGGCCAGCCAGTAGAGCCCCCACAGCGCGCCCACGCCCATGCTTGCGGTCAGGATCCTGGCCGCAGCGAGATCGGCTTTCGTCAACCCGGCGATTCCTGCCACCATGAAGTGATAGAGCGGGGGCGTTGCCGCCGGGGTCTTGTTCAACTCGAAGGCGGGGAACTGCTCACGAATCTGCTCGATCGTGTCGAGGTGGTAGTGCTCGTCGAAGTCAAGCGGAGCATCAAGACCCCGAAGTAACAGAGCAAGAAGCACGATCGCGGGCAGGAATGCGGCAGCGGCCAGGTCGTTTCTTCTAGTCATGACGAGCCTCACCGCGTCGATGACCCGAGTGCACAAACCGCAATGAGCACGGCGGCTCAGTAGCAGATGGTGCCGTCTCCATCGGATCCTGCCGTTCCCATCAAGGACCGAGTCGGAGGCCTCGTCGGTGGAGTCTGGGGACGTCTTCTGCTGGGAGTGCCCCGGGAGACACCAGGGCTCAGGAGGCTTGCCGCTTCCGCGGCTCCGTCGCCGGGCCACCCGGCGATCCGAGGCTGCCCCCGGGGGAGGCACTGGAGAGCTACCTGCCTCCCGAACGTATCCCCACCACCCGGATCTCGGTCATCTCCTCGATGGCGTACTTCGGGCCCTCCCGGCCGAGGCCGCTGTCCTTCTCCCCGCCGTAGGGCATGAGATCGACCCGGAAGGTCGGGACGTCGTTCACCATGACCCCGCCGCACCGGATCTCCCGGGCCGCCCGGAGGGCGTCGTCGAGCCGGTCGGTGTAGATCCCGGCCTGGAGGCCGTACCGCGAGGCGTTGACGGCCCCGATCGCCTCGTCGAGGGTCCCGAACGGTCGGACGGCGATCACGGGCGCGAACGCCTCGTCCTTCCAGACGCGGGCCTCGTCGGGGACCCCGGTCAGGATCGTCGGCTCGACGAGGGCGCCCTCGCGCCCGCCGCCGACGGCGAGCCCTGCGCCCATCGCCCGCGCCTCCTCGATCCAGCTCTCGGCGCGCTCGGCCTCGTTCTCCTCGATCATGGGACCGACGTCGGTCTCCTGGAGGAGCTGGTCGCCGAGACGGAGCGACCGGGTGACCTCCACGGCGCGCTCGAGGAAGCGGCCCAGCACGCTCTCCTCCACGAGCACCCGCTGGACCGAGATGCAGACCTGCCCCGCGACCGCGAAGCCCCCCCTCACGCAGCGCTCCGCCGCCGTCTCGACGTCGCAGCGGTCCGTGACGATGACCGCGGAGTTCGCCCCCAGCTCCATCGCGGTCTTCTTGAGCCCGGCGCGCGACATGATCGCCTTCCCGACCTCGACGCTTCCGGTGAACGTCACCATCCGCGGGACCGGGCTTCCGACGAGCCTGTCGCCCACCGTCCTCCCTGAGCCCGTGATCACCGAGAGCGCCTCGGGCGGCAGCCCCGCCTCGTAGAGGATCTTCCCGAAAGCGATGTCGGTGAGGGGGGTGACGGTGGCGGGCTTCAGGATCACCGCGTTCCCCGCGGCGAACGCGGGCGCGATCTTGTGGGCGGCGAGGTTGACGGGGAAGTTGAACGGCGTGATGGCGACGACCACCCCGACGGGGACGCGCAGGAAGAACCCGAAACGGCCCTTGCCGGTCGGGGCGCCGTCGAAGGGCACGATCTCCCCCGCGAGCCGCCGCGCCTCCTCGGCCGAGACGGCGAGCGTCTGCACCGTGCGCGAGATCTCGCCACGGGCCTCCCGGATCGTCTTCCCCACCTCGGACGCCATCGTCCGGGCCAGGTCCTCGATGCGGTCGCCGACGAGCCGCGACGCCCGGGACAGGATCTCCGCCCGGTCGAACCGGCTCATGCGCTCCATAATGCGCGCGCCCTCGACCGCGATCGAGAGCGCCTCGTCTACCTGGCTCTCTGTGGCCGACGGGACCGTTCCGACCTCGGAACCGTCGAACGGATTGAGGACGGGGATCTCCTGCTCGCCCGCGACCTCCCGCCCGCCGATCAGCATCTTCACTTCTTCTCTCCCGGGGGTTCGTCGTCGGTGTAGGCGGGGAACATCGCCGAGCTGCCCCTCCCCTCGATGACCTCGACGTCGCCCTCGACGGTCCGGACCGTGACCTCGCTCACGGAGGGGTTCGCGATGAGGAACCTCGCGAGCGGCTTGAGCACGAGACCCTCGACGGTCCTCCCGAGGTTCCGCGCCCCGTACTCGCGGCTGTGCCCCTTTTCCACGAGGACGGTGACCGCGCCCTCGGTGACGTTGAGGGCGATCTCGCGGAGGGCGAGCCGCGCCCTGACATCGTCGAGGTGGATCTGCACGATCTGCCGGAGCGCCTCGTCGCCGAGCGGGTCGAAGAGCAGGACCTCGTCGATCCCGTCCATGAACTCGGCCGGGAAGAACTCCTCGATCGCCTCCCGTGCCTCCTGCACGTGTCGCTCGCGCCTCCCGTGATCGACCTGCCCGAAGCCGACGGCGCCGTTCTCGCCCGCGGCCGGCACGATGTTCTCCGAGTTCGACGTCATGACGACGGTCGCGTTCGAGAAGAAGACCTTCGAGCCGTGCCCGTCGACGATGTAGCCCTCGCGGAAGATCTGCATCATCATCACGGCGACGTCGCGGTGCGCGCGCTCGATGTGCTCGAAGACGACGACGGAGTGCGGATGCCGGAGGACGGTGCTCGAGAGATCGCCCGGAAAATCGGCGTCGCCGAGCTTGAGGCCGATCAGGCGCGCGAGGCCGTCCTCGTCGCTGTAGCGCGCCATGTTGAACTCGAAGAGGAGCTCGTCGCTCCCGTAGACCTCGTGGGCCAACCCGTGCACGAGCTCGGTCTTCCCGACGCCCGGCGGCCCGACGAAGAGGAAGACGCCGTTGGGGCGCGTCGGGCGGGCGTCGAGACCGAGCATGGTCACGCGGATCGTGTCCGCGAGCTTCCTGATGCAGTGGTCCTGCCCCTTGACGCGTTTCGCGAGGTTCTCCTCGAGCGAGAGGAGCTCGCGCCCTCCCGCCGAGGTGAGCTTCGACGTCGGAATCCCGATCCAGTCCGAGAGCGCTTCGGCGACGTGTTCCGCGCCGAGCGGCGGGGCGTCGGGACTGCCGTTCGCGGCGGTCGCGAGCTTCGACGCCGCGCGGTCCAGGAGCTCGAGCGCCTTCCCCGGGAGGACCCTCTCCCGGATGTGCGACCCGGAGAGATCGACCGACGCCTCGATGGCCTCCTCGCCGATCGAGATGCCGTGGAACTCGGCCAGATCCCCGGCCCGCTCGTGGAGGATGCCGAGGGTGGCGTTGCGGGACGGCTCGGGCACCTCGACGCGCACCAGGAGCCGGCCGCACCACGGGAGCGTGCGGATCGCCTCACGGTAGAGCTGCGGCGTACCGCTCCCCAGGAGATAGAGCCCCGGTTGGCGGCAACCCAGCTCGATGGCGTGGGCGGCGTTGAAGAAGGCCCGCTGCTCGCCGACGATCCCCATGAAGCTCGTGATCTGGCTCAGGAAGAGGATGACGTCTTCGCGCGCGGCGGCCTCACGGATGGCGGCGAAGACGATCTTCTCGAAGTCGCCCGGCTGGCGGACGCTCGAGAGGACACGGTAGAAGGGAAGCTCGATCACCCGGCGGCCGAGGAGCCGGGGTGGCACGCGGCCCTCGGCGATGTGCCTGGCGAGGACCACGGCGAGCGCCTGCTTGCCCACGCCGTCCGGTCCGATCAGGACGGCGGCGTGGCCCTGGCGCCGCTGGAGGATCTCCTTGACGCGGGTGAGCTCGGTCTCCCAGAGGTCGCCGTCGGCGACCGGCACGCGGTCGGCGGCCACGGCGGAGAGATCGACGCCGAGCCCGGTGAGAACGCTCACCGCGTCCTCCTCGGACTCGCCCCCGGTGATGAGCGGGCCTCCCTCGCCGGCGGGGTCCTCCGTCGACCCCGGGCCGGGCTCGAGCCCCTCCTCAACGCCGCCGGGCACGGGAACCGGATCGGTCTCGCGGCCTTCGTCCGCGGCCCCGGGGACCGCCTCCGGATCCATGGCGTCCGCTTCGCGCGTCATGCGGTTCCCCCCTGCCCGTCCCCGCGGAGCGGCCGCGGCGTCACCGCGGAGCGCCCGCGATTCCCGGGCTCGTCCCTACACGCCCTCGCCCGTCGCTCCCTCGTCGTGCGCTTCCTCGTCCGTCCGCCGCTCGCTCGGACGTCGCCGCTTGGCCGCGCGGTCCCACTCGGTCCTGAGCTCCTCGTACTGCTCCTCGATCACCTGGCGCGTGTCGTCGGGAAGCAGACCAACGATCGCGTCGGTCCCCCCGAGCACCTTCGGGGCGAGACGCGACTCGATCAGGAAGCCCTCCTCCTGCAGACCCGCCATGACGGCAAGCAGGAGCAGCACCCCGGAGACGATCACGGCGATCGCAAGCCCGAGGAGACCGCCCAGGAGCCCGTCGAACCAGCCGAGAGAGGACAGCTTCAAGGCCTTGGCGATGAGGCGGGCGATGAACCCCACGAGGATGACGATCGCGAGGAAGATGACGACGAACGCGACGATTCTGGACGCCGCCTCGCCCGGCACGAACGTGAAGACGGTCTCGGCGACCTGCTCGTGGAAGCTGGCGGCGAGGACGACGCCGAGGCCGAGGCCGGCGAGTCCGAGGAGACCGCGCACGAAGCCCCGGGAGAGCCCGATCAGAAACCCGGCCAGGAGCACGATGGCGATGACGAGATCGGCAGCGTTCATGATCCCTCCCGCGAGCTATGCAGGCCATCGACGAAATCGCGTCACGAGACGCTATCACCGGCCGCAGCCGGTGTCAAGCGGGGTGTCGCGACGGGGTCGGTGTCGCGACGGGGCCCGTATTGCGGCGCGGTCCAGGCTAGTTGAGAACCAGGAGCTTGGCGGTGTGGGTCTCGTCGCCCACGCGAAGGGCGCAGAAGTAGCAGCCCGACGCCACCCTCGCTCCCCCGTCGGCCGCGCCGTTCCACTCGACCTGGTGACGGCCGGACGGGAGGATCCCGTCGACGAGGCGGCGCACGACGCGTCCCGCCACGTCGTAGACGGTGATCGACACGGGCGAGCCGCTGGCCCATCGCTCGTCGTCGGCGATGCCGAACGAGATCGTCGTCGTGTCGCGCACGGGGTGCGGCGCGAAGCTCGTGATACCGGTCACCGCCGACTCGGCGGAGCCGCCTTGCGAGATCCACGTGAGGTCCTGCCGCCCGTCAAGCCCATCGACCTTGGACTCCAGAGTACGGTCGCTCCCCGGGACCACCGACACTTCTATCGGACGTGACGGCAGGCCCTCACACTGGTTGGCGTCGATCGGTGCGATCTGGTAGTGGTGCGTTCCTCTTCCGATCGTCCTCACGTCGTGGAAGACCGGATCGTCGACCACGTCGAGGAGGGTTCTGGGCGAGACGGACCCGGCGCGCTCCAGCCAGTAATAGACGGAGTACCGGGACGCGTCCGGGATCGTCGTCCACTCGAGCAAGACTCCCGATTCGTCGATCGTGGCCTCGCCGATACTGTCGGTCACCTCGAGGATCCGGCCGTTCCCGATGAGCACCGTCCCCGAGAAGGGCACGAGCTCGACCGTCGTCGTGGCGCCGGCGAGCGGGTAGAACTCCCCGTTCCAGGACGAGAGATCGTAGTACTTGAGCCCGAGCTCGATCGTCTGGGTGTACGACGACGGGTTGACGACCGCTACACCGTTGCTGAACCGGCGGAGCCGCACCATGTCGCCGAGCTCGACCCAGGGCACGTCCCCGGGCTCGGCGACGACCGACTCGGCGCGATCGAGCGGCTGGCCGAGCTCGACGTCGTAGAGGTCGTGCCACCAGGCCTGGGAGTGCGCCGGGAGCCCGTCACCGCCGTCGAACGAGAAGTAGCCGTTCCCGTACACGAGGACGCTCGTCAGCCAGAACGCGAACTTCCGCTCGAACTCGTCGTCCCTCAGGGGGCCGTTCGGTCCCACCGGTCCCCGCCAGATCGAGTTCACGATGTTGATCGTCTCGCTGCGGTAGCGCTGCTGAATGGCGACGTACCCGTACCCGGGGTTCATGATGTTCTGGTACCACCCGCCGTGCATGCGCGGGAAGTCCTCGCGGGTCGAACCGTTGACGAGGCCCCAGAAGGTGTTGTTCCCGTTCGACGCGATGATGTAGTCCTCCCCGACCTTCTCGCGGAGCCTGGAGACGATCACGTGCTGCCCGCCGCGCCAGGCGGCGTCGAGCGCCTCGTCGCTGTCGGCAAGGCCGTCGAGGTTCGAGTCGATCGGGTCGGCGACGTAAGCGTTCGCCCAGGAGATGTGGTCCATGCAGAAATCGAGATAGACGCCGTCCCAGCATCCTCCCGGGCCCAGGTTGTCGGCGATGAACGTCGGCAGCCAGTCGCAGAGACGCTGCCCCTGCGCGTTGTCCGGGCAGAAGAGCGTGCAGTTCACGAGCCACGACCCGAACGGCATGAGGACGCGCTGGCCCTCCGTGTCGCGCATCCACCAGCCGTTGTCGTTGAGCGCTTCCACGAGATCGCCGTTGATCTCGGGCGACGTCCAGTCGCCGCAGTACCCGATCGGCATGTGGACGAGGAACCTGATGTCGGGATTGAGGGCGCGGATCGTCGCCATCTCCTCCTGGTACCACGCCTGCGACCGCTTCGGAAGAACGAGCACGTCCCAGCGGGAGAAGAGCTCGAGGTCGGCCCCGATGAGCGTGCCGAAGTAGATGTTGGCGAGTCGCGGGTACGACTCGTCGTCTCCGGAGGCTCTGCCGGGTGAGGCGAGGATCAAGATCCCCGAGAGCGCGATGAGAAGAAAGGGAAGAAACCAGTGTGTGCAGCCTGCGCCGCGCGCGGCCGTTCGTCCGCAATGATGCATGTATGCGACTCCCATCCCCACGGTCCGGGTGTAACAATGCGGCTTCGGCCACGCCGCAATGCGTGCCAGACTGCAAAGACTGTGCCACGTGACAGGGAGTGCCGCGCCCGGCGCGGGGCCCGTGGGCCCGTCAGGAGGAATCGGGAGAGGCTCCGAGGATCGAGGGATTCGGACCGCCGGGCGGGGCTCGCGGATGACGCGCCCGGTGTCAGCGCTCGGGAACGGGGGCGGCGTGAAGAACGCCACGTTGTCGGCCCCGATGACGAGGGGCCGGTCAGACGGTCGTGTCTTCTGGTGCCGGGGGCCGGACTCGAACCGGCATGAGGCACGTGGCCCCGACGGATTTTAAGTCCGATGCGTCTACCAGTTGCGCCACCCCGGCGGCAACGCGGCCGGCCGGCGGCCCAGGCCTGCGTTCGGGACGTTCTCCACGCAGGGGTCGGCTGCCGGCCGGATCGGTCTGGAGGCGGCGCCCGGATTCGAACCGGGGATCAAGGATTTGCAGTCCTCTGCCTTAGCCACTTGGCTACGCCGCCTCGCGATATAAGGAAGGCAGGGGCAGTCTACAAGATCGCCCCTGCCCAGCAAGGCTGGAGCGGGAAACGGGGCTCGAACCCGCGACATCCACCTTGGCAAGGTGGCGCTCTACCACTGAGCTATTCCCGCTCGGGATGCTGCACGGAAAGAGTATATGCAGTCCTCTTGTCTCTGTCAAGATGTAAGCCTCCGCGAGCGCCGGCTCGGGGCCGCTTCGCGCGCCCGCTCGTACAGACCGGCGTACTTCGCCGCCGAGGCCCTCCAGCTGTAGTCGAGTGCCATCCCCCGTGCCATGAGCCCGGCCCAGGCCCGGGCCTCGCCGTGCGCCTTGACCGCGCGGGCGACGGCCGAGAGCATCGCCACGGCCGTGTAGTCCTGGAAGACGAAGCCGGTCCCCGTGTCCGACGCGGGCTCGTAGTCCTCCACGGTGTCGGCGAGCCCTCCCGTCGAGCGGACGATGGGCACGGTGCCGTACCTGAGGCTGTACATCTGGTTCAGGCCGCACGGCTCATACCGGGACGGCATGAGGAACATGTCCGAGCCCGCCTCGATCCAGTGCGCGAGCTGGTTGTCGAACGTCAGGTGGGCCGCGACGCGCTTCGGGTGCCGCTCCGACATGCCCTGCAGGAACTCGTGGTACTCCTGCTGTCCGGTTCCGAGGATCACGAAGTTCGCACCGAGCTCGAGGACCGAGCCGGCGGCCTCCCGCAGGAGGTCGAACCCCTTCTGGTCGGCGAGCCTCGAAACGATGCCGATCAGAGGCGTCGACGGGTCCCCGTCGAGCCCCGACCGCTCCAGGAGCGCCTGTTTGCACGTCGTCTTCCCCATGAGGTCGCCGGGCGCGTAGTTCTCGGGGATGAGCTCGTCGACGCGCGGATCCCACACCGAGTAGTCGACGCCGTTCAGGATGCCCACGAGCCTGCCGTCGGCCCGCCGCTCCGCGAGCACCTCCTCGAGACCGAGGCCGTACTCGGGCGTGCTCGAGATCTCGACGGCGTAGCGCTCGCTCACGGTGTTGACGAAGTCGGCGAGCTCGATTCCGACCTTGAGCGAGCTCACGCTCCCGTGGAACTCGAACGGACTCCCCGGGATGCCGAGTTCCTCCGAGAGCCCGATCTCGGGAAGGAGTTTCCTGTCGAAGAGCCCCTGGTAGCCGAGGTTGTGGATGCTGAAGATGATCCCCGGCTTGCCGATGCGGGCGTCCTCGTCGTGGAGCTCCTGGAGGTAGGCCGCCACCATGGCGGTGTGGTGGTCGTTCAGATGGACGGCGTCGGGCCGGGGCGCGACCTCTCGCATCGCGAGAATGAGCGCCCGCGAGAAGAGCGCGTACCTGAGCGGCTCGTCGGGATAACCCTCCCCCGTCGCCGGATCGACGTAGATCCCCTCTCGTCCGAAGTACCCCTCGTGTCCGATGAAGTAGACGGCCACGCTCTCGGCTCCGGGCATTCGCCCCTCGTAGAGCGTGACCTCCTCGTCGTGGTCGCCCATCGGCACGGAGAGCGGGCCAAGTCCCTCGACCTCGCGGATGCCGTAGGCCTCGCCGTCGATCGATGCGTACCTCGGGAGAAAGACGGCCACTTCGTGTCCCATTCCGGCCAGTTCTTTTGCGAGCGCCCCCACGACGTCGGAGAGACCTCCGACGCGGGCGAACGGTGCAACCTCCGCAGATGCCATCACTATTCTCACGAGACCGTCTCCTCCTGCCTGATCTCCACCTCTCTCAGGTAGTTCGCGGCTTCCTCGGGCGGCGTCGGGTTGATGTAGAAACCCGAACCCCACTCGAAGCCCGCCACCTTCGTCAGCTTGGGCATGATCTCCATGTGCCAGTGGTAGTACTTCAGGTCGCGCTCTCCGGCGGGGCTCGTGTGGACGATGAAGTTGTAGGGCGGGTCCCCGAGCGCGACGTTGATTCTCGTCAACGACTCCTTCAGGATGAGCGCCAGGTCGTGCCTGGCCTCCTCGTCCATGACCTCGAACGAGGGGTGGTGGCGGATCGGGAGGATCCACGTCTCGAACGGGAACCGCGCCGCGAACGGCTCGATCGTCACGAACCGGTCGTTCTCGCAGACCACCCTCGTCCTGGTCCGCTGTTCCTGAGCGACGATGTCACAGAAGACGCAACGCTCCTTGTAGCCGTAGTACTTCTTGCTGCCGCCGAGCTCCTCGATGAGCCGTTTCGGCAGGATCGGAAGGGCGATGAGCTGCGAGTGAGGGTGCTCGAGCGAGGCGCCGGCGGCGTTCCCGCGGTTTCTGAAGAGCTGGATGTACCGGAACCGCGTGTCTCCCTGCAGGTCGATCATGCGCTGCTGGGCGGCCTCGAGCACGAGCTCGATGTGCGGAAGCGGAAGGTCGGCGAAGTCGGCGTCGTGGTCCGGCGTCTCGATGATCACCTCGTGGGCGCCGACGCCGTTCATCTTGTCGTACATCCCCTCGCCGGCGCGGTCGACGTCGCCCTCGATCGCGAGCGCGGGGAACTTGTTCGGAACGACCCTCACCTGCCAGCCGGGGCTGTCCGGCGGGCTCCCGTCCTCCCGGTAAGCCAGAACCTCGGGCGGGGTCTTGTCCTCGTTCCCGTAGTCGAACGGGCAGAAGCCGCCCTTCTTCGTCTCCGCTTCGTGCGCGAAGTCGGTCGGGCGTTTTCCCCGTTCGGTGGAGATGATGACCCAACGTCCTAGGATGGGGTCCTTCCTGAGCTGCGGCATGCCTTCTCCTCGGTTTCCTCCCCCGGGACCCTTCACGAGGCCGGCGGGGTCACAAAACGTCAACGACTAGCAGAATCGCGCGGCCGAGTCAAGCCGCCTCCTCGGGGTCCCGAAAGGGGTCCCCGGGGCCCCCGTCGCCTGGTGAGCCGGGTCCACCAGCGCGGGGTCCGGCCAACGCGCCGGCCTACCCTCCGCCGATGAGCCCCTTCTTCCTGAGCTCGGCCACGACGGTCCTGACGTCGCGCGCCCGGTCCTTCGGACAGACGAGGGTGACCCCGTCCGTGCGCGCCACGACCACGTCCCGCATCCCGATGACGGCCACGACGCCCTCCTCGGAGTAGACCACGCAGCCCTCCGAGTCGACGATCACCGAGCGGCCCTCGGCCACGTTCCCGTCCCCGTCCTCCTCCCAGATCCGCGCGAGCGCCGGCCAGGCTCCGACGTCGTCCCAGCCGATCTCGCACGGCACGACCGTCACGTGATCCGCCTTCTCCATCACGGCGTAGTCGACCGAGATGTCAGGGACTGTCTCGTAGTACTCCTCGATCTCCGCCTCGAAGCCGACCGTGCCGGGCACCTCCGTGACGCCGGCGAGCGCTTCCGCGACCGGAGCGAGGTGGCGGCCGATCTCCTCGAGGAACCGGTCGGCGCGCCAGATGAAGATCCCGCTGTTCCAGTAGTAGCCCCCGTCCAGGACGTAGCGCGCGGCCGTCTCCCGGTCGGGTTTCTCGACGAACCTGTCGACCTGCCGGACGCCGTCGACGCCGGCCGGCCCGCCTGCCTTGATGTAGCCGTACTCGGTCTCCGGCCTCGTGGGACGTATCCCGAGCGTCACGAGCGCCCCCTCGGACTCGGCCTCCTCGAACGCGAGCGAGATCGCCCGCCGGAAGGCGTCGGCGTCGAGGATGACGTGGTCGGCCGGCAGAACGACCATGGCGGCGTCCGGGTCCGCCGCGAGCAGCACGCTGGCCGCCAGCGCGATCGCCGGCGCTGTGCTCTTCCCGACGGGCTCACCGATGATCCGCTCGGTCGGAACCGGCTCGAGCTCCTCGAGGATCTTCTCCCGGAGGGAAGCGCCGGTGAGGACGAGCGTGTCGTCGACCGAGACGAGCGGGGCGATCCGCGTGAGCGTCTCGGAGACGAGCGACGAGCGGCCGATGAGCTTCAACAGCTGTTTCGGCCGCTCCCGGGTGCTCATCGGCCAGAGCCTCTCGCCCCAGCCCCCGGCCAGAATTACAGCGTACCTCATGGGTCGGAAGCTCCTCTTGCGACCTCGCGCATCGCGCCCTACCCCGTCGTGCGTCGCCGAGCGGCGCGTCCCGGAGCGGTCAGTGCGACCGCGAGAGACAGAAGTCAGCGATCTCCCGCAGCATCCGGGTCTCGCCGTCCAGCCGGTCGAGCGCCTCGTGCGCCGTCCGGACGAATCCGGCGGCCGCGTCCTTCGCCGTCGCACTTCCGTGAACCGTCACGAACGTGATCCTGCCGGCGTCCTTCCCCGTCTCCTTGCCGACGGTCTCGGGATCCCCCTCCGCGTCGAGGAGATCGTCGACGATCTGGTAGGCGAGCCCGAGACATCGCGCGTAGTCCGAGAGCGGCTCGAGCCGGGCCTCGTCGGCGCCCAGGAGGATTGCACCGCCCCTCGCCGCGGCCACGAAGAGCGACGCGGTCTTCCTGCTCTGGATGTACTCCAGCGTCTCGGGATCGACGGCCGAGTCTCCGGCGACCTCGAGATCGACGTGCTGGCCGCCCACCATGCCGCCGGCCCCGACGGCCGCGGAGAGTTCCCTGATCGCCTTCGCCAGCGCCCTCTGCCCGGACGCGACGTCGATGCCGTTCTCGACGACGAGCCCCACGGCGTGCATCAGAAGATCGTGCGCCGCGAGAATCGCCGTCGCGACGTCGAACTGGCGGTGCGTCGAGGGCCGTCCCCGTCGGGTGGGTGCGTCGTCCATCGACGGGAGGTCGTCGAGGACGAGCGAGGAACAGTGCACGCACTCGACGGCGCAGGCGGCCTTCGTGACGAGATCCGGGTCGTGCCCGAGCGCCCCGGCGGCCGCGCGGACGATGATCGGCCGGAGCCTCTTGCCGCCCCCGAGGGTCGCGTACCTGATCGCCTCGTGGATGCGCCTGGGATGCACGTCGCTCGCGGGGAGGCAGCGGGCAAGCGCCTGCTCGACGATCGCCTTCTCCTCCTCGAGCACGTAGAGAACGTCCAAGGACCCACGCTCCTTCTTCGACCTCGGGGCCGTCGTCAGCCCGCCGGGATTCGCCGGCGCCGCTAGAAGCCTCTCAGCAACGTGTAGTATATCGCCTCGGTGTGGAGCGTCACACCGTCCCAGTCGTAGGTCTCGAGGACGTGCCGCCTGGCGCGGTCGCCCATGGCGAGGCACCTGTCGGGCTCCGCGAGGAGCTTCCCGAGCTTCCCTGCGAGATCGTCGGGATCGCTCTGACGGAAGGTCATCCCGCAGTCGCCGATCACCTCGAGGTTCTCCGCGATGTCGCTCGTCAGGCAGCAGTTGCCGAAGCTCATGGCCTCGAGGAGCGCGATCGGAAGGCCCTCGATGTCGGAGGGCAGGACGAATATGCGGGCGTTCGAATAGAGCTCGTCGAGGAGGTCGCCGTAGACGTATCCGGTGAAGCGCACCTTGTCACCGCCCATGGCGTGCAGACTGTCGACGTATTCGCTCGAGAAGCTCGTCCCGCCGGCGATGATCAGCTCCGCGTCCGTGTCGAGCTTCTTGTACGCATCGAGGAGGTAGTGAGCGCCCTTCTCTGGCACGAGACGGCCCACGAAGAGTATGTAGCTCCCGGGCTCGATGCCCATCTCCCGGATCTTCTGCGCGTCCCGCACGTGCGGCAGGACCGTGCCGTTCGGGATGTAGGTGACGGTGACGTCGCGGCTCCTCTGGAAGTACTCGCGGAGCGCCTTCGAGACGGCGATCGTCCGGTTCGGGTAGTGCACGGCCGTGTACTCGCACCGCCTCAGGATCCAGGTCGCCACCGTCCCCCACTTCTCCCGCTGCCAGTCGAGACCGTGCACGGTCGCGACCGCCTTCATCCCCCTGAAGCGCGGGAGACTCGCGAAGAGAGACGGGCCGAGCGCGTGGAAGTGGACGATGTCGTAGTCGCGGGCCAGGATGTGCGGGATCGCGAAGCCGCAGTGCGTCGCCGTGTCGAGGTGCTTGGTCCGGACGCTCGGAACGTGAGCCAGCTTCACCCCCCGGTACTCCCCCCGCATCTTCGTGTAGTAGGGCCGGCAGTAGACCGTGACCTCGTGCCCCCGTTCGACGAGACGCGTCGCGAGCTCCTCGACGTGGCGCTCGATGCCGCCGTACGTGGCCGGGATCCCCTTCTGGCCGAGCATCGCTATCTTCAATGGGTGACCCTCTCGTAAATGGCCATGATCTGCTCGAAGTGGCGGTCGGGTCCGTACTCCCGCTCGACACGAGCCCTCGCGGCCTTCCCCATGTCGACCGCGCGAGCGCGGTCGCCCCACAGCTCCTCGAGCCTTCCCGCGAGCGCGCCGTCGTCGCCCGGCGGGAAGAGCAGACCCGTCTCGCCGTCGACGACGAGCTCCGGGATGCCGCCGATCGAGGAACCCACGACGGGCTTGCCCATCGCGCATGCCTCGTAGACCGTCAGGGGCGAGTTCTCGTAGCACTCCGACGGCACGACGACGCACGTGGAGCCCGCGACTATCGACTTGAGCTCGTTGCCGTTCAGGTACCCGACGAACTCGACGTCCGCGAGACCCTGCTCCGCCGCGACCCTCGCGAGCTCGTCGGCGAGCGGTCCGTCACCGACGACCTTGAATGGGATCCCCCTGGCCCGCGCCAGCGCCTTCATGAGCGTCTCGAGTCCCTTCCCCGTGGAGAGGCGGCCGACGTAGACGGCGTACCCGTTGGAGACGTACGTCGGTTCGTACTCGTCGAGAGCGATCGAGTACGGAAGGTGGACGATCTGCTTCCTGTCGATGCCGTGTGCCACCATCCGTTCGAGTAGCTGCTGGCTCGGCGCTATGAAGAGATCGACGTTCCTGACGTACGTTCCCATCACCTTGTGCAGGTAGGCCTCCAGGCAGACGAGCGCGCTGGGGGCCAGCGAGTCCCTCATGCAGCGGTGCACGCAGGCCCGGTAGTACCGCCAGTGCCCGCACCGCTCGCAGGTCTTCCCGTCGAGGAACATCTGATAGTTCGGACAGACGAGCTTGTAGTCGTGGAGCGTCTGAACGACCGGGACGCCCTTCGCCCGGAGTCCGGCGATGATCGACGGCGACAGCTGATGCGCAATGTTGTGAAGGTGCGCGACGTCGGGTCGCGTGCGGTCGACGAGCGCTTCGACCTTCTTCCTCGCCTCGACCGAGTAGAGCAGGCGCGCGGCGGCCCGGATCGCGTCGAGGGGCCCGCCGGCGCCGTCGAACGACTCGTGCGAGACGAAGAGGTCGGAGTGCTCCGACGGCTCGTTCTCCTCGTGCTCCATCGCGAACGGGACGGTCGCAACGCCACGCTCCTCGAGGATGCGACCCAGCTCGAAGAGGTAGCGCTCGGCTCCGCCCTTGACGAAGTAGTACTTGTTCGCGACGAGCACCTTCATCGATGGCTCCGCCCGTCCGTGGCCCAGGAGCTTGTCATCGGCTCACCTTTGTGTCAAGCCCGAGGAGCTTCGCGCCGGCGATCCAGGCGAACGGCCTGAGCGGCCTCCGCCGCATCGGCGGGGAGACCGTGCAGATCATCCAGCACTGATGCTGGCAGCTCGCGACCGCCTCGCGGACATCCGTCCGCGTTCGGCGCTGGATCTCCTCGAAACTCCCGTCCTTCACGTTCCCCATCTTCGTCCCCGAGATGTTGCAGGGGTGGACGCCGCCCCACGGATCGAGGAAGAAGAAGTCGGTCCCTGCCCTGCACGCCAGCCGGCGCGGCTTTCCGCGCACGTAGTCGGCGAGTCCCCTCATGTAGTAGGCCTTCGCCCAGTCGCGCGGGCGCTTCGACGCGAGCAGGTCGTCCATGACCCGGCCGATCTCGCCAACGGCCTCATCCGACTGCGGCCGCTCGGCGTCGTGCGCCCCGAAGAAGATCGGCGAGCTGTGCGCCGCGCTCGCGGCGAACTCGAGCCCGAGATCGCTCGCGAGGTCCCTCACGGCTTCGAGCTGCCCGGGGTTGCCCTCGGTCGACGTCGCGGCGAGCCCGAGGTCGGCAACGCCGGCCGCCTTGAGCCTCCGGGCCGTCTCGATGGCCTTCTCGTACGCTCCCGGCACGCCGCGGATCTCGTCGTGGAGCGGCCCGGCCGCGTCGACCGAGATCCGCACCGCCACGTCGTCCATGCGGGAGATCATCTCCTCGATCCTGGACGGCATGAACCCGTTCGTCGAGATCACGATCCGCGCGTCGGGACAGGCCTCCCGCATCACCGCGACGATCTCCACGAGATCGTCGCGCAGGAACGGCTCGCCCCCGCTGACGTTGATCGAGCGGAGCGAACGCGGGAGCCAGCGGTAGTCGGAAGGCGTCAGCTCCCTCTCCGTCTCCGCGTCCTTCCGCCAGATGTCGCACATGGCGCATCTGGCGTTGCAGCGGTACGTGACGGCAGCGACGCACCCGACCGGTCCCATCAGGACCGGTCCTCGGGCGCCCGACCGTTGAACAGAGCGTTGTAGGCCTTGATGAGCTCCCTGCCCGTGTGCTCCCAGGAGAGCTCGCTCTCGATCCTCTCCCGGTTCCTCTTGCCCATCTCCTCCCGCAGCTCCTCGTCGTCGAGGAGCTGGACGATCCTCTCGCCGAACTCGATCTCGTCGTTCGGATTGGCGTAGAGCGCGCCGTCCTGCGCCGAGTAGCGGCTCTCCTTGAGGTCGAACGAGACCATCGCCTTTCCGAACGTCATGTACTCGAGGACCTTGTTCATCGTGGAGACGTCGTTCAGCGGATTCCTCGGATCGGGGCAGACGCAGAGGTCGGCCGTCGACAGGTAGCGCTCGACGTCCTCGTCGGAGATGCGCCCGGTCATCTCGACGTGATCCTTGAGGCCGAGGTCGTCCCTCAGAGCCTTGACCGCCTCGAACGAATCGCCGCCGCCGATGAGCACGAAGTGGACGTTCTTCCTCTTCACGACGTCGATGACGTGTCGGGCGGCGCGCAGGAGGTAGTCGAGTCCGTCCTGGGGCGCCATGACCCCGAGGTAGCAGATGAGCGACTTCCTCCCTCGCTTGAGCTCCGGGACCGGCTCGACGGGACTGAGCCCGGAGAGCCTCGGCCCGCTCCGCACGACGAAGACCTTGTCGGCCGGGAACTTCCCGACCTCGATCGCGTGCTCCCTGTACGAGTTGTTCGTGGAGATGACCATGTCGGCCGACCGGTAGGTCGCCCACTCGAGGAGCCTCAGGAGCCAGAAGTTCCCCGCGGGTCGGCCGCCGAACCGCGACAGGTAGAGCTCGGGACAGAGATCGTGCTGGTCGTACACGAACCTCGAGCGCCTGAGCACCTTGAAGATGAGGCCGATGAGGAAGAACGTGTCGGGCGGATTGCAGGCGTGGATCGCGTCGAAGCCCGTCTCCCTGCCCACGCGGAACGCCAGGCCGAGGCTCTTGAACCAGCAGTACGGGAATTCCCAGGCGTACGACAGCTTCGTCGTGGTCGGCGGAGGCGGCTTGTACCGGTAGATCCTGATCCCGTCGATCTCCTCGTACGGCTCCTGGTACGTGGTCGCGCCCTGCGGGCAGATCACGCTGACCTCGTACCCCGAGGCCTTGAGCGTCGTCGACTCCAGCCAGACGCGCCTGTCGAACGGCACCGGCAGGTTCTCGACGATGATCAGGATTCTCTTCTTGTCTTCCACGTGAGCCTCCTGCCGGCGACCGGGCGAGTCCCTCCGGCCGACGAAAGCCCCACTACCACGAAAGCCCGACGTACTGGCCGTTCACGGCCGCGGGATCGTCCACGATGCGGACGAGGTCGATCAGGATCTGGTCCGGGCGCATCTTGCCCGGCACGCCCTTGAATTCGTCGGCGGCGTTGGCAACGACCAGGACGTCGGACCGCTCGAGGACCTCGTCGATCGTGTCGGCCTTCAGCCGCTCCGCGTAGGGAAGCTCGTGCTCGAGGAACCCGAGATTGGACCCCAGGAGCGCCTCCCACGAGATGTTCCTGTCGTAGATCGAGAGTTCGTAGCCCTTCCCGATGAGCGTGCTCACCACCTGGATGATCGGGCTCTCGCGAAGGTCGTCGGTGCCGGCCTTGAAGCTCATCCCGAGCACCCCGACCTTCCTCTTCCCGGTCCGCCTGATGAGCTCGATCGCGCGATCGATCTGCAAGCGGTTCGACGGCATCGCCGCCCTCAAGACCGGCGTCTCGACGCCGGTCTCGTGGCTCATCCGCACGATCGCCCTCAGGTCCTTCGGGAGGCACGACCCGCCGAACGCGAACCCCGGCTTCAGGTAGTACGGCGACAGGTTGAGCTGCGTGTCGAGGCAGAAGATCCGCATGACCTCGTGGCTGTCCGGGACGCCGAGCGCCTGGCAGAGGTTGCCGATCTCGTTGGCGAAACACACCTTGATCGCGTGGAAGCAGTTGTCGGCGTACTTCACCATCTCCGCCGCCTTCATGTCGGTCCGCACGAGCGGCGCGTCGATCGGCTCGTAGAGAGCCGCGAGCACGTCGCCGGCCCTGCTGCCGCTCGCGAGCTCTCCGATGACGATCTTCGGCGGATGGTAGAAGTCCTGCACGGCCGAGGCCTCGCGAAGAAACTCCGGGTTGAAGCAGACGCCGAACCTCTCGCCCGCCTTCTTCCCGGACTCCCGCTCGAGAATGGGCACGAGCTCCGTCTCGACCGTTCCGGGAGGTATCGTGCTCCGGAAGACGACCGTGTGGAACTCGTCCTTGCCCTTGATGACCTCGGCAATCTGCTTGCAGACGCGCCGCGTGTAGTCGAGGTTCGGGCGCCCGTCCTTCTGCGAGGGCGTTCCCACGCAGACGAGCGAAACCTCGGTCCGCATCACCGCGTCCTCGTAGTCCTCGGTCGCCGTGAGCCTCCCCTCCTCCACACTCCTCTTGATCAGCTCGTCGAGCCCGGGTTCCACGATCGGGCTCTCGCCCTTCCGGATGGGTTCGAGCTTCTTCGGGTTGACGTCGAGCCCGACGACACTGTGCCCCATCTCTGCGAGACACGCCGAGGACACGCAACCGACATATCCGAGACCCAGTACGCTCACTCTCATGGCCGGAATCCAAGCTCCTCTCATTCGAAGTCGTTCGCCAGTCGATTCGGGACGGACTCGAACTCGACCGTCCGCTCTCTCTCGGTCCAGTTCTTCACATCCACACCGTACGCCTCGCGCCGTCCGTTCCGTTCGACGACGAGGCCGAGTGCTCCCTCGAAGAGGCCCGCATCCGGATCCTGCGGCGGCGCTCCGAGGAGACAGAGATCCCTCCGCTGCCCCGCGACGGCCTCGACGACCGCGCCTCGACGCCACCCGCCCGTCCGGCAGTCGACCGCGACGCGGTCCGCGCCGGCGCCGTCCGCTCCCGAAAACGGGACGATCGCCGTGACGATCGTCGCCGGGAGCGTGACGCTCCCGCCGATCGCGACCGCCGGAGCCGGGACCTTTGTCCCGAAGACGGGCGAGACCCACCCGGCGGGCGGATCCTCCCGGCCGCTCTCGATCTCGATCGCGAGCCCGGGAGGAAGCCACGTCCGAAACGCGATCCCGCTCCCGTCGCCCCCCGCGAACGTGAGGGGCTCGCCGTCGACGGCCTCGTAGCCGGCCGGCAGCTGCAGCGTCGCACCGACCTCGTGTGAGCCTTTGCCCTCGAGGACGTCCACGACGATCCAGTAGCCCAGCTTCCCGAAGACGACCGTCCGCCTGTGGCGGACGCCGAGACGCCGGACGTAGCCGTCGTGCGCACCCTCGAAGAGGTCGAAGTGCCGTCCGGTCGCCCACCTCACCTGCTCCGGCCGCGCCCGGCGCCCCCAGATGAAGGGGCCGAGCATCTCGGACTGGTCGGTCCGGTCGACCGTCACCGTGTTGTGCGCGCGCGTGCTGCGGAAGTGGTCGCGCCAGAGCCGGTCGCGGTGATAACAGAACGTCCCGGGGTCCACGAGAACCCACTCGCCCTCCACCGCGATCGAGAGCGAGAGGCAGTCCGCGTGACCGTGGGCGGCGATCGACGGGTACCCGAGGGGACCGCAATCGATCACGCCGTGCTGAGTCGCGGAGGCCGGGACGAAATAGCCCCCCTCGGGAAACGCCGCCGAGGCCGTACCCTCGTCGCGCTCCCCGCGAGACGATTCGCGCGTATCGAGCCACGCCAGGACCGCTTCGGGTCCGAAGAGCCAGAGCGCCGGCTCGAGGTCCGGCTCCCTGAGGAGCCGGGGCACGGGTCGTCCCGCCGCGAGGGCGGCGCACGCTGCCGCGCGCGCGCACTGCCTGCCGCGGACGTCGGAGAGATCGTAGGCCCGGCCGCCGTCCTCGTCGCCGATCGCCGGCGGAGTCCAGCCCGGACCGCCCGTTCTCTCGAGAAAGACCCCCATCCTGCCGGCCAGTTCCTCGAGCGCCGGCGACAGGGGCTCGCCGGAGGCCCGTCCGACCGCGAGTACGGTCAGACAGAACTCCAGCACGAATGCCTGATAGTGCAATGTCTGTTCCCGGCAGACGCCGTCGGAGGTCACCTGCACGGGAACGTCGCGCTCCAGAAGCGCCCTGCCCTTCCGGGCCCATCGGGAGGCTCCCGAGAGGAACGGAAGCGCCGTGCCTATCGCGAAGAGCCCCGCCGCTTCGCCGATCAGGTGGTTGTTCTTCGACGAGGCATAGATTGATAAATTATCACAGATGTGATTGGCCTGCAACGACACACTGACGAGGAGCTTCCCGGCATCGCCCTCCCGCACCCCGGCGAGTCCGACGAGGTCGAGCGCCATCCCCCATGAAATGAGGCGGATCCCCAGTTCAAGCGCGCTCGTCCAATTGACTCCGTGATAGGGCGGGTTCGCATCGATCCACGAGCGGATGTGATTCCACACCGCCGTCGCGTATCGCGAGTCGCGCGTCAGGCGGTACGCGCGACCGAGCGTCACGAGGTGGTGGTGCCGGTTGAGCTCCCAGACGTGCCGCGGATCGCCGAGACCTTCCGCGAAGCGGTAGTCGACGTCCGTCCAGAACGACATCGGCCACTGCCGGCCCGTTTCGGGATCGCGGTTCCAGTCGGGTGCGTTGCCGACCTCGAGGGCCGAGAAGCCGTAGGCCGGGATCGAGCCCGCGAGGATCCGGTCGGCGGCCACCGTGATCTCCCCGGCCGTCACGCCGATCGCAGCGAGCGAGCGAGCCATCTCCTCGTCGTTCGCAGGGAGCGCGAGGATGCGCTCGCGCCGCGTCTCCAGGAGCTCCTCCGCAGACGGGCCTCCGCCCGCCAGCACGGCGCGCGGCAGGACGGAGGAGAGCGGAGGCGCGATCTTGCGTCCTCTCCCGCGCGTCAGGCGGTGCACCGAGTTTCTGACCTCCCGCGCGGCGCGCAGACCGATCTCGGCGGGCGTCATCGCCCGGCTCCTCATGAGAAGCCAGAGGATCTTCGAACGCTTCCTCATGGCGCCTCCGCACGTCCGACGAGATCCGAGAAGAGACGCTCCAGCGAGTCGACCGCGCGGTCCCAGCCGTACGTCGCCCCCGCGTACTCGCGACACCGCCTCCTGAGCTCCTCCTTCGCCGCCGCGTCGGAGTTCCACTCGAGCATGACCTGGATGCCGCGCCGGATCGCCGGCGGTTCGGTCCCGCCGAGGAGAAGCTGCGGAGCGAGCGGCCGAAGGATCTCCGGGGTCGCCCCGATGGGTGTCCCGACCGCCGGCGTCCCGCACGCGAGCGCCTCGAGCGTCACGAGCCCGAAGCCCTCGAAGGCGAGCGACGGAAGGACGAAGAGGTCGGCTGCCTGGTGGTACTTCACGAGATCGTCGTCGCTTACGAACCCGGCGAAACGCACGAGCTCGGACAGGCCGAGCGACGCGACGAGCCCCTGGAGCTCGTCCGCCAGCCGCCCGGCGCCGGCGACGACGAGGAGCACGTCCGGGTAGGCGTGCCTGACCTCGGCCAGGGCGTGGATCAGGTTCTCGAGTCCCATCCGGGGAACGAGGCGGCGCACCGTGAAGAGGATCGAGCGGTCCGCGGGCAGCCCGAGCTCCCGACGGACGGCCTCCCTGTCGGCCGCCGGACGGAACCGCTCAAGGTCGACCCCTCCCGGGATCTTGGCGACCTTCTCCGACGCGAACGGGTAGTAGCTCGCGAGCTGCTCCCTCGAGAACTCGCTCAGGACCACGATCCGGTCGGCCCTCCGGAGCCCCGCCGTCTCCGAGCGGCGGGCGAGCCGCCCGAAGAAGAGCGACTCGAGCGGCTTCCCGATGTTGCGGTCCGCGCCCTCCAGCCTGAGCTCCTGCCAGAAGGAGGCGTGGAAGGTGATCACCTCCGGAACGACCTTTCGCCGGGCGACGCCCAGGTAGGCGTAGTACGGGAAGTGATGGTGGGCGAGCACGAGATCGTACGCCTTCTCCGCGAGGAGCCTCGCGACGACGGGCCGCGAACGACGGAGCGCGTCGACGGTCCGCCCGCCGAATCGCCGCCGTCCGCCGGCCGAGCCGTAGCGGTGGGCGGTCACGCCGTACATCTCCTCAACGTCGGGCGTGCCCTCCCGCGTGCGCTGGCCGACGAGGTCGATCGTGTGTCCCCGGGCGGCCAGCCTCCGAACCGTCTCGTAGGCCACCCGCTCGACGCCGCCGTAGCTGTCGGGGAAGAAGAACTGGTTGATGCAGAGGATCCTGAGATTCCGGTCCATCATGAGGCCCGTCTCTTCTCGCGGTAGAGCTGCTCGTAGAGCCGAACGACTGATCCGATGCAGGCCTCGATGCTGAACTCGGACTCCACCTTGCGCCTTCCCGCCTCACCCATCTTCGCTCCCCTGTCGGGGGAGCGGAGCACCCTGATCATCGCCTCCGCGAGCGCGTCCGTGTCGTGAGGAGGAATGAGGTAGCCGGTCACGCCGTCCTCGACCTCCTCGCTCACGCCCCCGACGTCGGTGGCGACGACGGGCAATCCCGTCGCCATGGCCTCGAGGATCGTCAGGGGGAGGCACTCGTTGTCCGACGGGAGTATGAGGAGATCCGAGCTCGCCAGGAGATCGGGGATGTCGCGGCGGAAGCCGGCGAAGACGACGAAGTCGGACACGTCGAGCGCCTCGGCCTCGGCGCGAAGCTCGCTTTCGAGCTCTCCCTTCCCAACGAAGAGGAGCCGCGCATCGGGGACGGCGTCGCGGACCGCGGGCGCGGCCTTCAAGGCGTGCGTGTGTCCCTTGCGCTCCTGAAGCCGCCCGACGAGGGTCGCGACCGGCGCCCCCTCCGGGATACCCAGCTCTTCCCGAACGCGCGTCGTGTCGAACTCACCCCCGAAGCGCGAGACGTCGACCCCGTTCCTGATCGCAACGATCCGATCCGGCGGGACCCCGTAGTTGTCGATGTGCATCTGGCGCGAGAGCTCCGACACCGCGATCGTCCGGTCGACGAGCCGGTTGGTGAGCCGGACGAGGGCCGTGATGATCCTGCTTCCGAACGGGAAGTGCGACTCGACCGAGCGCGCCAGGTGCTCGGTCGTGACGACGACACGCGCGCCGGCCGGGCGAGCCGCCGCGACCGCCGGGAGTATCGTGCGAGGGTCGGTCTTGTTGAAGTGGACCAGCTCGTAGCCGCGGAGGTGCTTCCAGCCGACGAAGAGCCCGACGGGATTGTACTCCTTGGTCGGGAGGAACCGCGTCACGCGGATCCCGCGCTCCTCCAGGTCCTCGACGTAGGGATCCATCACGCGGCGGTCGGAGCAGAAGACGTGCGGCTCGAATCCGACCCCGCGGAGTCCCTCGACGAGCTGTGAGAGGTAGATCTCGGCCCCCCCCCACTCGGTGGGGTCGGTCAGGAGGGCCAGCCTCGTGGGCAGCCCCTCGGGCATTGTGCGGCCGTCCCCCATCATTCCACCCAGACCTTTTCGGTCGGGACGGCGACACCGCGGTCGGTCACTTTCTCCTTCGACGGCGGGATCCGGCCCTCGCGGACCAGCCGGTTCAGGATCACGATCATCGCCACGAGCGCGTAGTAGGCGTACCCGACGTTACGGTCGTTGAAGATGTGGACGAAGAAGGTCTGCACGGTGATCGCGAAGATCGACACGAACATCCCCTGCGCCAGGAACCCGTATCCCGGCACGCGCGCGACCGCCCTCAGGTTCGCGATCGACATGGCGAAGATCCGGATCAGGAGGATGACCCAGATGATCAGAGCGGGGAGACCCATCTCGGCGCCGAACGTCAGGAACACGTTGTGCGCCTGTGAGAGGAAGCCGTACGGGCGCCACGACGTGTCGGCGTGCCAGGGGAACGCGCCCGGTCCCACGCCGGTGAGCGGGTGGGCCTTGATGAGGTCGATGGCGCTCTTGAAGATCATCGGCCGCTCGGAGAACCCGCTTCGGTTGAGCTGGTCGAACCGCGCGCTGATGAGCTCCTGGAGTCCCATGCCCGAGAAGGCGAGCGACATGCCCTGGGCGACGATGAGGAAGAGCATGAAGAAGAACAGAATCCGGACGAGCGCCCTCTTGTCCGCGATCCCGATCATGACGAAGCCGGTGGTCATCGAGATCCACGCGCTTCGCGAGTACGTGAAGAGGAGCGCGACGAACCCGATCAGAATCGCGACGTTCGCGTTGAGCCGTCGCGCGAAGCCCTTCAGGTGGTCGACCCCGAAGAACCAGATCGGCATCGACATGATGAGGAACGCGCCGAAGAAGTTCGGGTGCCCCAGTCCGAGGAACCCGGCGCCGGTCGAGCGCGCGGTACTGACACCGGCCTCGAGCTGCGTCTCGGTCACCACGACCGCCTCGATGGTCCCGGTGAACCGCGTGTAGATGCCGACGGCCGCGACCAGGAGCCCCGACGACGCGAAGATGACGGCGAAACGTCTGAGGTCCTGCGGCGTCCGCACCAGCGTCACGATGAGGAAGTACCACACGAAGTAGAGCAGCTGTTCCTTGTAGTAGAGCAGAACGCGCCACTGCGCGTCCGCGTCCATCGGCACGCCGGCCGACCGGAACGGATCGATGTTCTTGTTGAGCCCCAGGAGCATCGAGATCGTCACGAACAGGAGGAAGAGAGCGATGTTCGTGTCGAGCGCCGTTCGTCGGACGAGTGGCCCCCTCTCCGCCAGCTCCTTGTCGACCGAGTAGCGCACCAGGTAGACGAGCCACACGGCGATGACGGCGAGATTGAAGCCGCTCACGTGGAAGGTGTCCATGGGACCGAGGCTCGCGCCGGGCCTCGAGAACGCGATCATCGCCGCGAGCCCCAGGAGCGCCCACTCGATCCGGACGACGGTGAGGACGATGATGGCGGCCGCCATCGTGTAGACGAGAAGGTGCATCGGACCCGGCAGCCTGATCCGCGTGAGGAGCACGAAGACGCACGCCGCGTAGAACAGGATGGCCGTGCCCCAGAGCGGCCAACGCCGTCCGAACGCGTCCTCGAATCGTGCTATCCCGTACATGCTGTCGCTCCGCGATACGTGTCAGGCCAATGTCCTTGCGCGTCTCTGCTCCAAGTACTTCCCGGCCTCGTGCACGACCGCGACACCGGGGCGCTCGTCGCAGACTCCCCCGCCGGGAGAGCGCTCCCGCGGGCGGTGGCGCCGGGAGGCCGCTCCGGGAACTAGAGCCGCTCGTAGAAAAACCGGGGGATGTAGAACCGCCGGCGGTTCAGGACCGAGCCGAGGACCCTGGCTCCCGCTCCGTCGAGAAGATCGAGGGCGTGCTGAACGAGCTCCCGCTTTGTGCGGCCGGAGCGGATCACCACGACGACACCGTCGACCCTGCGGGAGAGCTGGATCCCGTCGGAGAACGACAGGAGCGAGGGAACGTCGAGCACGACGCACCCGAACCTCCTGCGCAGCTCGGCCAGCATCCCCTCCATCCGCGAGTGCGCGAGCACCCGCGGCGAGGACACGACCGGCCGTCCCGCCGTCATCAGGGTGAGCCTGGGCACGCTGGTCGGTCTGAGGCATTCCGACAGCGGCGCATCGGCGAGGATGTGGTCGGAGAGCCCGGGGTCGCGCGCCGTTCTGAAGATCTCGTGGACCGAGGGCCTCCTCATGTTGGCGTCCACGAGGAGCGTCTCTACCTCGCCCTGTGCCGCCAGCGACGCGGCGAATTCACGGGCGACGAGGCTCGTGCCTTCTCCCGAGACGGACGCGGCGAACATCACCGTTCGGCACTCGGACTGTGGCAGCGCGAGGAAGATCTCGGACGCCAGGGTCTGGTACTCCTCGGTGTCGTGGAACGTGAACCGGCCCGATCCCGGCGACGGCATGGATCGTCGCCCCTGCCGCTCCGGGAGATCCTGGCCGGAACGCCTCGCGCGCTCCTGCCTGGCTCTGTCCATCGCCTTCGAGATCCGGCTCATGACGCTCCCGCCGGTCCGGACGACCACGCCCCCGTCAGCCGTCCGTTCCGCTCCTCGAAACCCAGGCCCCGTCGAAGCCGGAGCCCGTCAGCAGGGAGACCACCTCCCGAGCCTTCTCGAGCGTCGGGAAACCTCCCTCCACGAACACCCTGTACCACACGCCCTTCTCACCGAGGTCGGCACGCTCGACGCCGACGGAGTATCCCGCCTCGAGGAGCTCGGCCGCCTCTCCCCAGGCACCATCCTCCGTCGTCACCGATCTCACGACGACCCGGAACGGTCCGCCGGTGCCGACGACCGGCCCGCCTCCGGCGCCGAGCTCGTCGCTCGGGGCGCCGGGAGACTCGGCCATCGTGTCCGAGCCGTTCGGCCCGCCGTCGTCCTGCGCGGCCGGCCCGTCCGTCTCCTCAGCCGCGGGCGCGCCCGTCTCGGGCGGCGCGTCGATCTCGTGCGCCGCCACACCGGGCTCGCGGATGGCGGCGAACATGCTCGACTCCCCGCTCGCCGGATTGGTCTCGCTCTCGTTCCCGCCGCTCACAACCGTGGTCTTCCGCACCCAGTCGGGCCACTTCCACGGTCCGGGGTGGCGGACGAGCAGTGTGAACACGACGGCGGCCGCCGCGATGATGACGATCGTGCTCACGGCCGCCGGGACCCGTGACCGGGCCCGAGGCCTCGCCCATCTCAGATCCGCGCCCTCGGAGTGCTCCTCTTCTTCCGCGTCGGCGGGCTCATCGTTGCCGTCGGGAGCGTCCTCCTCGGGTTCCTCCTCGGACGTGGGCTCCGCGCAGACGGGCTCGCGCCCCGGGGTCGACGGCGCCGGCGTCGCGATCACGGCTTCCGGCTCCGGTGCGGGAGCTTCGTGTGCCGGCTCGGGGACCTCGCGTTCGGCCTTCGCCTCGGGAGCCTCGTAGGCCGGCTCGGGGACCTCGTGTTCGGCCTTCGCCTCGGGAGCCTCGTGGGCCGGCTCGGGGGCTTCGTGTTTGGCGTCTCCCGGCTCAGGTCCCTGGTTCCCCGCTGTCGGACCGGGGTTCGCGGCCGCCTTCGCCCGCGCCCTCCGTCCCCACCTCCGGCGGGTAGCCTCCTCGGGCTGCTCTTCCGGCTCGCGCCCGCCCTCGCCGGGCGGGTACCCTTCCATCGACGTGATGGTCTCGCGCATGAGCTTCCTGCTGATGCGGCGCCGGCCCTCCGCATATCCCGCAAGGAGGGCCCTGTCGCACGCGATGTTGATCACGCGCGGCACGCCTTCCGAGTGCGAGTAGATCTCGTCGATCGCGCCCGCCTCGAAGATCCCGGTGTCGCTCGCTCCGGCCACCGCGAGCCTGTGGGCGATGTACTCCGCCGCCTCCGCGCGCGACAGGGGCACGAGGTGGTACCTGATGCCGATGCGCTGCCTGAGCTGCCTCAGCTCCTTCAGCTCGAGCTTGTCCCTGAGCTCCGGCTGTCCGGCCAGGACGATCTGGAGGCTCGCGAGGCCCACCGATCGGAGGTTCGACAGGAGCCGGATCTCCTCGAGGACCTCGAGGCTCAGGTTCTGCGACTCGTCGACGATGAAGACCGCGTTCCTGCCCGCCCGCGTCCATTCGTCGAGGCAGTCCGCGATCCTGCGCCTGAGCTCGATCTTCGGGCCCGTGAGCGGCTCGACGCCCAGCTCCCGGGCAAGCTCGCGAAGGAGATCCTCTTCGCCGATCGTCGTGTAGGAGAGCCTCGCGACCTTGGTCGTGACGTCGAGTCCGTCGACGAGGGCGTCGAGCATCGTGGTCTTGCCCATGCCGACCTCGCCGGTCAGCTGGACGAAGCTCTTCCGTTCCTGGACGCCGTACGTCAGGTGGGCCAGGGCCTCCTGGTGGTGCGCGCTCAGGTAGAGATACCTGAGGTCGGGCCCCAGCTCGAACGGTTTCTCGATCAGGTCGTAGAAGTCGGTGTACAAGAGGTCTCCCCCGATCTACACCTTGCGCTCCGGGATGGACGCGAGCACCCTCACGCCCAGATGGTGCTGTACCTCCTCGCGACGCTCCAGCGAGTGATCCGATTTCTCCAGTCCGAAGACGAGCATGAACCCGAACAGGATCGTGAAGACGCCCACGACGACCTGCATGTTGACCGTCTGCTCGAGGGGCCTTGCCGGCACGCTCGCGCGCGAGACGATTCCGATGTTCATGAGGTTCGGGTCCGTCGCGGCCGTGATCCGGAACTGCTCCCGGCGGTCCATCACGATCGCGTAGAGGTCGGCCCGGATCGAGAGCTCGTGTTCGAGCATCCTGATGATGAGCTGCTCCTCGGTGATCGCCGGATCCCTCGAGCTCAGGTCGGCGAGCGTCTTCTCGATCGCCAGGAGCTCCGCCTTCCACGTCGCCAGCTCCATCCTCTGGCGGTCGAGCGCCTGCTCGACCTCCCTGCGGAGAACGAACTCGCTCTCGCTCAGCTCGCGCTCGAGCCTCTCGATCTGCGGATGGCCTTCCGCGTACCGGGCGTTCGCCTCCGCCAGCTCGGTCTCGACGGCTCCGAGACGGAGCTTCGCGTCGCGGACGGTCACCATGTTGTAGATGTCCGGGGTCGGGATCTGGGAGAGGTCACCTCCCGAAGCGAGCCATCCATCGACGAGCTCCAGGTACTGCTCGCGCGTGTCGATCTCCGCCGTGAGCGTGAGAGACTCGTTTCGGAACCGGTCCGTGAGCCCCATGTGCTGTGAAGCCAGGACGCCCTGCAGGAGCTGGCCGTGGTCGCCTCCGAAACTGGCGATGCTGGTCGCGACCGAGTCCCTCTGTGCTCTCAGGCGCTTCGCCTGCTTGTCGAGGTAGGCCACCGCCTCGATGTTGAGCGTGACGTTCTTGCGGATCTCGAGATAGGCATCGAGCGCCGTGTTCACCATGAGCGCCGCCATCTCGGGGTTCCTGTGTCTGAAGGTGATGTCGATGATGTCCGATTCCGGGAGCGCCCTCGCGCGGATCTGCTTCCCGAGATTGTAGATCACGAGCGAGCGGTCTCCCTCGCCGGCGAGCGCAAGCCGGTCGACGACGAGCTCCGCCACCGCCGAGCTCATGATGATCTGGATCTCCGAGTTCACGACCTCGGACCGCCTCAGGATCGCGGCCGATTCCGTGGGCATCCGGTACGCCTGCGGGAGCCTCTTGATGAGCACCCTCGCCGCCGCCTCGTATCTCGGCACGACGGTCGCCTGACCGTAGAGCACGATGGCCGCGCCCACGACCACCAGGACGATCAGCACGACCTTCCGCTTGAAGATGACGTAGACGATGTCCCGGAGGATCATCCCCTCGCCGGTATATCCGGTCTTCCTCTCCACCAATCTCCCCCTCGGCGCCGGTCACCCCGGTGCCTTACTCCCACCACCAGAGGTTTCCGTCGGCCCTCAGCGCCATCTCGTACCCGCGGAGCCAGAAGAGCTGCGCGGGCGCGATCTGTTCGAAGAAGAGGTAGACGAACTCGTTCACCTTGCCGATCATGGACTTCGGCACGTAGATCACGTCGTTGTTCGCGACGGTCATGTCCTCGTTGAGGTCGCGCGCCGTGAAGATGTTGTCCATGTTGACCTGGTACGCGATCGGCTCGTCCAAGCCGTTCGTCCTCACGACCATCACGCTCGACGGCTTCCCGCTCGACAGAAGTCCCCCGGCCTCGGACAGCGCGCCGGTGACCGTCATGCCGGCCGTCAGCTCGTACTTGCCGGCGCGGTCGACCTCGCCGATGACGAAGACGTACTCCTTCGCGATCATTCTTATTGCCACGGACACCGTGGGATCGAGGAGGTACGAGGACATGTGCTCCTCGATCGCCGCCGTGAGCTCGGGCACGGTGCTGCCCTCCGCCACGACCTCCCCGCTCATCGGTATGCTGATCGTGCCGCTCGGCGTGATCGGCGTGACGTAGTTCAGCATCTCGTCGGTGAGAAACGTAATCGCCAGCTCGTCGCCGGGCCGAAGCCGGTAGGCCGGCGTCTCGAGACGCACCGGCTCCTGGACGTACTCCGCCGTATCAAAGTCGGGAGCGTCGTCGCCCGTCCTCGAGCCGCAGCCCGCCATGAGGAGTGACACAGCCACCCCTGCGAACACGAGGAGCAGCCTCCTCGTCGCCGGCGTTCTCATCTGATGGTCCCCCTGTCGCACACTGCGGCGCAGCCCGCACCCATGAGGCGCGCCTCCGTCGGGGTTTAAAGCATAACTCGTGCCACGGTTACGGCATCCCGGGGCGCCCGACCGCTCCCCGACGCTCCG